>NZ_JBEXUX010000110.1:0-23747 GCF_040629175.1 Embleya sp. NPDC005971 | reverse complement strand
GGCCCTCGCCCGCCGACGAGGGCCTTCGGCGCGCCTGTTCACACCACGTAGGGCCAGAGTTCGAGCCACGGAGCCTCGAAGCGGATCACGTCGCCCACCGACAACTCCTCGAATCCCCAAGCCACATCGATCGTCATGATCCCCGGGCCCAGCCGCATCACCACCTGCGGCTCACCGTCCCGACCGACCCACTCCAGCCTGCCCGTCACCGCCACGCCCTCGCGCACCGGCGAGAACCCGGTCGGCTCCCCGGTCGGCGCCCGCGTCCACTCGGCCACGTCGTCCGGCGGATCGACCTCGACGTCGTAGCACGCGCCGACCACCGGCAGCCGATCCGCAAAGCCGTCCCCGACGTTCCAATAGCCGACCCCGCCGCCGACCCCGGACGTGAAGACGACCCGCCTGGGCTCGGCGTGCGCCCGCCCCACCACCCGGATCCGCATCGTCCCCCCGCCTGTGGCACGGCACCGTCCCCGCTCATCCTCCCGCGCGGGCCACCACCGGATGCGGGTAGTCGGCGGAACGATGTTGGAAGCTGAGGATTTTCGGGTTCCGCACGATGCCGTCGCGGATCTCGATCGCCTTGGCGATCGTCGGATCCGCGTCCCAGGCGGTCGGGCCGTCCATGACCGTGCCCAGATACGGGATCAGCGCCTCGCTGATCTCCCACGTCGCGGAGTCCCACAGGTAGGACGGACTGTGATCGACCGCGTAGTACCGGCAGTTGTCCCCGACGGTGAACGTCGGCTCCTCGAACGTGGTCGGGTGGGCCCACTCGAAGCCCATGCCGTCGTCGCACGAGACGTCGATGAAGAACGACCCCGGCCGATACTCCGGCAGGTCCCGATCCAGCACGAACGTCAAGGGCGCGTCGGTGTCCTGACGAACGCAGTTCACCACGATGTCGTAGCCGGCCAGATACGCGCCCAGCGGCACCGGCCCGTCCTCGGTGAGCGCCTCCAGCCGGGTCGGATCGTCCTCGGCGAACCGGAAGTGACCCATCACGACCGAGGGCATCGGCGACGCCACCGCCACCGCGTCCCGCGCGGTGAGCACGGTCACGTCCGAAACGCCCATCGCCTCCAGTGCTATCACCGCGCCGCGCGCCGTGGCCCCGAAGCTGAGCACCACCGCCCGCATCCGGCGACCGTAGCTGCCGGTCGCACCGCCGAGCGTCAGCGCGTGCAACACCGAGCAGTAGCCCGCCAGTTCGTTGTTCTTGTGAAAGACGTGCACGCTGAACGCGCCCGCTGCGGTCCAGTGGTTCATCTCCTCCCAGGCGATCATCGTCAGCTTGCGATCGATACCGACCTGGGTCATCGTCGGATCCTGCACACAGTGCGGCCAGCCCCACAACACCTGGCCGTCGCGCAACGCGGCCACATCCTCGTGGGTGGGTTTCGGCAACAGCACCACATCGCTCTCCGCGAGCAGGCGCTTACGCGGCAACATCCCGGCCACGTATCGGGCGAGTTCCGCGTCGGCGACGCCGAAGCGCTCGCCGTACCCCTCCTCCAGGAACAGGTGTTCGCGCACGTCCGGGTCGATCCGCTCGAAGTGCAGCGGGTGGACCGGCAGCCGGTGCTCGTTCTCCTTCAGTGAGGAGCCGAGAATGCCCAGGGTCATGCGGGTCCTGCGAATCATGAGATTCCTTAGGTAGACCCCAAGTATCCGCCCCCGAATCCGCAGCGCCGAAAAGCCGCGGCCGATGCGCCCGAATCGGCGACCGGCCGCGGCTCGATGGCCGGCTCAACCCGGGAGCGCGTCCACCGCCTCGTCGACGCTGTTCCGCCACAGCGTGGTGATCGGATCGGAGACCGCGATACCCGGTGCCGGCGCGCCGATTCCGGCTGCGGTGAAAGTTTTGCCGGTATGGGCCGGATGGGCCGCGACGGTCAGGCTCGGAACGTATCGTGCCGCGCCGCTGCGGTCGTCGGTGCGCAGCGCCGCGTACAACTTCCCGGCGGCGTCGATCCGCCGCGCGCCGCTCGACACCGGCGGCACCGGTTGCGCCGTGCCGTCCAGCCCGGCGAAGGTCACCGTCGGGAAACGGTCGATCGTGCAGGCCGAGCCGGCCAGGTTGGTGACGGTGACCAGTACCACGCTGCTCGCGATCGGTGGCAGCGCGTGTGCGTCGTAGCCGAGCGAGCCCTCGGCGCACGTGCGCAGCGGGGCGCGGTTGCTCTTTTGGGCGCCGGCCGTCGAGGCCGCGCCCGCGACCAGGACGGACGACGCGAGGGCAATGGTGGTGACGGAAGCGATAGTCCTCATACGCGCTCTGTATCCGGCGTGCCGGTTGGCTACACGTACCGATGTACGCGAGCTTCCCAGGGGCGCAATATCAGCGCGTCGATCGGCCCCGCGTTGCCGAGTACGAGCGGCGCCCGCGCCCCCTGCGCCGCCAGATCGGCCGGTAGCGCCACCGTCTCGCCGGTGAAGTTGGCGAGCACGAGCAGCGTGATGCCCCGGTGTCGGCGGGTGAATGCGTACAGCCGTTCGTCGTCCGCGAGCAGCATGGTGAAGTCGCCGTGCACGACTGCCGGTTCGCTGTGCCGCAGGGCGATCAGTCGGCGGTAGTGGTGATAGACCGAATCCGGATCGGCCACCGCCGCCTCGGCGTTGATGGTGGTGTGATTCGGGTTGACCGGCAACCAGGGCGTGCCGGTGGTGAAGCCGGCGTGCTCGGACGCGTCCCACTGCATCGGCGTACGGGCGTTGTCCCGGCCCCGTGCGCGCAGTCCGTCGAGCACCCGGGCCGGGTCCTCGCCCGCCCGTACCGCCTGCGCGTAGTGGCCCAGCGCCTCGATGTCGTGCACGTCCTCGATCGTGGCGAACGGGGCGTTGGTCATGCCCAGTTCCTCGCCCTGGTAGACGTAGGGCGTGCCGCGGTGCAGGTGCAGCACGGTGGCCAGCATGGTCGCCGAGCGCACCCGGTACTCGGGTCCGTCGTCACCGAACCGGGAGACGATCCGGGGCTGGTCGTGGTTGTTCCAGTAGAGGCTGTTCCAACCCACTTCGGCGAGGCCGCTCTGCCAGCGGCCCAGCGAAGCCTTGAGGTCGGTGAGCCGCAGCGGCCGCAGGTCGAACTTGTCTCGCCCGAAGTCCATGCCCACGTGCTCGAATTGGAAGACCATGTCCACCTCGCCGCGGGCCGGATCGGTGAACAGCCGGGCGTGCTCCAGTGTCACGCCGGGCATCTCACCGACGGTGAGCAGGCGTTCGGGCCGGCCGGCGAACACCTCGCGGTGCATCTCCTGGAGGTACTCGTGCACCCGAGGGCCGCTGACGTAGTACGGCGAGCCGTCGCCGTACGAGCCGTCGCCGTGCAGAAGGCCGTCCGGCAGGTCGGGGTCCTTCGAGATCAGGTTGATCACGTCCATCCGGAAGCCGTCGACCCCGCGATCCAGCCACCAGCGCATCAGCGCGTACACGGCCTGCCGGACCTCGGGGTTCTCCCAGTTGAGGTCGGGCTGCTTGGGCGAGAACAGGTGCAGGTAGTACTCGTCGCTCGCGGCATCGTGCTGCCACGCCGACCCGGAGAAGAACGACCCCCAGTTGTTCGGCGCGGCGCCCGCCGCACCCACCGCCCCGGCCGACCCCGCGTCCTTGCGCGCCGGCCGCCACCAATACCAGTCCCGCTTGGCGCTGTTCGGCCCCTCGCGCGACTCGCGGAACCACGCGTGCTCGTCCGAGGTGTGGTTGACCACCAGGTCCATCACCAGCCGCATCCCGCGCTCGTGCACCGATGCGAGCAATCGGTCGAAGTCGGCCAGGGTGCCGAACAGCGGTTCGATGTCCCGGTATTCGCTGATGTCGTAGCCGTTGTCGTCCTGCGGCGAGGGATAGACGGGCGACAGCCACAACACGTCCACCCCGAGGTCCGACAGGTGGTCCAGGCGTGCGGTGATGCCGTTCAGGTCTCCGATCCCGTCGCCGTCGGAGTCGGCGAAACTGCGTGGGTAGATCTGATACACCACGGCGGACTTCCACCACACGTCGTCCGCAGCCCGCGCACCGTCGAGTGTCATCCCTCGAACCCGTCCCCTCCGCGTCGACCCGCTCCGGCGAATCCGACCGGAGCCACCGTGACTGTCCTGCCCCGCCGAGCCGCGCTTCACCGGTCCGACGGTGTGCGACGCCTCGTCGAGGACGGCCCGCGACGCCCGGCGATCAGTCGTCGCGGCTGCGGAAGGCCCGGCGGTAGGACTGTGGGGTGGTTCCGGTGACCCGTTTGAAGCGGTCGCGGAAGGCGGTGGGCGAGCCGAAGCCGGTCTGCGCGGCGATCCGGTCCACCGAGTGGGCGGTGGTTTCCAGCAGGTGCTGGGCTCGGCTGATCCGGACCCGGTGCAGCCATTGCAGCGGAGTGGTGCCGGTCTGTTCGCGAAAGTGCCGGTTCAGGCTGCGGGCGCTCATCCCGGCGTGCGCGGCGATATCGTCCAGGAGTAGTTCGCGGTCGCTGTGCGCACGCAGCCAGGTGAGCAGCGGCTCCAGGCTCGCGCCGTCCGGGGCGGGCGGTTCGTGCACGATGAACTGGGCCTGTCCGCCCGCGCGTTCGAGCGGCATGACGGCGTCGCGAGCGCTGTTCGCGGCGACCGCCGAGCCGTGATCGAGGCGGATCATGTACAGGCACAGGTCCAGGCCGGCGGCGGCACCGGCCGAGGTCAGGATCGAGCCGTTGTCGATGTAGAGCACGTCCGGGTCGACCGCGACCTCGGGATATCGCTCGGCCAGCGTGGCCGTGCCGAGCCAGTGCGTGGTGGCCCGCAGTCCGTCCAGGAGACCGGCCTCGGCGAGCACGAACGCGCCCACGCAGATCGACGCGATCCGGGTGCCGCGCGCCGCCGCCACGCGCAGCGCGGCGATCGCGGCCGTGGGCGTGGCCATGCTCGGGTCGGCCCGACCTGGACAGATGATGGTGTCCGCCTCGGCCAACTCGGCCAGCCCCCACGGCGCGCGCATCGTGAACTCGCCGGCGTCGACGTCGGTGCCCGCCTCGACCGCGCAGACCCGGACCCGATAGGCGGCCCGCCCGTCCGGCAACAGGGTGCGTCCGAACACCTGGATCGGCGTGGTCAGATCGAAGCCCATGACGCCGTCGAGGGCCAGAATGGCGACGGTATGCATGGCAATAATCTAGGTGTGCACCCGATTCCCGCCAAACCCGCGTATGCCGGCGGAATCGGCTTGGCGAGAATCCGCGCAAGAGTGTCACTATTGCCACTCGTTCGGCCCCGCCGGCGCTCCTAGCCTCGGTCCGTGACCAAGTTCCTTCTCGCCATCCATGTGCTCGCCGCAATCATCGCGATCGGACCCGTCACGGTCGCCGCGAGCATGTTCCCGCCCGCCGCCAGGCACGCGCTCGCGGATCCGCACGACCAACGCGCCCACGCGATCGTGCACAACCTGCACCGGATCTGCCGGATCTACGCCGTCTTCGGCGTCGTGGTGCCGGTCTGCGGCCTGGGCGTCGCGCTGAACATGGACGTGCTCGGCGACACCTGGCTGATCGTCTCGATCGTGCTGACCGGGCTCGCCGCGGCGCTCCTGGCCCTGGTCGTACTGCCCCGCCAGGACGCGCTGCTCGCCGCCGTGGGCACGGCCGAGGCCGCGCCCGCACCGATGGCCGCCACGTCCGCGGTCGACGCGGCGCCCGCCCCGCCCTCGGCCGCACACCGCGCCACGGCGCGACTGGCCATGTCCACCGGCGTCTTCAACCTGCTCTGGGCCACCGTGACGGTGCTGATGATCGTCCGTCCGGGCTCCACCACCGGCGCCTGATCGCCGATCCGGCCCCGCACGACCGGCGTGTGATCCACCGCCCCGATCGGGTGCAAGAATCCGCGATCCGGGCAGGTATCGGTCCTCGTACGATGTCCGGGCTCACGGCCGGCGCGGCTGCGGGTTCGTGACGATGGGGACGGTGTGGTGGAGCAAGCGATCGAAGCCGATCCGCGATCGGGGTGGTCGACGCGCGACCTCGTGCGTCGGCGGACGTGGGACACCCGACGGTGGTTGCTCGTGGGCGTGGCCACGACGCTGGTCGTACTGACCCTGCTCATGCTGCTGGGTACCTGGGTGCTCACCCGCTCGACCTCGGTCAACGGGCGCCTGGTCGACCACAGTTCACCCGCACTGATCGCCGCGGTGCGCCTGGAGACCGCGTACGCCGACCAGGACGCCGCCATCCGGGAGCAGATCCTGTCCGGCAACGCAGCGCTCCAGACGGGGTATTCGGCCGGCCACGAGACCGAGCGCGAACAGGTCGCCGTACTGCACGAGTTGTTGCGCGACGACGACGCCGGGACCGCCCGGCTGCGGGTGGTGCTGGAGCGCGCCCGGGCCTGGGAGGCCCGGGTGGTGCGCCCGGCCCTGAACGTCGAGCCCGGGACACCGCCGCCGGCGGAGGTCCGCGCGGCCGTCACGGACCCCTCCCCCTATGCGGCGCTACGCGCGGCGACCCGCGACCAGGTGGACCGCCTCCGGCACGAACGGGACGCCGCCCGGGCGGGCCTCCAGGACGTCCGCGCGTTGCGAACGTGGGTGTTCGGCGCGATCGCGCTGGTGATCCTGGCGGGCGCGATCATGGTGTTCGCGGGCCTGCGCCGCGGCGTCACGCTGCCGGTGAGCCGACTGGTGGCCGATGCGAACGTGGTGGCCCGAGGCGACTTCGGGCATGCGATCGCCCCCACCGGACCGGCCGATCTGCGGGCGCTGGCCGACGCGATGGAGGCGATGCGACACCGGCTCGCCGACGAGTTGGCCTTCTCCGACGACGCCCGACGGCGCCTGGACGAGCAGGCCGACGAGTTGCGCCGCTCGAACTCCGACCTGGAACAGTTCGCCTACGTCGCCTCGCACGACCTCCAGGAGCCGCTGCGCAAGGTGGCCAGTTTCTGCCGGCTCCTGGAGAAGCGGTACCAGGGCCACTTGGACGAACGCGCCGACCGCTACATCGCCTTCGCGGTGGACGGCGCGGTCCGGATGCAGGCCCTGATCGACGACCTGCTCACCTTCTCCCGGGTCGGCCGCGGACCGGTGGAGGAGACCCCCGTGGACCTGAACGCCGTGTACGAGACGGTGGTCGGCGATCTGGACATCGCGATCCGCGAGGCCGGCGCCGAGGTCGCCCACACCTCGCTGCCCACCGTGCGCGGCGACCGCACCCAGTTGTCGGTGGTCCTACAGAACCTGATCGCCAACGCGGTGAAGTTCCGCAGGCCGGACCGGCCGGTGCGGGTCGTGGTCGACGCGGAGCAGCACGAGGGGATGTGGCGGATCTCGGTGACCGACGACGGCATCGGCATCGATCCGGCCCAGGCGGAGCGGATCTTCGTGATCTTCCAGCGGCTGCACACCCGCGACGCGTATCCGGGCAGCGGCATGGGTCTGGCCATGTGCAAGAAGATCGTCGAGTTCCACGGCGGCACGATCGCGCTGGATCCCGAGCACACCACCGGCACCCGGATCACCTTCACCCTGCCGGTCGCGACACCGGACGGCACGACCGCGGCCGAGGAGCGGACGCCGACCGGGCAGCCCGCTCCGTCCGACACCGCCCTAAGGGCCGACGGCTGAGCCGGTCACCACCCGATCCGGTGTGATCGGCAGCGTACGCACCCGCACCCCGGTCGCGTGGAAGACCGCGTTGGCGATCGCCGCCGCCGCGCCGACCACACCGATCTCACCCGCGCCGCGGGCGCCGAGGTCGCTGATGTGCGGGTCCGGATCGCCGACGAAAAGCACGTCCATCGAGCCGATGTCGGCGTTGACCGGCAGGTGGTAGCCCGCCAGATGCGGCTCGACCACGTGCCCGCGAAGCGGGTCGAGCACGGTCGCCTCCATCAGCGCCTGGGCCAGGCCGAAGGTCATCCCGCCGAGCAGTTGGCTGCGCGCGGTACGCGGGTTGATCACCCGGCCGATGTCGAACGCGCCGACCATCCGCCGCACCCGGACCGTACCGGTGAGCGCGTCCACCGCGACCTCGGCGAACTGCGCGCCGAAGGAGTGCACCGCGTACCGCGAGTTGGCATCGGGTCGGTGATGGCCGACCCCCGACACGGACGGCTCGCCGATCCGGGCCAGTTCGGCGACGAACGTCTGCGGGCCGAACTCGATCGTGCCGATCTCCCGGCGGTACAGCGGCGATTCGGGGTCGGCGACGGCCGTCGCGAGCAGGTCGTCGCGGACCGCCTCGCACGCGCGCCGGATCGCCGGGCCCACGTAGGCGACGGTCTGCGAGCCGATCGAGGGCGGCGCGTCCGGCAGTTCGCTGTCGCCGAGCCGGACGATGATCCGTTCCGGCGGCAGACCGAGCACGTCCGCGGCGATCTGGCCGAGCACGGTGTACGTCCCGGTGCCGATGTCGTGCGACGCGACGCCGATCACGGCCGTGCCGTCGACCCGCAGTTCGGCGTACGCCGAGGCCGGGCCGGGGTCCATCTCGTGGGTCGCGGACGCCATTCCGCTGCCGATCAGCAGGTCGCCCTCGCGACGGGTACCGGGGGTGCGGTCGCCCGGATCCCAGCCGAACCGCTCGGCGCCCGCGCGGTAGCACTCCCGCAGGTGTTTGCCCGACCACGGCAGCCCCGACGACGGGTCGGTGTCCGCGTGGTTGCGCAGCCGCAACTCCACCGGATCCAGATGCAGTTCGTGGGCCAGCTCGTCGAGGGCCGACTCCAGCGCGAAGGATCCCGGAGCCCGGCCCGGAGCCCGCTGGAAGGTCGGCGCCTGCATGTCCACTCGCGCGATCCGCTGACGGATGCTCACATTCGGGCAGGCGTACAGGATCGAGGTCGATCCACCGGTCGACTCGACCACGTTCTCCCCGAACGAGCAGGCCGACGTGCCGTCGTGCCCGATCGCGGTCAGCCGACCGTCGCGATGCGCGCCGAGCACGATGCGCTGCCGCGTCGCCGGCCGAGTGCCGCACGAGGTGAACATCTGCGGCCGGGTGAGCGCGAGCCGCACCGGCCGACGAACCAGGCGCGCCGCGGCGGCGGCCAGCAGCACGTGCGGCCAGACCGTGCCCTTGCTGCCGAAGCCCCCGCCGACGAAGCCGGACAACACCCGCACCTGCGCCGTCGGCACCCCGAACGCGGTCGCCAACGCGTCCCGCACCCCGTTCACGTACTGCGTCGAGTCGTACACCGTGAGCCGGTCGCCCACCCAGTGCGCGGTCGTGGCGCACGGCTCCATCGGGTTCATGTGTTGCGGCGGCGTCCGGTAGTACGCCTCCACCGTCACGTCGGCCACCGCGAGTCCGGTGGTGAGATCGCCCCGGACGATGTCCTCGCGGCCCGGCGGGGTCTGCGGGATGGCGTCCTCGATCCGGACCAGCGGCGGTTCCCGGTGGTAGTGGGTGCGGATGCGCTCGGCGCCGGCCACCGCCTGTTCGAGCGTCTCCGCCACGACCATCGCGATGTGTTGCCCGTGGTGGTGGATCACCGCGTCGGACAGCGGGGAGCGGCCGTCGCCCATCGGGCCGTTGTCGGCCGAGTAGTACGAGGCGACCCGACCCAGGCCCAACGACCCGTCGGAGGGGCAGACCGCGAGCACGCCGGGGGCGGTCTCGGCGGCGGCGATGTCCATCCCGGTGATCCGGCCCTTGGCGATCGTGCTCTGCACCAGCACCGCGTGCGCGAGATCGGGCAGTGCCACGTCGCCGGTGTAGATCGCGGTGCCGGTGACCTTGACCGGGCCGTCCATGCGGGGTTCGGCGGCGCCGATCCACGGGCCGGCGTTCGGGCTCATCGCTGCTCCCCTGCTGCGGTACCGAAGCCCTCGGCGCCGCCTGGGCCCACCAGGGTGCCCAGGGCGCGGGCGACGACGCGGCGGATCAGTTCGACCTTGTGCCCGTTGTCCCGGCCCGGCACGGCGCCGTCCGTGGCGGCGTCCCCCGCCCGGGCGAACGCGGCGGTGCTCGGCGGCAGGCCGACCAGTGCCGCCTCGGCCGCGTACGCCCGCCACGGCGTGGTCGCCACGCCGCCGAGCGCGATCCGCGCGGCCCGTACCGTGCCCTCGCGCAGTTCCAGTGCGACCGCCGCCGAACACATCGCGAACGCGAACGAGGCCCGCTCGCGCACCTTGAGGTAGTGCGAGTTCGCGCCGAGCGCGGTCAGCGGGACCTCCACCGCGGTGATCAACTCGCCGTGGCCCAGCGTGGTCTCCCGCTCGGGGGTGTCCCCCGGTGGCAGGTGGAACGCCTCGATCGGCTCGACGCGGGGGCCGTTCGGCCCATCGATGAACACCCGTGCCGCCAGGGCCACCAGCGCGACCGCGAGGTCGGAGGGGTGGGTGGCGATGCACCGACTGCTCGTGCCGAGCACCGCGTGACCGCGGTGTTCGCCGTCCAGCGCGGCACACCCGGAGCCGGGGACACGCTTGTTGCACGGCATCGCGAGGTCGCGGAAGTAGCCGCACCGGGTGCGCTGCATCAGGTTCCCGCCGAGCGTGGCCAGGTTGCGCAACTGCGGGGAGGCGCCGGCCAGGAGGGCGCGGGAGAGTACCGGCAGGCGCTCGCGGACCACCGGATGCGCCGCGAGGTCGCTGTTGGGTACCAGGGCGCCGATCCGGAGTGTGTCCGCGGCCGCGTCCACCGCGATGTCCGCGAGCGGGAGTCGGCCGATGTCGACGAGGCGGGCCGGGGCGGCGACGCCGCACTTCATCAGGTCGACCAGGTTGGTGCCGCCGGCGATGTACATCGCGTCCGGGTCGAGTTCGGCCCAGGGTCGCTCGGGTTCGGCCGGACGGGTGTACGCGAAGGAGCGCATCGGGGCCTACCGTCCGGCCGCGGCGGCGATCGCCGCGACGATGTTGGGGTATGCGGCGCACCGACACAGGTTGCCGCTCATCCACTCGCGGATCTCGTCGTCGTCGCCCGCGTGCTCCTCGGCCAGGAGCGCGACGGCGGAGACGATCTGGCCCGGCGTACAGAACCCGCACTGGAACGCGTCGTGGTCGACGAACGCCTGTTGCACCGGGTGCAGGTCCCCTTCGGGGTCGCCGCCCAGGCCCTCGACGGTGGTCACCTCGCGGCCTTCGTACATGACGGCGAAGGTCAGGCACGAGGTGATCCGGCGGCCGTCGACGAGCACGGTGCAGGCGCCGCACTGGCCGAGGTCGCAGCCCTTCTTGGGGCCGGTCAGGTCGAGGTGGGCACGCAGCGCGTCCAAGAGGGTGACGCGGGGGTCGATGCGGAGCAGTCGGGCTTCGCCGTTGACGTGGAGTTCGACGACTACGAGTTCGTCTTCATCGGCGGTCATGGTCCCTCCCGGAGGCGTTCGGGCCGACGGCCCGGCCCGGGAGCTTCGCTGGTACCCCCGGGCGGTGGCCTCAAGCACGGAGGGGTGACGGGGTTGTCTCGGCCTCCGGCCCGGCCGGCCTCGAAGCCGGCCGGGCCTATTTCGGCCTCAAGCGCCGGCCGGGCCGGAATCATCCGCCCTCCGGCCGAGGTGGCCTCGAACGCCGGCCGGGCTACTCGGCCTCACCCGCCGCGACCCGGCCGGTCGCTTCCGGCGGGAGGTGGTCCGGCCACCAGCGGGCGACCACTCGTGGGTGGGAGCGCAGCCAGCCGGTCAGCGCGTTTTCGCCGTAGGTGGGGTGGAGGGGGTTGTCGGGGTCCTCGGTGATGCCGTCGGCGGCGGCGGCCAACTCGGGGGGCAGGGTGAGCGGTTCGACGACCGCGTCCAGGCGTGGACCGAGGAAGAAGGGCAGCGAGTAGCGGTCGACGCCGGGTGGTGGGGCGATCACCCGGTGCTGCGTGGCGCGCAGGTAGCCGCGCGTGGCGATCTCCAACATCTCGCCGATGTTGAACACGAACGCGTCCGGCAGCGGCGCGACGTCGATCCACGAACCGTCCCGAGCCCGGACCTGGAGGCCGCCCACGTCGTCCTGCTGCAGCAGCGCGAGGTAGCCGTAGTCCTTGTGCGCGCCCACGCCCTGGTCCACGTCGGCGCTCGGCCGTCCCGGGTAGTGCACGACCTTGACGTGCACCGCGGCCTCCGCGTCGAACCACTCGTCGAAGTAGCCGGGGTCCTGACCCAGCGCCGAAGCCAGCGCGCGCAACACCTCGCGACCGACCCGCAGCGCCTCGTCCTGCCACGCGAGCACCGTCTCGCGCAGCTCGGGCAGCGCGGCCGGCCACTGGTTGGGCCCGATCAGCCGCAGGTAGGCGGGGTCGTCCGGGCCGAGGGTGAGCGCCGCGCGCTCCGGGCCGATGTCGAGTTGCTCGCGCCAGTCCGGGCCGCCCCGGGTGTACTCGGTGCCGGTGCGGGTGTAGCCGCGAAACTGCGGCGAGTTGACGTTCTCGATCGCGAGCCGGTCCGCCTCGGGCAGCGCGAAGAAGCGCCGGGAGACCGCCAGGGCGCGGGCACGCAGCTCCCGGTCGACACCATGGCCGACCACCTGGAAGAAGCCGATCTCGCGTGCGGCGTGCCGCAGTTCGGCCAGGAAGTCGGCCCGGTTGGCGGTCGGGTCGCGGAATCGGGAGATGTCGATCACGGGGAGGGTGGGCGGTGCGCTGGTTGCCATGACTGGGTCCTCGGTACAGCCGGGGTCCGGGCACACCGGACCGACGAGCGTCTACGGGGTGGGCAGCCTGTGCTCATTCGGCGGCGGGAGGCCGCACGACGGCGGGGTTCAGCGACAGGTCTGGTCGAAATGGTCGGCTCGTCGACCCACCCAGAAGGGGTCGAGCAGCACGGAAGCGACCTGACGCGAAGTCATGGCGGTGATGAAAGCACGCGGAAGGCGCATCGGTCCAGCCGGCTTCCGGCCCGGCCTTTCCCATCCGCTTCGAACTACCCCGTGGCGCAATTCCGGTCGGGCCGCCTAGACTCGCGGCCATGCCCAGCCCCATGCTCGTCAGTCGCCGCCACGTGGATCTCGTGCGCGTGACCAGCATGGCGTGTCGAATGTGCCACTGAACCCGGGTGACCGCTTCGGTCTCCGAGGTTCGCGCGGTGTGTGAGTCCGGGCGCTGACCCGCCGACTCGATCAACCGCGCTTCGCGCGACGGCGACCGCGTCGCCCGCGAGCCGGGTGAACCGCGTCTCGCCCGGCCGGCGGCCGCGTCGTCCACCGTCTCCCGCCGCTCTCCTCACCCGATCGTCGACCACCCGTCGCCGATCGGGTCGTGGGCACCGTCACGCCCGCAGGGCGGCCGAGACCGCGGCGACCCGCGCCTTCGACCCCGTGGCCGTCCGTCGCGCGACCCTGCTCGTCGCCGCATCCGGGTGGCCTCTCCCGCCATCCGCCACAACCCGCTCGACCACGTCGACTCCCTTACCCCGCAAGGAGTTTCCCGATGACCCTCGAAGCAACCGACGCGCCGCCCACGATCGAGACCGGGCTTGCCGACGACCCCGCGGCGTGGTCCTTCGAGACCCGGCAGGTGCACGCCGGCACCTCGCCCGACCCGACCACCGGGGCCCGTGCGGTGCCGATCTACCAGACCACGTCGTTCGTCTTCAAGGACACCGCGCACGCCGCCGGGCTGTTCGACCTGTCCGAGGAAGGACACATCTACACCCGGATCCACAACCCCACGACCGACGCGCTGGAGCAGCGCGTGGCCGCGCTCGAAGGCGGCGTGGCGGCGGTGGCGACCGCGTCCGGGCAGGCCGCGACCACGCTGGCGGTGCTCAACCTCGCGGGCGCCGGCGACCACATCGTGTCCAGTTCGTCGTTGTACGGCGGCACGTACAACCTGTTCCACTGGACGCTGCCCAAGCTGGGTATCGAGGTCACCTTCGTCGACGATCCGGACGACCTCGACGCGTGGCGCGCGGCGATCCGGCCGGAGACCAGGCTGCTGTTCGCCGAGACGCTGGGCAACCCGCGCGGCAACGTCCTCGACGTGTCGGCGGTCGCCGATCTCGCGCACACGGCGGGCCTGCCGCTCGTGGTGGACAACACAGTGCCCACGCCGTACCTGCTGCGCCCGTTGGAGCACGGCGCGGACGTGGTGGTGCACTCGGCGACCAAGTTCCTCGGCGGACACGGCACCGCGATCGGCGGGATCGTGGTGGACGGCGGCACCTTCGACTTCGGCGCGTACCCGGACCGCTTCCCGGGCTTCACCGAGCCGGACGCGAGCTACAACGGTCTGCGCTACTGGCCGGACCTGGGCCCGGGCGCGTACGCCGCCAAGTTGCGGGTGCAGTTGTTGCGCGACGTGGGCGCCGCGATCGCGCCGCTGACCAGCTTCCTGCTGCTCCAGGGCCTGGAGACGTTGTCGCTGCGGATCGAGCGGCACGTGGCGAACGCGAGCGCGCTGGCCACGTGGTTGCAGGCTCGGGACGAGGTGGAGACCGTGCACTACGCGGGGCTGGCGAGCAGCCGGTGGTACGACGCGGGCAAGCGCTATCTGCCGCGCGGCGCGGGCGCGATCGTCGCGTTCGAGCTCAAGGGCGGGGTCGAGGCGGGCCGCCGCTTCGTGGACGGGCTGTCGCTGTTCAGCCACCTGGCCAACATCGGCGACGTGCGCAGCCTGGTGATCCACCCGGCCAGTACCACGCACGCGCAGCTCACCGACGCGGAACGGCTGGCCACCGGGGTCACCCCGGGCCTGGTCCGGCTCTCCGTCGGCATCGAGGGCCTGGCCGATCTGCGCGCCGACCTGGCGGCCGGCTTCCGCGCCGCGCAGGCGTCCTAGCGGGCAGCGGGAACCCGAACGGAGCAGGTCACCATGTCGCACGCCACGCCCACCGATCCCGCCGCCCCGGCGGGGCCGCGCTCGCTGACCCTGTCGCGGCCGCTGTGGACCGAGTCCGGGGAGCTGCTGCCCGAGGTCCACATCGGCTACGAGACGTGGGGTCGGCTCGCCCCGGACCGCGCCAACGCGGTCCTGGTCCTGCACGCGCTGACCGGCGACAGCCATGTCGCCGGTCCCGCCGGGCCGGGGTTTCCCACTCCGGGATGGTGGGACGGCCTGATCGGGCCGGGCCGCACGCTGGATACCGATCGGTACTTCGTGGTGGCCCCGAACGCGCTCGGTGGTTGCCGGGGCACGACCGGCCCGGCATCTCCCGGGCCGGGCGGTCGGGCCTGGGGAAGTCGCTTTCCCCGGTTGACCGTTCGCGATCAGGTGGCGGCGGAGGTGGCCACCGCGGAGCTGCTCGGGATCGAGCGCTGGGCGGCGGTGGTGGGCGGGTCGATGGGTGGCATGCGGGCGGTGGAGTGGGCGGTGACGCACCCGGACCGGGTCGGCGCGCTGTTCCTGATCGCCACCACCGCGGCGGCGAGTGCGGAGCAGATCGCCTGGTGCTCGACCCAGGTGCACGCGATCCGGGCGGATCCGGGCTGGGCCGGTGGCGACTACCACGACCGGCCGGCCGAGTCCGGGCCCTGGCGCGGGCTCGGTCTGGCCCGGCGGATCGCGCATGTCACGTATCGCAGCGAAGCCGAACTGGCCACCCGCTTCGGCCGGACCCGCCAACCCGACGAGGACCCGCCCGGGCGGTACGCGGTGGAGTCCTACCTCGACCACCACGCCGCCAAGCTGACCGCGCGCTTCGACGCGGGCAGCTACGTGAGCCTCACCGAGGCGATGAACAGCCACGACGTGGGCCGGGATCGCGGCGGCGTGGCCGCGGCCCTGGCCCGGGTCACCGCACCGACCGTGGTCGCGGCCGTGGACAGCGACCGGCTGTACCCGCCGAGCCAGCAGCGCACCCTCGCCGAGGGCATACCGGGTGCGGGTCCGCTGCGCGTGGTCGAGTCGCCCCACGGCCACGACGGCTTCCTGATCGAACTGGATCAGGTGGCTCCGCTGCTCGCGGAGCTGCTGGCGCGAACCGCGCCCCCGGACCGGCAGGCGACCCCGGAGCAATCCCGATTTCCGGGCCGGACCCGGAACACCGAGCTCGATCCCTCCGTTGGCCGAAGGTAGTCACAACCGGTAGGTAGCCCTCCGCTCAGCCCGCCCGATGCCCGACCGCAGGATTCGCCCCGAACCGGTGCCTCCTGCTCCCGGCATCGGGCTCCGTCGAAAGGCCCGATCCCCATGACCGCCCTGGCCCCCGCGCAGGTCCGCGCCCGGCTGACCGAGTTCACCGTGCTCGACGTGCGCACCCCCGGCGAGTACGCGACCGGCCACATCCCCGGCGCGCACAACGTCCCGCTGGACCGGCTGCGCGAGGCGATACCGGTGCTCAAGCGGGTCGAAAACGCCGAGCTGCTGATCGTCTGCGCCTCCGGAGCCCGCTCGGAGCGCGCTCGCGCCGAACTGTCCGCCGCCGGTGTCCCGGCCACGCACCTGACCGGCGGCACCTCGGCCTGGGTCGCCGACGGTCATGCCCTGGACGGCCCGAACGATGCCCGCAACGTGTGGCCGATGGAGCGTCAGGTCCGGCTGGCCGCCGGCACCCTGGTCGTGCTCGGCCTGGCCGTCGGCCGGCGCGCGCCCAAGGTGCGCCTGTTGGCCGGCGCGATCGGCTCCGGTCTGATCTTCTCCGCCGTGACCGACACGTGCGGCATGGCGAGCGTGCTCGGCAGGCTCCCGTACAACCGTCCGGCCCCCGAAGCCCTCGACCTGGCCGGCACCCTCACCGCCCTCGACCGGGCCTGATCGCCCCCGCCCCGACTCGGCCGGGGCGGGACCGCCGCTGTGCCCACCGCGCGGCCGGTCGAATCGTCCGGGGATGGTCGACAACGCACAAAGTCGCCGCAAAATGGGTCCCGAGACGGAACCCCTTCGTTGGCTGCGGGCGTGTTCGAAAGTGTTTCCTCGCTTTCGAACCATGCTGGGAGTCAACCGGTGACTAGCCTCAACACCCGTCGTGGCCTGCGTAATCCGACCATTCTCGCGATCGCCGCCGTGCTCGCGGTGGGCACCGCGGCCTGCTCCTCGGACTCCGGCGACCGGGCGGCCGGGCCCGGCGGACGCGAGGGGGCCGCGGACGTCGGGCCGCCCCCGTCCGACGCACCGACGGCGGCCGATCCGCGGGTGTCGGTGCCGCCGCCGCTGGTGCCGGACACGCTGGTGCGCAGGACCGCGAGCGGCGGCCGTACCGTCGCGTTGACGTTCGACGACGGGCCGAGTCCGCAGTGGACCCCACAGGTGTTGGCGCTGTTGAAGGAGTATCGGGCGAAGGCCACCTTCTGCATGCTGGGCCCGAACGCGAAGGCCGATCCGAAGCTGGTCAAGGAGGTCGTCGCGGACGGCAACCGGCTGTGCGACCACTCGGTCACCCACGACGAGCGCATCGCCGAGCGCCCGCTGTCCCGGATCGACTACGAGATCACCACCGCGCACGACCAGATCGTCGCGGCGGCCGGCCCCGGGACCAGGGTGGACTGGTTCCGCGCACCCGGCGGCGACTGGTCCCCGCAGGTGCGCGCGATGGCGGCCGGGCGCGGCATGCGCTCGCTGGACTGGTCCGACGACACGCGCGACTGGCAACGTCCCGGCGCGGACAAGATCCTGGCCACCGCCGAGAAGGAGCTCAAGCCCGGCGGGATCATCCTGATGCACGACGCGGGCGGCGACCGCGGGCAGACCCTGGCCGCACTCAAGCAGTTGTTGCCGTGGCTGGTCCGGCAGGGCTACACCTTCGACTTCCCGGCCTGAGCACGGTCGGGCACCCGGCTACGGCACCTGCGCCACCGCCGCGACCAGCCCATACGGATCGGGATGGATGCCGGCGGTGAAGTCGACCAGTTCCACTCGGTGCGGTACCAGGCGCACGAGCGCGAAGTCGCCGCCGGTGGGCCCGGCCGGGAAGAACGGCCGCAGCGCCTCGTCCCAATGGGTCACCAACTCCGGTCCGATACAGACGAGTTCGGCTCGGGCATAAAACGTCGCATAGGCCACCGCCGCACGGTCCTCGACCGAGTAGCACACCTGCGGCCGGGCGATCAGGTCGACCGCCTTGCGCGAGCGCGGGCTCGTACCGATCCGGATCGTCGCGTCGTCCTCGACCGCGAGATGTTGCACCAGACGCACCCGCAGCGCGCCGGCCGCGTCGGTGCCGGCCAGGAACCCGAACGCATGCGAGCGCAGGATGCGCAACGCCGCGTCGACGAGGTTCGGCGAGCCGGTCGGTGAGGTCGGTGAGGTCGGTGAGGTCGGCATGGTGCGTACCGCCAATCGTTCGCCGTATTGGTTGTTCCATACTAGAATCCTGATTCCAGAAAACGCCGGCCGCCGGCCGGTGTCAAGCGCGGAGGAATCGTGGGCCGCAAACCGAGGTTCACCGACGACGACTTCCTCGACGCGGTGCTGCGAGTCACCGCCCGCACCGGCGCCGGCGCCGTGACCGTCGCGGCGGTGGCCGCCGAGGCGGGTGCGCCGGTCGGGTCGGTGTATCACCGCTTCGCGTCGCGCGACCTGTTGCTCGCCCGCCTGTGGGTGCGCACCGTGCGACGCTTCCAACAGCCGTTCCTGACCGCGCTCGCCGACCCCGACCCGGATCGGGGGGCCGACCGCGCGGTTCGGGCCGTGTTCGCCTGGGTGCGTGAACATCCGGACGAGGCGGCGGTGTTGCTGCTGCATCGGCGCGAGGACCTGATCGCGCGGTGGCCCGAGGAGCTGGGCCCGGAGTCGACCACGCTCAACGAGGCCGTGGCGAGCGCGCTGCGGTCGTACACCCGCGCCCGCTGCGGCCGGGTCACCCCGGCCGCGCTGGAGCGGGTCGCCTTCGCGCTGGTGGACATCCCGTACGCGGCGATCCGGACTCACCTGGCGGCCGGCCGCACTCCGCCCGCGTCGATCGAGGGCATCGCCCTGACCGCGTCCCGAGCGGTGCTCGGATCCGGCTCCTCGGGCGGGTAGACCCGACCCCGGCCGGCCCCGCCCGGACCGCATCGCCGAAGCCCACGCACCCCCGCGAGCCGTTCCCCGGTCGCGCGAATCCGGGCCGGAAAACTTCGGGAGACCAGGCAACCTTCCGGGTCGAGTCGGTGCTCTGTGAGTTCGGAGGTGCGAGTGAAAGCCGAAGAGGTCGCCGATTTTCGGGCGTTCGTCGAATCCCGCTGGAGCGGACTGGTACGAACCGCCTACCTGCTGAGCGGCGACCACGCCATCGCGGAGGACGTCGCCCAGACCGCCTTGACCAAGACGTACCTGAACTGGCGTCGCGTGCGCCGCGCGGACAGTCCGGACGCCTACGTGCGCCGCATCCTGGTGAACACCAACACGTCCCGCTTCCGCAAGCGGCGGGTCGCCGAGCACCTGCGGGCCGAACCACCGGAGCGGATCGGCGAGGACCCGTACGTCCGGGCGGACCAGCGGCAGATGTTGCGCACCGCGCTCGCCGATCTGCCCGCCCGGCAGCGCGCGATCATCGTGCTGCGCTACTGGGACGATCTACCCGAGGCGGAGGTGTCCCGGATCCTCGGCTGTTCACTCGGCGCGGTCAAGAGTCAGGCCGCCAGGGGCCTGGCCAAACTGCGTGTCCATCCGGGACTTGCCGGAATCCGCATCGGAAACGAGGAGTACGCAGATGACCGGGGCTGACCAGGAGCGATGGCTGCGGGACGAGTTGGCCGCCCGGGTCGAGGAGTTGCCGGCGAGCGTCGCACCGATCGACCGGATCGAGCAGCGTGGTCGACGCGCCCGGCGCCGACGTACCGCGTTGATCGCCGCCTCGGTCGTGGCGGTGGTCGCGGTCTCGGCGATGACCGCGGCGTCCCTGTCCGGATCGCACACCCGGGCGACCGGCCCGGCACGCGAGGCGCCGGCCTCGTCCACGATTCCCCCGCACCCCGAAACCGTGACCGAGTCGCCCGACCGGAACGTCATCGCAACGGGCGAGTTCGGCGGGCATCGCTGGGCGCTGGCGCGCGCCCCCCGGGGCGACGCGCAGGCCGCGATCGACGCGCCCGGGTGCGACGTGGTCGAGGTGTTCCTGGACGGGCACCTGGACAATCGGGGCGGCCGGTGGTGCGAACCCGCCCAGAGGGTGTCCCCGGAATCGAGTCATGCCTGGAACATCGCCTCGATCGCCGTCGGCGACACCGCGCTGTACCGGCCGGGCGTCGGATCGCTGGGGACGATCACCTTCGGTCAGGTGTCGGCCAAGGTGGTCGCGGTGACCGCGAGGTTCGAGAACGACAAGGCGCCGATCACCGTGCGGACCGTCGACCGCGGCTTGGCGAACGGCACCAGGTCCTTCACCGTTCAGGTCCCCAGTGGCGCCGGTTACAGCGCGGGCGGCTCACTGCACTTCCTGGACGAGCGGGGCCGCGAGGTCGAGGCCGTCCTGGACATCGGACTCGGCGCGGCCAAGTAGCCCGGCCGACCCGCGTTGCGATCCACCACGAGCGTGCCGGCATGGCCAAGTCTGGTGCCATGCGACAAATCATCACTTTCGGCACGGATCGCCGTACCCGCGCCCTGTTCGCCCTCTCGTTCCTCGCCGCCGCCGCGCTCGGCGGGTCGGCCGCGCCGCGGGCCGCGGCCACCACCTCCGCCGCTCCCGCCGGGGCCCACTCGCCGACCACCTCCGAGCGCGGCGCGGACATCACCCGTGCCGAGGTCCTGGAGCGCGCCGAGGACTGGTATGACCGCGACATCCAGTACGACCAGGGAGCCGAGGCCGCGGACCCGGAGGGGGCGCACGAATACCGCACGGACTGTTCGGGCCTGGTCGCGATGGCCTGGCACCTGCCGAGCACCGACTTCAACACCGACTCGCTCGACCGGCGTTCGCTCACCGACCGGATCGAGCGGGACGAGTTGCTCCCGGGCGACGCGCTCGACGACACCGACGACGGCCACGTGGTGCTGTTCACCGGGTGGATCGGGCGCAGCGCGGGCACCTTCACCTACGTGCAATTGGCCAACTCGCGCTCCGACATGGTCAAGGGCACCGGCAGTTTCGCCGCTCCGCTGCTCGCGGGCCATCCGACCGCGAACTACTTCGCGCTGCGGTACCACCGGATCGTCGACGACGAGACACCCGCCGTGCCGCCGCCGGTGCGGAACGTGGAGCGATACCCGTGGCCCGGGCCGCGGCGGTCGGCCGGGCGGGTCGAGGCACCGCGATCCGCGCGGGTCGAGGCACCGCAGCCCGCGCGGGTCGGTGCGCCGGCGGAGCGGCGGGCGGGGTCCGCAGGGTGACGCCGCCGGATCCGCCGGGGTGAGGTGCCGTCGGGGGTGTCCCGTCGGGCGGCTGCGGTGTCCCGTCGGCTACCGCGGGCGTTCCGTCCGGCCGCTCTCAGACACACTCCGTCGCGCGTTCCCGCCGAGGTGCGTCGAGGAAGCGGAGCACCTCGGCGAGGACCGCGGCGTCGCCCAGTACCCGGCTGTGGCCCAGCCCTCGGGTGACGTACAGCCGGGCCTGGTCGGGGTAGGCCGCCGCGAGTCGATAGCCCTGGTCGGCCACCGCCATGGTGTCGTCCTCGTCGTGCACGACCAAAATCGGCACCCGCGCCGGGCCGGCTCCGTAGGGCGCGGAGAACCGCTGCCAGATGGCCGACTCCGGGGCCAGGAGCCGCGTGTCCGCCTGCTCCCGCAACCGCGCCTTGACCCTCGGGTCGAGATCGAGTTCGGCGCTGAACCGGTCCAGCAGGTACTCCATGTCGCACACCCCCGCCACCGCGACCACCCGGTCGGCCCGCAGTCCCGAGCGCAGCGCCTGGAACGCACCGAGCACGCCGAAGGAATGCCCGAGCACCGCCCGGAAGTCGCCGTGTCTTTCCTGGAGTCGGAGAGCGATCTCGGCGTATTCGAGGACGGTGGTACTCGTGCCGCCGGAATCCCCGTGCCCCGGCGCGTCGAAGGCGATCGGGGTCAGCCCGC
Source organism: Embleya sp. NPDC005971 (assembly GCF_040629175.1). Lineage (NCBI taxonomy): Bacteria > Bacillati > Actinomycetota > Actinomycetes > Kitasatosporales > Streptomycetaceae > Embleya > Embleya sp. NPDC005971. Next base: position 2,005 of record NZ_JBEXUX010000110.1, on the reverse strand, counting down.
GAGCCCGCAACTCCTCGACGAGCGGCGCGAATCGCGAGGCGCGCGACCACCAGCCGTGCAGCAGGAGCACCGGCTCGGCGCCGTCGCCCCAGCGGTAGGTGACCACCCGCTTGCCGCCGACGTACATCGTTTCCGTGATCGCGAACATGTGCGCCGAATGCTCGCCCGGCCGCACCCGACCTCTGACGAACGGGCGCCGGAACAGCAGGTAAGCGAGGGCGCCGGCCGCTCGCGTGGACAGTGCACCGGTGGCCCGCAGGGCGATCCGCGCGGACGCCTCGACGGCACTCACGCCGACCGCCGGTGCGGCGTGCGCCCGAGCAGCGCCAGGAGGCGCTCCCCCGGTGTCGGGTCCACCGGCGGCTCGACCGCGCCGCCGAAGGCGATGCCGGGCCGGCCGAGCTCCCAAGGCTCGGCGAACGCCAGGGCACACAGCGCGAGTTCGGGGTCGATGTTGCCGGGCAGGCCGATCGTGCGGGCGACGTCCCAGGCGTGCACGAGGTTGTCCAGGAAGTGCATGGCGATCGCGACCGAGCCCGGGAAGGTACCGAACTCCCTTATGAACAAGTGCCGTTCCAGCACCTCGGGACCGGACAGCGCGGCCGTGACGCCCACCGCCGAGTCGGCGAAGTCGACCCACGGGTCGGCACCGAGCGAGGCGTCGCGCCAGACCCGAAGATCCGTGGCGCCGGCGGCCGCGGCGATGAAGCCGCGGTTCTCCGCGACCATGTGGCCGAGCAGATCACGCAGGTTCCATCCCTCGCACGGGGTGGGCAACTCCCACTGATCGGGCCGGACGAGCCGCGCCGCGTCCAGCGCGATCACGATCGCCCGGCGGTCCAGCGCCTGCGCGTCGAGCGCTCGGAGGTCGATGGCGGGGTCGGTGCCGGCGGGTGTTCGGGGGTCGGTCATCGGGCGCCTCCTCGGGCGAGGGCTGGTGGTGGCCGGTCGTGCGGTGGCGGACGGCCGGCCGGGTCGAAGCGTGCACTTCTTGGAAAACTGCACGACCGGTCGTACTATTTACCGAGGGCGAGAGCCTGTCAAGGCGACCGGGAGATAATCGACGGCGATCGGTCGAACGACCGTCCGGCGGATTCGCCGATCCGCCGAACCGCCGGAGGCAGGAGTGATCGTGAGCGCGTCCCCCACGGATGGGCGGGTCCGCAAGGGCGATCGCACCCGACTGGCGATCGTCCGCCGCGCCGCGGACATCGCGTCCGTCGAGGGCCTCGAAGGGCTGTCCATCGGCCGACTCGCGGGCGACCTGGAGATCAGCAAGAGCGGGGTGTTCGCACACTTCGGATCGAAGGAGGAACTGCAACTCGCCGCGATCGCCGCGGCCGTGGACGTCTACCTCGAACACGTGGTCACCCCCGCACGCGCCGAGCCCGCCGGGCTGATCCGGCTCTGGCGGTTGACCGAGCGCTGGATCGCCTACTCCCGCGACCGGGTGTTCCCCGGCGGCTGCTTCTTCTTCAACGCCTCGGCCGAGTTCGACGCCCGGCCGGGCCGGGTCCGGGACGCGATCGCGGGGGCCTGGCGGGGGTGGCGCGAGTTGCTGCTCGCCCAGATCGAGACCGCCAAGACGAACGGCGACGCGCCGGCCGACCTCGACGCGGCCCAACTGGTCTTCGAACTGATCGCGTTCCTGGAGACCGCCAACGGCATCAGCATGCTGCACGACGACACGAGCGCCTACCTCCGAGCCGGCACCGCGATCCGCACCCGCCTGCTCGCCGCGGCCACCGACCCGACCACCCTCGGCGCCAAGCTGACCGACGGCTAGCGCGCGCCGGGCGCCCGACCGGCCTGCGCGCCCGGGCGGCACGCACACCCGGCGCGCGGTACGGCGGAGGCCCGACGGGCGCGCGGCGGAGCCGAGACCCGGCGAGCCCGCGCAACGCTCCCCCCCCCGTTACCTTTTTCGTGGTCCTGAAATGGGGCTCCTGGCCTCCGGGTCCGGCATGGCTTTTGCCCCCTGTCGAACGCATGACCTGGGGGGTGG
>NZ_JBEXUX010000109.1:0-24045 GCF_040629175.1 Embleya sp. NPDC005971 | reverse complement strand
CAGATGCACGGCCGAGCCGGGTTCCCCCTGCTCCGCCACCGCATCCTCCTCCAGCGATCACCACAAAGCGCTACCACCGATTACGGGACAGAGCCAGGAATTAGGTGTACGGGGTCTCGTTTGAGTGAGTCTGGGTTTCGACTCGGTTTCGTTCGTTTGGTCGTCGCCGGTTCGGCTCAGGTGCGTCCGGCGGTGACGCGGCCGTCGAAGGCCAGGTCGAAGGCGTTCAGCGCGGCCTTCCACTTGTTGGACCAGCGCACGCGTCCCTTCCCGGAGGGGTCGAGCGCGAGCGTCGCGAGGTAGAGACGTTTGAGGGCGGCCTGTTCGTTGGGGAAGTGGCCGGAGGCGTTGGCCGCGCGACGGTAGCGGGCGTTGATCGACTCGATCGCGTTGGTTGTGCAAATGATCGTGCGGATCTCGCGGTCGAACGCGAGGAACGGCACCATCTCGGCCCAACTGCGTTCCCACAACCGCACGATCGCCGGATACGTCGTCTCCCACGCGGCGGCGAAATCGGCAAGACGTTCGAGCGCGGCACTCTCGGTCGCCGCGGTGTAGACGGGCTTGAGGTCGCGTGAGACCGCGGACCAGTCCTTCTTCGACGCGTAGCGGAACGAGTTCCGCAGGAGGTGGACGATGCAGGTCTGGACCACGGTGGCGGGCCAGACCGACGCGACGGCGTCGGGCAGACCGGTCAGCCCGTCGCAGACCAGGACGCGGCAGTCCTTGACGCCCCGGTTCTTGAGTTCGCCCAGGACTTGGCCCCAGTACTTGGCACCCTCCCCGCCGTCGCCGACCCACAGCCCCAGGATGTCGCGGTATCCGTCGACGGTGACGCCCAGGGCCACGTAGATGGGGCGGTTGGCGACCTGGCCGTCGCGGATCCTCACGTGGATCGCGTCGACGAAGACCACCGGGTAGACCGGGTCGAGCGGGCGGGTGCGCCACTCGTTCATTCCGCCCAACACCTGGTCGGTGATGGTGGAGACGGTCTCCTTCGAGGTGGAGATGTCGTAGACCTCGGCCAGGTGCGCGACGATCTCGCCGCCGGTGAGGCCCTTCGCGGTCAACGAGATCACCATGTCGTCCAACGCCCCGGTCCGGCGGGCGTGGACGGGGACCAGACCCGGACGGAACGTCCCCGCCCGATCCCGCGGGATGTCGAGGGTGATCGGCCCGACCTCGGTGTTCACCGTCTTGCGGCGGGTGCCATTGCGGGCGTTCCCGCCCCGACGGACGCTCGCCCCGCCCGCCCGGGCCTGCTCGCCGGCGAGATGCTCGTCCATCTCCGCGTGGAGCGCGTCCTCCATCAGGTGCTTCGCAAGTGCCTGCAACAGGCCGCCCTCGCCGAGCAGGCGCACCCCGCCCGCCCTGGCCTGCTCGGCCGCCTTCTCCGCGAGCTCGGCCACCGCGGCCGTCAACGTAATGTCCACGCCCTGCCCGGTAGCCGGCACCGGCGGCCCCGAAACGGCCCCCACCACACTCGACCCGGTCGTCGTAATCGCCACGTCGGTCATCGCATACTCCCTTTGCTCAGGGTGTACACCGAGTCCTTGATAGTCCCGGTCGTGTCGACGGCCAGGGGGCACTCGTTGTCGGGAGAAGCGCCCTGGTACATCGACAACAGGTCCTTGTTGTCCCGTCCCCACGGGTTCGCACGGAACTGCATCAAAGGGATCCGCACTTCGTCGTTCGTCAGGTCCTCGATGGGGGGTGCAGAGGAGCGAGTTCGCCGGCGAACCATGCGGGCTGAGGCGGTCCCGGACACGTCACAGAGGCCCTGAGCCACCTGGGGAGTGCGGCTACTCGCGCCGGGGCCGATCATGCATCGGTGCCGGCGCTCGGGGCCGGGTGAGGCTGGTGGCCGTTGCGGGTCGTGATCGTCGGCCGGGCCGGAGCGGGTCGTCGCGGAGTTCGGTACCCGCGGACTGCTCGACGGCTACCGACGCCGGCAACGTCCTCACCCGGATCCGGGTGCTCACCACGAATCGGGCAAACGGGTCGAGCGCGCCGTCGACGTATTGGTGCCTGCCGGGCGCCATCCCTCTCGTCTCCCGTTCATCGGGGCCGGCCGGCTGCCAGACTGGGGCGGTGACTACGGCGAAATCGGCGGCATCGCAGGGGCTTCCGGCGTCGAGGCTGGGCAGGAAGTTCACGCTGCTGTGGTCGGCCTCGTCGGTCTCCGCCGTGGGTGACGGCATGCGGGACGCGGCCCTGCCCTTGTTGGCCGCCGCGGTGTCGTCGTCACCGAGCGCCGTGGCGTTGGTGACGGTGGCCGGAACGCTGCCCTGGCTGGTGATGTCCTTGGTGGGGGGTGTCCTGGCCGACCGGTTCGACCGGCGGCGCCTGATGTGGCAGGTCGACCTGGTGCGGGCCGTGGTGGTCCTGGGCTTCGCCGCGTGGGTGCTGGTCGCGAGCCCGCCGTTGGTGGTGCCGGTCCTGCTGGCCTTCGTGCTCGGATGCGGCGAGACGGTCTTCGTCAACGCGTCCACGTCCGCCCTGCCGGATGTGGTGCGGCCCGAGCAACTCGAGGCCGCCAACGGTCGTCTGGAGGGCGGTCTCATCGTCGGCGGACACTTCGTCGGCCCGCTGCTGGGCTCCGCCCTGTTCGTCGTCGGCGCGGGGTACCCGTTCGCCGTGGACGGCGTCTCCTTCGTCCTGGCCGCCGCGCTGGTGGCCGCGTTGGGTCGGTCGAGCGCGAGCACGCCCTCACCTCGTCGCCCGGTGGCTGCGGACATCCGCGAGGGCGTTCGCTGGACCTGGACGCACCGCGGGATCCGGCTGCTGGCCATCGTGGCCGCGGTGGCGTCGATGGCCTTCTATCTGGCGGTCACCATGCTGGTGCTGCTGTTGACGAAGACCCTGGGGGCGTCGCCCGTGGCGTACGGCATGGTGCTGGCCTCGGGTGCCGTCGGCGGAGCGTTGGCCGGCGTCACCTCGGGCCGGCTGCGCAACCGCCTCGGCCTGACGGCCAGAATCGGTCTGTCCTTCTTCCTGATGGGAGCCTCACTGCTGGGTCTGGGGGTCGGCTCCTCCGTCGCCTTGGCGGCCGTCCTGTACGCCTTGGCCAGTTTCGGTGTGGTGACCTGGAACGTGCAGGTGGTCTCCCTCAGGCAACGGGTCGTACCGCGTCGGCTTCTCGGTCGGGTCAACAGCTGCTACCTGTTGCTGAGCCGTCTGGGGATCTTGGTCGGCGCCGGGCTCAGCGGCTGGCTCGGTTCCGCGTTCTCCGTGCGCACCCCCGCCATTCTCGGCGGTGTCGTCCTGCTCGCGTCCCTCGTCGTGGTCCCCAGGTTGGCGAGTCTCGAGGCGGTTCGAAGCCGACCCGCCGGACTCGACGGCGCAGCCGATCCGGATCCGGATCCGGATCCGGTCGACGATCCGACGCTCCCCCGCTGACCGGGCACCGCTTTCCGCAAGGCCGGGCGCGACTCCACCGCACCCGTCTCGTCCGCGGTCACCGAACGACCGCGTACGCCTGTTGCCCACGCGGACTCGCCGCCGCCAGCACGCCGCCGTGCGAGTCCGGGCCCGTGGCACACACCTTGCCCAGGGTCATCGGCGCGACCGTCTGCACCTCGTGGCCGCGCCGGCGAAGCTCGGTCAGGACGGCCGGATCGAACCCGTCCTGCTCCACGACCGCGGCCAGCGGCCGCGCCCGACGGGGCGTGAACGAGCTCGGTACGTGATCGGTGTGGAAGGTCGCCGCTTCCACCGCCTGCTGGGGGCTCATGCCGAAGTCGACGTGGTTGACGAAGAAGTTCAGGGTCCACTGGTCCTGTTGGTCGCCCCCGGGCGTACCGAAGGCCAGGTAGGGCGCGCCGTCCCGGAGCGCCAAGGTCGGACTGAGCGTCGTACGGGGCCGTTTGCCGGGAGCGACGGAGTTGTTGTGCCCCTCGTCCAACCAGGCCATCTGGCCTCGGGTGCCCAGCGGAAATCCGAGACCGGGGACCACCGGGGAGCTCTTGAGCCACCCGCCACTGGGGGTGGCGACCACCATGTTGCCGTCGCGATCGGTCGCACTCACGCAGCACGTGTCGCCCTTCGCCGCCGTCCGCTGCAGGACGGTCGGGATGCCGTCGGCCAACTGCCGCAGCCAGTCCGGGTCGCCGGAGGAGGCGGACACGTCCAGTACCGGGGGAATCCACGGTTTCCGACCGTCGGGGGAGCCGGGGCGCAGGACATCGGACGCCTCGGATCCGATCAGGGTCCGGCGGGCCGCCGCGTAGACGGGGTCGAGGAGGCCGGCCAGCGGCACGTCGGCGTGCTCCGGGTCGCCGTACCACGCCTCCCGGTCCGCGAAGGCCAACTTGGCGGACTCGATCACGGTGTGCACGTGGTCCGCGCTCCCGAAGCCCATGGCGTTGATGTCGAAGCCCTCCAGCAGGGCCAGTTGCTGGAGGAAGACCGGGCCTTGGGACCAGGGACCCGCCTTGTGCACGCTGTGACCGCGGTAGTCGAGGGCCACGGTGGCCTCGACGGGTACCCGCCAGCCGGCCAGGTCGTCACCGGTGAGCAAGCCGCCGTTGTGCCGGCCGGTGGAGTCGATCGGCTCCTCGGTCGCCATGAACCGGTCGACGGCCTCGGCGACGAATCCCTCGTAGAAGGCCGAGATCGCGGCGTCCGCCTGTGCCTCGCGCGTTCGTCCGCCCGCCGTGGCCTCGGCGAGGATGCGGCGATACGTCCGGGCCAGCGCCGGATTGCGCATCCGGGCGCCGGGCGCGGGAGCCGCGCCGTGGTGCAGATAGGTACGGCCGGACTCGGTCCACTCGTCGCGGAAGAGCGGCGCCATCACCTCGATCATCGCGGCGGTTTTGGGCAGCAGCGGATATCCGTCCTCGGCGTAGCCGATCGCGGGCTCCAGCACGTCCTGTACCGTCAGCCGGCCGAAGTCGCGCAGCAGGCGCATCCAGGCGCCGAAGGCCCCGGGCACGGTGGCCGCCAGCAGTCCGGAGCCGGGTATCACCGCCAGCCCGCGCCGGCGAAACGCCTCGGGCGTCGCCTGCCGCGGCATCGGACCCTGTCCGCAGACGACCTGGGTGGATCCGGTCGCCGCGTCGTAGACCATGATCGGGACGTCTCCGCCGGGGCCGTTGAGATGCGGCTCCACCACCTGGATGACCAGGGCCGCGGCGGTGGCGGCGTCGAACGCGTTCCCGCCGCGGTCGAACATCGCCATGCCCGCCGCCGAAGCGAGCCAGTGCGTGGAGGAGACCGCGCACGCGGTGCCGTGCAGTTCCGGACGATGCAGCACGAGACGTCCTTCCGAGGGGTCGGTCAAGGGGATTCGACGGGGCCCGCGAGGTGTCCGCAGGCGACCGGTGTCACCCGGCCGGTCACGCTGCCTCGCACCACGAGGCCGTTCTCGACCGTCACCGTGCACTCGAGCAGTGCGGGGCGGCCCGCCTCGGCTCCCTGGCGGACCGTGTATCCGTGCTCGCCGTTCGTGGCGGGCAGTCGCCCGGCGACGATCAGCCACCCGCCCAGGGCCATGGCCACCGGTCCGCACGCGGGATCCTCGGGGATGCCGAAGCCGGGGGCGAACAACCGGGCCCGGGCGAGGCGATCGGCCGGGTCCCAGGTGAACAGGCACAGAGCCGGCAGCGCGATGTCGCGCATGTGCGCGTAGTCGGGTCGGGCCCGGGCGATCGCGCCGGCGCGGACCGGGAGCACCGCGAAGCCCCCGCCGAAGCCCGCCAGTCGCGGCCCGCCGTCGCCGTCCGCATCGGCGAGGTCCGCCTCGGTCAGCCCCACCGCGTCGAGCAGTGGTTGCCGATCCAGCGGCTCGCCGCGCACCGGCCCCGTCGCGTGCAGGGTGGCGCGGTCGGCCCGCGCCGCGAGCACCTGGCGTCCGGTGCCACATTCCTGCACCAGCCGGCCGGTGGGAACGCGGCCCAACCGAGCCAGCGTGGCGGCGGTCCCCACGCCGGAATGCGCGCCGTGCGGTGATTCGGCGTCCGGACCGAAGACGCGTACCCGGTACGACGCGTGGGGTGAGGTCGCGGGGAGGACGAAGGCGGTTTCCGCGGCGCCGAGTTCCGCCGCGACGCACTGCATCACGGCGGACGAGAGTCCCGTCGCGTCGGGGACCACGGCCAGGGCGCTACCCGTGAAGGGTCGGTCGGTGAACATGTTGACGAGCTCGTAGCCGATCATCGTGTGTCCGTCGACGTGAAGAGCTTGCCGGCGATCCGCTCCACGACCTCGGGGCTGCCCTGGTAGGGGAAGTCGGCTCGGGGCCAATGGACGACCAGGTCGGTGAAGCCGATGTCCGCGAACAGCCCGCAGGCGTCCTCGTAGGCGTCCACCGAATCGATCACGCCGGTGATCATCGCGCCGGTGACGACCAGGCGGCGCACCGTCGAGGGGTCGCGGCCGATGTCCGCGCACGCCGCGTGGAGGACTTGCGCCTGTGCGCGAAGGTTCGCGATCGCCGGTGCGTAGCCGCTTGGTTCACCCCAGCCGGGGTCGCCGGCCGTCACCCAGATGTCAGCGTGGCGAGCCGCCAGCCGGATGCCTCGGGGGCCGGTCGCGGCGATGGCCAGGGGCAGGCGCGGGCGCTGGACGCAGCCCGGCACCATGAAGGCGCCGTGGGCTTCGAACCAGGCACCCCGGTGGTCGGTCACCCGTCGGCGCAGCAGCAGGTCGGTCATTTCGACGAACTCCGCGAAACGGTCGTGGCGTTCGGCCGGGGACGGGGGTGTGTGGCCCAGCACCCGGTCGTCGTGGCCTCCGGCGCCGGCGCCGAGTCCGCAGATCAGCCGGCCGTCCGAGATGTCGTCGAGGGTCATCAATTCCTTGGCGAAGGTCACCGGGTGCCGGTAGGACGCGCCGGCGACCATCGTCCCGAGTCCGATCCGAGAGGTGGCCTCGGCCGCGGCCGCCAGCGTGGGGACGGCGCCGAACCAGGGCTTTTCGCGGAACCATCGCCACATCAGGTGGTCGTAGGTCCACGCGTGGTCGAAGCCGAGTTCCTCGGCGTGCGTCCACAGTCGCCGCGCGTGTAGCCAGCGCTGCTCGGGCAGCAGGATCACCCCGTGCCGCATGGTGCTCACGAGGCGGTCATCTCCTTGGCCACCCGGGCCGCGGAGAAGCCGGCGGCCAGACCGGCGACGCGAAAGAGCGAGGGGGTCAGATCCTCCTCGCACTCCACGATGTCGGGGTGTCGCATCTCCGCCAGTGTCTCGTCTCGGCTCTCGGGCGACCCCGGGTACAGGCCGTTCGTGGCGAGGTCCATCACGATGGCCTTGTTGCGCCGCAACAATTGCGCCAGGATCTCCTGCCGCGTGGTCGGCGCCCGCAGGGTCAGGAAGTAGCAGTCGAAGATCCCCTCCCACATGCGGGGCTGGTTGGCGTCGCGTTGCGCGACGGACTGCTGGAGCAGCGACCTGCCGCCTTCCACCAGCTTGGCCGCGACCCCCAGGTGGATGCGGTGGCTCAACTCGACCTGTCGGAACAGCCGTTCCCGCTCGGAGTCGACCACGGGTGGCAGTTTCCGGCCTCGGAACAGGCTTCGTACCGGCGGGTAGTCCGGCGCCCAGGTACCGCTGAAGGTGCTGTGCAGCCGATGCATGCTCGGTCGGATGTCCGCGTTGTAGATGGCGCTGTTGCACGAGCCCGTGTACAGCAGCATCCCGCAGTACGCCCGCACGTATTCCGTCACGGCGACCGAGGCGGCCTCGCGGTCCTTCGGGTTCGAGGACAGTCGCGACAGTTCGTCCGCCAGCAGGCGCCAGATCACGAAGGAGACGTGATGGCCGATGATCCAGCGAAACCAGAACAGTTGCCCCAGGCGGCTGTCGTCGACGGGTGGGGTGATCCCGAAGCCCTCCTTGGCCCGGGCCAGAAAGCCCAGGCACGCGTCGTCGAGGTCGGCTTCGTCGCGACTGCCGCCGTCGGGCGCGGCGCTGTTCGGCGCCGGCATCGTCAGCGGTTCCAGGCCGTAGGGGTAGTCGCCGAAGTCCCAGCCGTGGGTGCCGGGCAGGGAGAGTGCGGCGACGGCCGACGGGCGCCTCATGCGTTCTCCCCCACTGCTCCCCCGATGCAGGTGAACTCGAATTCCAGGCCGTTCACGTCGAGGCAGTAGAAACTTTGGGTGCCCTGCGCGTCGGTCACGATCTCGGTGGGTTGCTCCGGGTCGACGAACGCGTAGCGGTGCGAACCGGAGAGTTCCAACCAACGGCTGCGCCAGGTACGCAGTTCGGCGGGCGTTTCGACGCCCAGGCACACGTGTTGGAAACGAGGTGCGTCCGGCGCGGCCCGGCGCTCGGCGGGAGTGCCGCGTTCGAAGAGATGGAAGTGCGCGGCTCCGACGGCCAGTTCGGCCATCCGCACGACGCCGGGCAGGCGGGATACGGTCAGGTCCGAGAATATGTCCGTCGCCCAGGTCAGCCGGCCGCCGAAGAAGTCCTCGTACCATGAAATCGAGTTGTCGAGGTTGTCCGTCTGCACCGCGATGTGGTGCAGAACGGGCACCGATTCGAGATCGGGCATACGAATCCTCTCAGGTGGCCGGCGGCCTGCGTCGGCCCGGTTCCGACATCCCGCGTGGCTCAGAGCCTTTCGAGTTCGAAGATGACCTCGCCGACGGCGACGTCGATCGAATGTTTGCTCCTGAGCCGCCAACCGCCTTCCTCGAAAACGGATTCCCAGTCGCGCACGGTCGGAATGAAGGTGCCCATCATGTCGTGCGCGACCTCGAATCCCAGCGCGAAGATCGGCAGGTCACGGTCGGCGACTCCCTCGCTGCGGGTGGCGTCACCCAGCAGGAATCTGCGCGCCTGCGGGAACAGGGTGCGCAGCCGCCGAAGGTTTTCGATGCACCGTTGCCGGGGCCAGAAGTCGTGCCCCATCATGAAGCAGGTCAGGAGTTCGACCTCTTCGAACGCCGGAACCGGGGCCATCGTCAGCACGTCGGCCTGCACGAACGTCATCCGGTCGGCAAGGCCGGCCGCGGCCGCCGCGGCGGTTGCCATCCGGACGGCCGGCTGGGCGATGTCGATGCCCACGGCCCGGGTACCCGGATGGCGGCCGAGGAGTTGCATGAGCCGCTCGCCGCTGCCGCAGCCCAGGTCGGCGACGACGTGAAAGTCGAAGTCCAAGCCCTGCACCGTCTGCCAGAACCAGGGGTCGTAGCAGAACTCGCTGATCTCCCGGCACGCGAAGGCGATGGCGGCGCTGTCGCGCGGGCAGAAATTTCCCACCCGGTTCTCGGTACGTACGACCTCGGGCGCCCGCCGGAACAGATCGGCACTCCCCCTGGTGAGCCAGTGAAAGAACGATTTGTTTCGGTATGCCTCGGAGAAGTGGACGCCCGGTAATATCTTGAACTCTTCGCGCTCGACGATCTCGACCGCCGACAGTGCCCGAAAGAGGCCGAGAACGGAAACGGTGTCGAGTCCCCGTTCGGCCGCGAAACTCTGCACGTCGAGCATTCCCTGCGTGTGTAACTCGTCAAACATACCGAGTTCCCAGGCGGCACCGATGGCCGAAGCCGCCACCGCAGAATTGTATATGTGGGTTATCGCTCTTTCGCTGTCCCCCGGCGTCACATCCACCCCTCTCACGCAAAATGGTGAGAAACAAAAATTTACGACAGGCGACATTTAATATCCATGATCACGATCGGGTAACGCAAGTGACGTGCGTCACATCGGCGTCGTGTTGACAGGGCGACCGCACCGACGGCAGGTTCACCATGACCCACCTGGACGACCAGGGCCGCCGACCACTCGGCACGCCGGGACGGCGGCTTGAATTCATGTCACCCCGCCTGTCTTGCGGCCTCCCTGGATAGGGCTTGGCGCGACCGTCGGACCGGAATACGGCAGAATGACTGGAGTTCACGTTGTCCGATTCGTCAGCAGACATACACTTATCAGGAAATTCTTCCGTCTCGTCATATACCGAGTGGGATCCACTCGAAGAAGTGATTGTCGGGATAGTTGACGACGCCACGTTTCCCCCGTGGCACGCGTCACTGGAACCGGTCATCCCGGCGCACCAGCACGAGACCTTCCGCCGCCGCGGCGGGCAACCGTTTCCTGCGGAGCTGATCGCCGCGGCCCGCAAGGAACTCGACGAGTTCGTGCACATCCTCGAAGCCGAGGGGGTAACGGTCCGACGCCCCGAGCCGGTCGCGCAGCGCACGCCCTACGCCACGCGCGACTGGACCAGCACCGGTCTGTACGCGGCCATGCCGCGGGACTGCCTCCTGGTGGTGGGCGAGGACGTCATCGAGTGCCCGATGGCCTGGCGCTCCCGGTACTACGAGACCCTCGCCTACCGGCCGCTCCTGAAGGAGTACTTCCGGACCGGCGCCCGGTGGAGCGCCGGACCCAAGCCCGAACTCACCGACGCACAATACGACTTGACCTGGACCGAGCCGGCCGAGGGGATGCCGACCCGGCTGATCGTGACCGAGTTCGAGCCGACCTTCGACGCGGCCGACTTCCTGCGGCTCGGGCGCGACATCGTCGCGCAGAAGAGCAACGTCACGAACGAGTTCGGTATCGACTGGCTGCGCCGCCATCTCGGTGATCGATACCGGATCCACGTCCTCGAGTTCGACGACACGCACCCCATGCACATCGACGCCACGCTGGCCCCGCTGGCTCCCGGGAAGCTGCTCGTGCACCCCGAGCGGGTGTCGAAGGTACCCGCGATCTTCAAGGGCTGGGACGTGATGCGCGCCCCCCGGCCGGTGATTCCCGACAGTCACCCGCTCTACCTGACCAGCAAGTGGATCAACATGAACGTCCTGATGCTGGACGAGAACCGCGTCGTGGTCGAACGCGACGACGAGCCGATGATCTCCGCGATGAAGGAGTGGGGCTTCACCCCCATCCCGTGCAGCTTCCGCAACTTCAACAGTTTCGGTGGCTCCTTCCACTGCGCCACCCTCGACGTGCGACGCAGCGGCGGACTCGACTCCTATCTCGACCACCCCGGCTGACCCACCGCAGGGAGCACCTCGCCAAGCGTCGTCTCGATCTGGAGTGTGAGATGTCGGACCGCAGCGCCGGACGTATCGAGCTCATGGCAGGGCAGCGGGGCCTGTGGTACGCCCATCGATTCGACCCCGAGAGCCCGATCCTCAACGAGGGCGAGTATCTCGACATCGACGGCTCCCTCGACATCGGCCTGTTCGAGGAGGCATTGCGGCAGACCGTGTCCGAGGCGGAGACCCTGCGGCTGAGATTCTTCGAGGACGAGGACGGGCTCCGCCAGGAGGTCGACCCGGACCTCGAACATCGCCTGCACGTCGTCGACGTCAGCGCGGACCGGGACCCGCACCGGTCCGCGCTGGAGTGGATGAGTGCCGATCTGGCCCGCCCGCGCGACCTCGAACACGGGCCGCTCGTCACGTTCGCGCTCTTCAAGCTGCACGATCGGCGTTTCCACTGGTACCAGGGCTGCCACCACATCGTGAACGACGGATTCGGCTTTCCCCTGGTGGTCGCCCGCGTCGCCGAGCTCTACACCGCCCTGTTCGAGGGCGGCTCGGCCGACGGCGAACCCCTCGAGTCCGTGCAGGCCCTCGTCGACGCCGATGCGGCGTACCGCGCCTCCCCCGCGTTCGAGGAGGACCGCCGGTACTGGCTCGACCTGCTGGCGGACCGGCCCCGCCCGGTGTCCCTGGCCGGCGGGGCGGTGCAAGGACCGGCCCGCGCGCGCCGGCGCGAGACGAGGAACCTGGACCCCGCGGCGGCCGACCGACTCCGGTCCGCCTGCCGCGCCTTCGGAACCAACCTGGCCGGCCTCGCGGTCGCGGCCACCGCGCTCTTCGCCGCCCGGGCCACGGGCGAGACGGACGTGGTCATCGGCTTCGCCGTACCCGGCCGCGGCCCCGGCATCGAGCAGACGATTCCCGGAGTCATGGCCAACGTGGTCCCCATCCGCCTGTCGGTGCATCCCGAGACGACCTTGGCGGACCTGGTCGACCGAAGCCTTGTCCAGGTCCTGGAGGCGATGCGCCACCAGCGTTACCGCTACGAGGACATCCGCCACGACCTCGGCCTCGCCCCGGGGGAGGTGCCCTGGGCGGTCTCGCTGAACGTCATGCCGTTCGACTACCGAGTCACCCTCGCCGGCCGGCCCTTCGTCGCCCACAACCTCGCCACCGGGCCCTTCGAGGAGATCTCCCTGAACCTGTGGGACATCTCGCGCGACGGCAGCCTGCAACTGGCCGTCGACACCGACCCCGACCGGTTCGACGAGCGCACGCACGCCGGCTGCGCGCGCCTGCTCGACGAAGCGCTCGACCGCGTCGTCGACACGCCGGGCCACACCCCGGTGGGCCGAATCGACGTGCTGCCGGCCGCCGTTCGGCGGCTGCTCCTGACCCGGTGGAACCCCCCGTCCGCACCGCTCCCCCCGCGCACCCTGTCCGAACTGCTCGCCGAGCAGGCCCTGCGCACCCCGGAGCGGACCGCGCTGGTGTACGGGGACACCTCCTTGACGTATGCCGAACTCCGGGCCCGGGCGACGCGGCTGGCCCGCGTGCTCACCGAGCGGGACGTCGGACCCGAGCAGTTCGTGGCCGTACTGCTGCCCCGCTCCCCGGCGGGCGTGGTGGCCTTCCTGGCCATCCTCACCGCCGAAGGCGCCTACGTGCCGATCGATCCCGGGTACCCGCCGGAGCGCATCGCGTACATGCTCGACGACGCGCGACCGGCACTGGTGGTGACGACGGCGGACCTGGCGCGGAAACTTCCACCCGGCTGGACCGGACCACGGTGTCTGCTGGTGGACGAGGTCACCGGCGCCGCCGACCGGACGCCCCTCGCCGAGTCACGCGACGCACCCGCGCCCGACCTCCTCCCGACGCATCCGGCGTACGTGATCTACACCTCGGGGTCGACCGGACGTCCCAAGGGAGTGGTGATCGAACACCGGTCGATCGCCCGGTACGTGGCCCACGCCGTCCAGGCGTACGGCGTGGGCGAGCAGGACCGTGTCCTGGCGGCGTACGCCTTCACCTTCGACGGTTCCATGCTCGAACTGTGGGTCTCCCTGGCCGCCGGGGCGCAGATCGTGCTGGCCGACGACGACCAACGGCTCGACGCCGAAGCCCTGCAACGGCTGATGGCCGCCCACCGGGTCACCGTCGCGCATCTGTCCCCGGCCCTGATGCATCTGCTGCGGCCCGACGAACTGCCCGCGCTGCGCACGGTGTCCGCCGGTGGCGAGCGCGTGCCGGCAACGCTCGTGGACCAGTGGGCCGCGGACGGACGAGAGTTCTGGAACGGATACGGACCCACCGAGACCACCGTCGACGCCGCGCAGAAGCTGTGTGTCGCGCCCTCCGACGGCCGATCGCCGCCCATCGGCCCACCGGTCGCCCACGCCGCGGCGTACGTGCTGGACGCCGGTCTGCACCTGCTGCCCCCGGGCGCCGTCGGCGAGCTCTACGTCGCCGGACCCGGCCTGGCCCGGGGCTATCTGCGGCGCCCCGGCCTCACCGCCGAGCGCTTCGTCCCGAACCCCTTCGGTGCGCCCGGATCGCGGATGTACCGTACCGGGGACCTGGTGCGCTGGACGTCGGACGGCGATCTGGACTTCGTCGGGCGGGCGGACCGCCAGGTCAAGATCCGCGGCTTCCGGATCGAGCCGGGCGAGGTGCAGGCCGCCCTGGCCCGGTGCGCCGGCGTCGCCGCCGCGCTCGCCGTGGTGCGCGAGGACCCCGGCACCGACAAGCGCCTGGTCGGCTACCTGGTGCCCGCAGCGGGAGCGGGGCCGGACATCGCCGCGATCCGTGCGCAGGTGGCCGGCTTCCTGCCCGACTACATGGTGCCCGCCGCCTTCGTCGTGCTGGACGCGCTGCCGTTGACCACCGCGGGAAAGGTGGACGAGCGCGCCCTGCCCGCACCCTCCCGCCAGGCCCCGAGCGGCGGACGCGAGCCGGGCACACCCGCGGAGAAGGCGCTGTGCGCGATCTTCGCCCAGGTGTTGGACCTGACCTCGGTCGGCGTCGACGACAGCTTCTTCGCACTGGGCGGCCACTCCCTGTCGGCGACGCGCCTGCTCACCCGGATCCGGACCGTGCTCGGCAGGGAGACGGGCATTCGAACCGTGTACGAGGCACCGACCGTCGCGGCCCTGGCCGCCCGGCTCGGCACGGCCGGCCCGGCCCGGCCCGCACTGGTCCCGGCGGTGCGGCCCGACCGGATCCCGCTGTCGTTCGCCCAGTCCCGACTGTGGTTCCTTCGACAATTCCAGGGGCCGGTCGCCACGTACAACGAGGGCATGGGGCTGCGTCTGCTCGGTGCCTTGGACGTCGCCGCCCTGCGCGCCGCGCTGCGCGACCTGGTGGGCCGGCACGAGGTGCTGCGCACCGTGTTCCCGGCCGACGACGGCCATCCGTATCAGCACGTGCTCTCCGCCGACTCGGTCGACCTCGACCTGCCCGTGGTGCCGATCGACCCGGCCGACCTGGCACAGGACCTGGCCCGGGCCACCCGGCGGGCGTTCGACCTGGAGTCGGAGATCCCGCTGCGCGCGCGGTTGGTCGCCCTGTCGCCCAGTGAACACGTCCTGTTGCTGGTGATGCACCACATCGCCGGCGACGCCTGGTCGTTGCGTCCGCTGTTGGCTGATCTGGGCCGGGCATACACCGAGCGCGCCGCAGGACGGGACCCCGGCTGGGCGCCGCTCCCGGTCCAGTACGCCGACTACACCCTGTGGCAGCGGAACCGGCTCGGCTCGGCGGCGGATCCGGACAGTGTCCACGCCGGACAACTGGCCTACTGGCGGCGGGCCCTGGCCGAGCTGCCGCAGGAGATCAGCCTCCCGTCAGACCGGCCCAGGCCCGCCCTGCCCTCCTACGCGGGCGACTCGGTTCCGCTGGAGATCCCGGCGCACGTGCACCTGGGGCTGGTGAACCTGGCCCGGGCACACGACGCGAGCACGTTCATGGTGCTCCAGGCCGTGCTGGCCGTGCTGCTGTCCAAACTCGGAGCCGGCGACGACGTCCCCATCGGTGCGCCGGTGGCCGGACGTCTGGACGACGCGCTGGAGGAACTGGTGGGGTTCTTCACCAACACCCTCGTGGTGCGTACGGACCTGTCGGGAGATCCGACCTTCACCGAGTTGCTCGCCCGGGTGCGGGAAACCTGCCTGGACGCCTACGCCCACCAGGACGTCCCCTTCGAACTGCTGGTCGGCGACCTGGCGGTGGAGCGTTCCCTGGCCCGGCATCCCCTGTTCCAGGTAGCGCTCGTGCTGCGCAACACGCGCTCGGGCGAACTGGTGCTGCCCGGCATCGAGGTGCACCCCGAGTCGGTGTGGACCGGCATGTCCCCGTTCGACCTGGTGGTGGAGTTCGACGACGAGTCCGCCGGGTCGCAGGGCCCCACCGGACTGAGCGGCGCCCTGCTCTTCGGCACCGACCTGTTCGACCGGAGCACCGCGTCGTCCATCGCGGACCGGCTGCGGTGCCTGCTCGCCCAGGTGGTGAGCGAGCCCACCCGCCGGATCGGCGCGTTCGAACTGTGGGCGCCCGGCGAGCGCGAGCGGGTGGTGCGGGACTGGAACGACACGGATCACCCGGTCGTCGCGACCACGCTGCCGGCCCTGTTCGAGTCCCGGGTCGAGCAGGGCCCCGAGCGCATGGCGGTCACCGCGCCCGACGGGAGCATGACGTACCGCGAGTTCAACGCCCGCGTGAACCGGCTGGCGAGGCTGCTGGTGGCCGCCGGGGTGGGGCCCGAATCCGTGGTCGCCCTGGCCGTGCCGCGCTCGCTCGACCTGGTGGCGGCGGTGTGGGCGGTGCTCAAGGCGGGTGCGGCGTACCTGCCGCTGGATCCGCAGTATCCGGCCGAGCGGATCGCCTTCCTCCTCGACGACGTCCGGCCGGCCCTGCTGCTGACCACCATGCGCACGAGTGGCGAACTGCCGCCCGGCGTCCCGCGCCTGCTCCTGGACGAGCCGCGGACCGGCGCCGCGGCGGCCGCCGAGTCGGCCGACGACCTGCGCGACGACGAACGGACCGGGCCGTTGTCGGCGCTGCACCCGGCGTATGTGATCCACACGTCCGGCTCGACCGGCAGGCCCAAGGGCGTCACCATGGGTACGGGTGCGATGGTGAACCTGGTGCAGGCGCACGCCCGGTGGGTCCGGCGGGAGCGGACGGGCATCGGCGGTCCGGTGGCGCAGTTCGCGGCGATCAGCTTCGACGTCTCGGCCTGGGAGATCATCGAGACCCTCACCTCCGGCAGGCACCTGGTCGTCCCCGACGACGAGGTCCGGCGCGACCCGGCGGCGTTCACCAGATGGCTGGACAAGCACGAGGTGGAGCAGTTCTGCGCGCCGAACGTGATGGTGGAGGCGGTGTGCGAGGCGGCCCCGGCCCAGGGGTTGGCGCTGCCGGCACTGCGCGACATCGGACAGGGCGGCGAGGTGCTGCGACTGACCCCCGGGGTCCGGGAGTTCCTGTCCGCGCGGCCGAAGGTGCGGCTGCACAATCTCTACGGCCCCACCGAGACGCATCTGGTGACCGCCTTCTCGCTGCCGGCGGACCTGACGCACTGGCAGTCCTCGACCGCGCCGTTGGGAACGCCGATCTGGAACACCCGGATGTACGTGCTGGATCGAACCCTGCGGCCGGTTCCGCCGGGGGTGACCGGTGAGTTGTACATCGCCGGCGCGGCCCTGGCCCGCGGGTACTGGAATCGTCCCGGCCTGACCGCCGACCGGTTCGTGCCGAACCCCTTCGACGGCCCCGGCGAGCGCATGTACCGCACCGGCGACCTGGTGCGCTGGTCCGGCGACGGTCGGCTGGACTATGTGGGCCGCGTCGACGAGCAGGTCAAGGTGCGCGGGTTTCGGATCGAGCCCGGAGAGGTGGAAGCGGTGCTCGGCCGGCACCCGGACGTCGACCGGGTCGCGGTCGTCGTGCGCGAGGACCAGGCGGGAGAGAAGCGGCTGGTCGCCTACGTCGTGCCGGCCGCGGGCACCCGTCCGGACCCGGTCGCGCTGCGCCGCTTCGTGGCCGAGTCGGTGCCGGACTTCCTGGTGCCCACCGCGGTGCTGATCCTGGCCGACCTGCCGCTGACCGTGAGCGGCAAGGTCCATCGCCGGGCGCTGCCCGCCCCGGACTTCGCGCAGTTCGCCTCGACCCGGGCACCGGCTACACCGGAAGAGGAGGCCCTGTGTGCGCTGTTCGCGGACGTACTGCGACTGGAGCGGGTCGGACCGGACGACTCCTTCTTCGACTTCGGCGGTCATTCGCTCCTGGCCACCCGACTGACGAGCCGGATCAGGACCGTGCTGGGCATCGACGTCGCGGTGGGCGCGGTGTTCGAGGCGCCGACGCCGGCGGCGCTGGCCGCCCGGGTCAAGGGCACGAAACGTTCGCGCCGGCCGGCGTTGCGGCGGATGCCCCGCCCGGGGCCCGCGGCCGAAGAACGGAGCGACGGCTCGTGATCCACTCGGACCGCACCCACCTGGGGTACCGCCGATGATTCCGCTGTCGTACGCGCAACACCGGATCTGGTTCCTCAACAAGCTGGACGACGGGACGGGCTACCGCATCCCGTTGGTGTACCGACTCGTCGGGGAGCCGGACGTGGCGGCGCTGCGGGCCGCGTTCACCGATGTCCTGGCCAGACACGAGAGCCTGCGCACGGTCTTTCCCGAGTCCGACGGCGCCCCCCGCCAAGTGGTCCTGGAGGACTCCGCGGCCTGGCCCGTCCTGGCGGTCGAACGAATTCGGCCGCCGGAACTGCCCGGGGTCCTTCGAGCCGCGGGAGCGCACGTCTTCGACCTCACCACCGAAGCGCCCGTGCGGTTCACCCTGCTCTCGCTTCGACCGGACGAGCACGTCCTGCTGATCCTCCTGCACCACATAGCGGCGGACGGCTGGTCGCGAGAACCACTCCTGCGCGACCTGGCGACCGCCTATGGGGCGCGGTGCGCGGGGCGGGCGCCGGGCTGGGATCCGCTGCCGGTCCAGTACATCGACTACACCCTGTGGCAGCGTGAACTGCTCGGCGACGAGGCTGATCCGAACAGTCTGATCAGCGAGCAACTGGCCTACTGGCGCGGCGCCTTGGCCGGCATCCCGGAGAATCTGTCGCTGCCCCTGGACCGGCGTCGGCCGGCCGCGGCCTCCCATCGCGGCGAGACGATCCCGATGCTGATCGCACCGCGAACGCACCTGGCCCTGATCGAGCTGGCCAGACAGGAGCGGGTCAGTCTCTTCATGGTGTTGCAGGCCGGGCTCGCCGCCCTGTTGACCCGGCTGGGCGCCGGCACCGACATCCCCATCGGCTCGGCCGTCGCCGGCCGGTCCGACGAGGCGATGGACGATCTGGTGGGGATGTGCGTCAACACGCTGGTGCTGCGCACCGACACCGGCGGCAATCCGTCGTTCCGGCAACTCCTGGCCCGGGTACGGGAGACGGACCTGGCGGCGTACGCACGTCAGGACGTGCCGTTCGAACGGCTCGTCGACGTGCTCTCCCCCTCCCGTTCGGCGGCGTGGAACCCGCTGTTCCAGGTCATGCTCGTCCTGGAGGACCGCACCACGAACCTCCCGTACCTCCCGGGCCTGCCCGCCACCGAGGAACCGATCGACAACCCGGACTCGAAAGTCGACCTGTCACTCCACCTCCGGGAGCGACAGACCGGCGACGGCAGCCCCGACGGCCTGGAAGGCGGCCTGGAGTTCGCCCGCGATCTGTTCGACTCGATCACCGCCGAACACATGGTCGAACGACTGGAGTCGGTGCTCGCGGCCATGGCTGCGGACCCGGACCGCTCCATCGGCGACGTGGAGATTCTCCGGCCCGGTGAGCGCGGCGCCCTCCTCGGCGCGTGCCGCCCGGCCCCGGCTCGAACCCGGGAGCAGTTGCTCCCCGGGCTCTTCGAGGCGCAGGTGGCGCGTACTCCGGAGGCGACGGCACTGATCGCCGGGCAGGCACGGACGACCTACCGGGCACTGAACGCGCGGGCCGACCGGCTGGCCCGATGGCTGACCGGCCGGGGTATCGGCGCCGAGGACATCGTGGCGCTGCTGCTGCCCCGCTCCATCGACGCGGTCGTCGCCATGCTCGCCGTGCTCAAGGCCGGCGCCGCGTACCTGCCGGTGGACCCGGATTACCCGGCCGCCCGGATCGCCTTCATGCTCACGGACTCGGCGCCCACGCTGCTCATCACCACGGGGAGCGCGGCCGGCCCGGCCGGGGCGGGCACCGTCCCCGTTCTGGACATCTCCGCCTGGCGGCACGAGGCGGCGGATACGCCGCCCGAAGCAGGACCGACCCGCAGCGCGCGGGCCGGTGTGCCGCACGAGGCGAACGCCGCCTATGTGATCTACACCTCCGGTTCCACCGGCCGCCCCAAGGGCGTGGTGGTGGAGCACCGTTCCCTGGCCGCCTACGTGGAACAGGCACGGGCGGCGTATCCGAGCGCGGCCGGGTCGAGCCTGGTCCATACCTCGCTGTCCTTCGACCTGACGGTGACCGCCCTGTACACCCCGCTGGTGAGCGGCGGGCACGTGCGGTTGGACGACTTGGCCGGGCCCCACACCGGCCCGCACCGCCACTCCCTCTTGGACGTCACGCCGAGCCATCTCGACCTGATGGCGGCGATGCCGGTGGATCCCTCGCCGACCCGATGCCTGCTGATCGGCGGTGAGGCGTTGCGCGGGGAGTCGCTGGCCGGGTGGCGGGAGCAACACCCGGACGTCGTGGTCCACAACGTCTACGGCCCCACCGAGGCGACCGTGGACTGTGCCCGGTTCCGGCTCGACCCGGGCGAGCCCACACCGCCCGGACCGGTTCCCATCGGCCGCCCCCACGACGGCCTGAGCATGTACGTCCTGGACGAGCGGCTGCGCCCGGTGCCGAGCGGCGTCGCGGGCGAACTGTACGTGGCGGGTCCGGCCCTCGCGCGAGGCTATCTGGGCCGGTTCGCGCTGACGGCCGAGCGTTTCGTGGCGGATCCGTTCGGCCGGGCCGGTACCCGGATGTATCGCACCGGTGATCTGGTCCGCCTGCGCTCCGACGGCGAACTCGAATACGTCGGGCGGGCGGACCACCAGATCAAATTGCGCGGCCACCGCATCGAGCCGGGCGAAGTGGAGGCCGCGCTGCTGGCCCTGCCCGGGATCTCCCGGTGCGCGGTCGTGGTCCACGAGCGTTCTTCCGACGACAGACGCCTGATCGGGTATGTCGTCCCGACCGGTCCGGTCGCGAGCGTGAGCCCGGCAGCCGTCCGGGCGGCCCTCGCCGACGCACTGCCCGCGCCGATGGTCCCCTCGGCCGTCGTGGTCCTTGCCCAACTGCCGGTCACGCCACACGGCAAGCTCGACCGCGCCGCTCTTCCGCTGCCGGAGACCGACGCAGCGGTCGGTGACCGGCGGGCGCCGCGTACCCCGGCGGAGGCGTCGCTGTGCCAGGTGTTCGCCGAGGTGATCGGCGTCGACACGGTCGGCATCGACGACGGATTCTTCGAGTTGGGCGGGCACTCGCTGCTCATGCCGCGGTTGCTCACCCGGGCCAAGGAGGCCCTGGGGCTGGAACTGACCCTGAAGCAGTTGTTCGTGCGACCCACCGTGGCGCAGCTGCTCCGGGACCAGCCCGCGACGGCGGACCTGCTCGGCCCGCTGATCCGCCTACGCGGCGGAACGGGTCTGCCGCTGTGGTGCATCCATCCGGGGAGTGGCCTGGGCTGGAGTTACGCGGGCCTGCTGCCGTACATTCCGGCCCGACACCCGGTGTACGCCCTCCAGGCGCGCGGCCTCGACGGCTCCACCGCCCTGGCCGGCAGTTTCTCCGAGCTCGTCCGGGACTACTGCGCGCGGATCGTCGACATGCAACCGAACGGGCCGTATCTGCTTGTCGGTTGGTCCTTCGGCGGAGCCGCGGCCCATGCCGTCGCGGTCCGACTGCGCGCGTCGGGGCATGCGGTCGCTCTGCTCGCCGCCATCGACGCCTGGCCGGCGGGCGCCCGTACCGATCGCGACACCGAAGAGCCCTCCGACGTCCGGCTGGTGGCCTTCGACGGCGGGGAGGCGATGGCGGCCCTGGACGAGGAGTCGGTGGCCGCGCTGCTGCGGGCCACCGGCAACAACATCCGCCTCCTGCAGGATCCGGGGATCGTCCCGGAGTTCTTCGACGGCTCGCTGCTGCTCTTCGAGGCCGCGCCCGGCGGCCGAGAAACGCAGGCCGGGCAACGGTGGCGGTCCTGCATCGGCGGGGACATCGCGGTGGTGCCGGTGGACAGCGAGCACCTGCGGATGATGCGCCCCGCGGCGGTGCGCGTGATCGGACCGGTCCTCGCCCGGGCGTTGCGATCGACGATGCCCCTGTCGCCGGCGATCAAGGAGCGGATCTGACATGTGCGGCATCACCGGGTCCATGGTCCTGCACAACGCTCGACCGACGACGGCCGAGGTACTGGAGCGGATGAGCGATACGTTGACGCACCGCGGCCCGGACGCGGCGGGCACCCTGATCCAGGACGGCGTGGCGCTGGCCTGCCGCCGGCTGAGTCTGGTCGACCTCGCCGGCGGCGGGCAGCCGATGTCCAACGAGGACGGCAGCGTCACGATGGTGTGCAACGGCGAGATCTTCAACCACGTCGAGCTGCGTGCCCTGTTGCTCGCCCGGGGCCACCGATTCGGGTCGTCCTGCGACGTCGAGGTGATCCTGCACCTCTACGAGGACGAGGGGCCCGAGCTGTTGGCCCGACTCAACGGCCAGTTCGCGTTCGCGATCCACGACCGGCGCAGGCGACAGCTCTTCCTCGCGCGCGACCACGCCGGGATCGCTCCCCTGTACTACACGGACACCGGCGGGCACTTCGTCTTCGGATCGGAGATCAAGTCGATCCTGGAACACCCCGGCGTACCGCGCGACGTGGACCTCACCGGTCTGGACCAGGTCCTCACCTTCCCCGGGCTGGTGAGTCCGCGCACCATGTTCCGCGGCATCGAGAGCGTGCGCAACGGCCACTACCTGATCGTGCGGGACGGTGTCGTCACCGACCGGTGCTACTGGGCCCTGGACTACCCCCGCGACGACGTCGCGCACCGGCCCGACGAGTTCTACCCGGAACACCTGCGTGAACTGCTCACCCGGGCCGTTCGGCTCCGGATGCGAGCCGACGTCGAGGTCGGTTTCTATCTCAGCGGCGGCCTCGACTCCTCGCTGATCGGCGCGCTGGCGTCGCAATCGGGACCCCCCGCCCACTCCTTCTCCATCACCTTCCCCGACGCGGCCATCGACGAGTCCGGGTATCAGCGCCTGATGGCGACCAAGGTGGGGTCCGTGCACCACGAGGCGGTCTTCACGGAGCAGGACACCGTCGCCGAACTCCAGCGCATGGTGCGCCATGCCGAGTGCCCGGTGAAGGAGACCTACAACACCTGCTCGCTGGTCCTGTCGGCGCTCGCGCGAGAACACGGCGTCAAGGCGATCCTGACCGGCGAGGGGGCCGACGAACTCTTCGGCGGGTATCCCGGGTACCGGTTCGACGCGGGCGGGCGCGGCCCGGTGGTGTCGGGCGATCCCCTGGAGGACGCCTTCGAGGACGACCTTCGCGCCCGGCTGTGGGGCGACCCGGAGCTCTTCTACGAGCGCCGGTACCACGCGTGGCGGGACGCGAAGCTCGAGCTCTACTCCGAGCAGGCCCGGGCCGCCTTCGAGGAGTTCGACTGTCTGCACCACCCGGTCGTCGACCACGAGCGCCTGGTGGGCAGGCCGCGGCTCAGTCAGCGCTCCTATCTGGACTTCACCCTGCGGCTGTCGGACCACCTGTTGACCGACCACGGGGACCGGATGGCCCTGGCCAATTCCGTGGAGGCCCGCTACCCGTTCCTCGACCGCGCCGTGCTCGATTTCGCCACGCGGATTCCCAACCGGCTCAAGGTGGGCACGCGGGGCGAGAAGCTCGTGCTGAAACAGGCCGCAGAGGGACTGGTCCCGCCGGAGATCATCCGCCGGGAGAAGTACGGGTTCCGCGCGCCCGCGAGCCCTCGGCTGCTCCGGCGCAACGTCGAATGGGTCGACGACCTGCTGTCCCCGGCGCGCATCGCCCGTCAGGGCTACTTCGATCCGGCGGTCGTGGAGCAGTTGCGCTCGCGCAGCCTGGACGCGGGCTTCGACCTGCATCCGCACCTGGACGACGATCTGTTGCTGGTCGTCCTGACGTTCGGAATTCTGCTGGACACCTTCAACCTTCCCGGTCACGTGTGAACGCGGGTCGAGCAAAGGAAACCGCAATGGCGTTCGAACCGATCCAGTCGCTTGTCGCCCGCGCGATCGACCGCTTCCCCGACCGAGTCGCCGTACAGACCGCGCACGGCTCGCTGCGCTATCGCGAACTGGACCAACGCGTCGACGCCGTCGCGGCCGAGCTGTACCGGTGCGGAGCACGCGGCGCCTCCGTCGTCGCGGTCCTCGCCGGCGACCGGGCCGAGCTGACCGCGGCCCTGCTCGCCGTCCTGCGGCTGGGCGGTGTGGTGGTCCCCCTCGACGTGGGCACCCGGCCGGATCGGCTGGGCTGGATGCTGCGCGAGGCGGACCCCGATCTCCTGGTCGTCGGCGCCGACGACGGCGACCTCGCGGAGGAGGTGCGCGACACGTGCGACCGGGCCACCCTGGTCGATCTCGGCACGGTCAAGGACCGACCCGGGAACGACTACCCGCCCCACGTGCCGGCGCCGGACGATCCCTGCTACCTGTTCTTCACCTCCGGCTCCACCGGCCGACCCAAGGGGATCCTCGGCCGGCTGAGCGCGGTGGACCACTACATCCGCTGGGAGGCGGAGCTGCTCGGCGCCGGTCCCCAATGGCGGGTGGGCCAGCTGATCTCGCCCGCGTTCGACGCCGTGCTGCGCGACCTGCTCCTGCCGTTGAGCGTGGGCGCGACGGTATGCGTGCCGGCCGAGGACGTCCGGCTCGACCCGGTCGCCCTGTGCCGGTGGCTGGACCGGGAACGGATCGATCTGATCCACTGCGTGCCCTCGGTCCTTCGCGCCCTGGCGGGCGCGATACAAACCGTGCAGATACGTATAATACAACTATTAAAACAACTGAA
>NZ_JBEXUX010000108.1:0-24159 GCF_040629175.1 Embleya sp. NPDC005971 | reverse complement strand
GGCGGCGCCGCGAACCGGCGCCGCCCACCCGGGACTTCACCGTGAGCAGCGCCGCGGGGGTCGGGGCCCGTGATCCGGGTCGGCATGGTGCCGTGGACGGGTGGCTGCCGGGGGCTGCCCGTGGGCCAGGGAAGTTCGGGGGCTCGGACGGGTCGGGGGGTGAGCAGGCGGGCGGTGTCGGCGTTCGTTCGCTCGATCGGTCGTGGGTCGGTCCTGGTGCTCAGGCCGAGTGGCGTGGGCTCGGGGCGGCGGACCGGGACGGGTGGATGGCGTGGTCCAGGGCGTCGTCGATCGCGTCGGCCAGGACTCGCAGGTGGTCCGCCCAGTCGGCGCGGGACATCGCCTGCGGGGCGATTCGGGCACAGCCGGCCGCGGTGAGCACGGCGACGGTTTCGGGGGCGGTCAGCGGGACGGCACCGAGGACCGGGCCGGCCGGGCTCGCGTACGGGTCCAGGTAGAGGAGCAGATCGGCGTCGACGCCGGGACGGGCGCGATGGTCGGGACCGGGGTCGGCGGCGGGGTCGGCGACCTGCAGGCTGCGCAGAACGTGCTCGATCGCGCCCGCGAGGGCCCAGGCCGGCCCGCCCGGCCGGCCGTGTGCGCAGAGCCAGGCGCAGGCGCGGTCGCCGGCCGAGGTCAGCCGTTCCAGGGCCGCACGCTGTTCGGGGGAGAGGCGGGTGTCGGCGACGGTGCGGGCGTCGCCGGTCGGCGGGACGTGATTGCTCATGCCCGGTGAACGAGCGACACCTCGACAGGTCGCTGTCCCGGTGCCGGCGGCCCCGGCGGTAGGCCGAGTGGCGGAGTGACCGGGGCTACGGGTGGGGTGTCGTGCCGGATGGGAAGTGTGAGCGTTCCCCGTTGTGGTCGAGGATGATCAGGAGTTCCACCGGCTCGTCCTGAGCCCCGAAGGAGTGCGGGGTCATCGTGGAGAACTCGGCCGCGTGGCCGGCCTGGATCAGGATCACCCGCTCACCCAGTTGCAGCCGGGCGGTGCCGGACAACACGGTGAACCATTCGCGGCCGGGATGCACCTTCAGGTGTTCGGTGCCGGTCGGCCGGTCGCGGGTGATCCGCAGCTTCGCCACGGTGACGCCGTGCAGCGAGCGCTCGCCGGACAGGAGCCAACTGGTCATGCCTTCGGTGTGACACTCCTGCGGCCGGATCACCACGTCCTCGTCGTCGACGGACTCGACGAGCTGGTCAAGCGTGGTGTCCAGGGCCCGGGCGATGGCGACCAGTTGGTCGAGGGCGATCCGGCGGTGCCCGGTCTCGATCCGGCTCAGGTTGGACGGACTCAGGTGACAGCGGGAGGCGAGGGCGTCCAGCGACCAGCCGCGCGCGAGGCGCAACCCGCGGATACGGTGCCGGACGATGTTGTCCAGACCCAGTTCTTGCGTCATAGGCAATAGTGTATGTGTCGGGCGCATGGATGCGTCTACCGTTGAGGCATGAGCACGCACTCTCATCCGCACCCCGAGCAGCACCGGCACCTCCACCACGCACACCCGCACCACACACACGCGGACCGGCTCCCGGATGCGGGCGCGGACGCGCCGGCGGGCGGCCACGACGAATCCGGGTGGGCCGACATGCTGGACCTGGACGCCGAGGTGTTCGGGCCGTACCTGGACGAATTGACCGACTGGGTCCGCCGGCACGCCCCCGAGGCGCCGCGCCGGATCGCCGACGTGGGCGCGGGCACCGGCACCGGGAGCCTGGCGCTGGCCCGGCGATTCGAGGCGGCCGAAATCGTGGCGATCGATCGATCGGCGGCGCTGCTCGACCGGCTGCGGGCGGCGGCGCCGGGGGCCGGGCTCGCGGCGGATCGGCTTCGGATCGTGCAGGCCGACCTGGATGTCGCCTGGCCGTCCGTCGAGGCCGTGGACATCGCGTGGGCGGTGTCGTCGCTGCACCACTTCGCCGATCCGGACCGCCTGCTCCGCGACCTGTACGCGGCGCTGAACCCCGGCGGCCTGGTGGTGATCGTCGAGATGGACGCGCAGCCGCGTTTCCTGCCCGACGATCTCGGCATCGGCCGACCCGGGCTGGAGGCGCGCTGTCACGAGGTGGCGGCACGGGCGGGGGCGAACGCGCACCCCGATTGGCGGCCGTACCTGGAGCGGGCCGGTTTCACGATGACCGCGCAGCACACCTTCACGATCGAGGCGAGTCCGGCGCCGCCGGGTGCGCGACGCTACGCGGACGGTCTGCTGCGCCGCTTCCGCGACGCGTTCGACGACCGGTTGGCCGCCGACGACCTCGACACACTCGACCACCTGTTGGCGGACGACCACCCCGACGCCCTGGCGAACCGCCGCGACCTGACACTGCGCAACAACCGGACGGCCTGGGCGGCCCGACGCCTCTGACCCACCGGCTCCCGCCGCCGACCTGCCCGTGCCGCGCCGTGGGCGCGGTACGGGCGGTGAGGTGGCCCCGGGAGACGGGTTCCCCTTGGTCGGAACCGGAGTCGGGGTGCGTCCGACTACTCGAATATGTATGCCCCCGCGCGGAACCCGCACCAGGAAGACCCACCCCCCGTGACTGGGGTCGAGCCCGGCACCCGCACGTCCGCACCGGACCCGAACGCCCCCGTACCGGGCCCGAACACGGCGACGTCCAGCCCGAACCGCGTTGAGCCGGAACGTGATCGCGCCGAAGTCGTCGAGTTGTACGGGCGGGCGTA
Organism: Embleya sp. NPDC005971; assembly: GCF_040629175.1. NCBI lineage: Bacteria > Bacillati > Actinomycetota > Actinomycetes > Kitasatosporales > Streptomycetaceae > Embleya > Embleya sp. NPDC005971. Next base: position 21,473 of record NZ_JBEXUX010000108.1, on the reverse strand, counting down.
CAAACGTGATCCCTACCCGCTCTACGCCGAGTTGCGAGAGCGTGGGCCGGTGCATCGGGTGCGATTTCCCAGTGGGGTCGGGGCCTGGCTGGTCACCGGGTACGAGGCCGCGCTCGACACGCTCAACGATCCGCGGTTGGGGAAGAATCACGACCTGGGGAACGATCGCTGGCGGGCCCTCGCCTCGATCATGCCCGAGCCGCAACACGCGCAACTGCAGGTGCATCTGCTGCATCAGGACCCGCCCAAGCACACCGCGATGCGGCGCCTGGTGACCGACGCGTTCGCCCCACGTCGGATCGACGCGCTGCGACCGCGCATCCGACACCTCGCGGACACGCTGATCGACGCCATGCCCGTGACCGGCGGCGCCGATCTCGTCGCGTGTTTCGCCGCTCGTTTCCCGTTCCTGGTGCTGGCCGAAGTCATCGGCCTCCCGCCCGAGTCGGCGGCCGGATTCCGGCGCGAGTGGTGCAAGGTGGTCCAGCCGGTCGGGCCGCGCGATCCCGGACGTGCCGACTACGAGGGGCGGTTGCGCGCGCTCCAGGGCTACATCGCCGACGTCGTCGCCGACCGGCGCGCCCACCCGGACGAGGGCCTGCTCGGCCGACTGGTCGCCGCGCACGGTGCCGGCGACCTCACCGACCAGGAACTGGACTCGATGGTCTTCCAACTCCTGGTCGCCGGACAGGAACCGGTCACCAACCAGATCAGCACCGCGCTGACGACCCTGCTGCGCCATCCCGAGCACCTGGCCCGACTCCGCGCGGACCCCTCCCTGTTGCCCGGCGCAGTCGAGGAACTCCTGCGCTACGACAGCGCGTTCGAACTCACCACGTGGCGTTTCCTCGGCGCGGACGACGACCTGCACGGCACCGTCGTGCCCGCCGGCGACTCGGTCATCGTCTCGCTGTGCGCGGCCAATCGGGACCCGAAACGTTTCCCCGACGCGGACACCCTCGACTTCGACCGCAGCCCCAACCCGCACCTCGCGTTCGGACACGGCATCCACTTCTGCCCCGCCGCCACCCTGGCCCGGGTCGAACTCCAGGTCGCCCTGGGCGCCCTGCTGGCGCGGCTGCCCGACCTGGCTCCGGCGGTACCGGTCGAGGACATCGACTGGATCCCGGCCGTGCTCGCGCGCGGCGTCGACGCGCTGCCGGTCACCTACCGCGCACGCGACTGAGCACGCGGAGCAGCCGACCCATGCACGACGCCCGACCCCGCGACCCCGCACACCCCCTCGCGGTCGGCGCCGCGATCCTGAACCTCCTGCTGCCCCACCGGCGCGCGGCGGAGCAGGAGCGCCGGCCCGGCCGCGACGCCGCCGCCGAGCCCGGATCGATCACCGACTTCCCACACCAACTCGACCGCCTGGCCCGCTTCGTCGACCGCGACGAACCCGTCGTGTTGACCCTCCCGGCCTTCCCCTGCAAGTCACCCAATCCGAACAAGGTCCTGGGCCGGCTCCCCGACGAGGGCGAACGCCTGAGCCTGGCCTTCCTGGACCGACTGTGCGCCGCGATCGCCCGCGTCCACCCACCCGGCGCCCGGATGCTGATCTGCTCGGACGGCCACGTCTTCGCCGACCTGATCGGGGTCCCGGACCCGCACATCGACGCCTACGCCGACGAACTGCGCGCGATCATCGCCCGGGACGACCTGCGCCACCTGGGTGTCTTCGACCTGCGCGACGTGCGCGGCGAGGAGACCCACGAGCGCAAACGTGCCTGGCTGCACGCGCGACACGCGCCCGGCGTCGCGCAGTTGCGGGCCCAGGTGCGCTCCGACGAGGACACGCTGCGCCTGTATCGCGGCATCACCCGGTTCCTCTTCGAGGACGCGGTGGACTTCCCCGGCACCCGCTCGGCGCTGCAACGCGAGTGCCGCACCCGCGCGTACGGCGTCATCCAGCGCAGTCGCGCCTGGGGCGACCTGATCGCCGAGCGGCACCCGGACGCGCTGCGCCTGTCCATCCATCCGCAACGACGCGGCTCGGAGAAGTTCGGCATCCGACTCCTGGACGCCCCGGACGTGTGGGCCACCCCCTGGCACGCCACCGTCCTGCATCGCCCGGACGGTCGCCCGCACCTGCTCCACCGCGCCGACGCGGCCCGCCTGGGGGTGCTGGTGCACCGTGACGGACGTCCCAGCCACTACCGCCAGGAGTCGGCGGCCCGCCCGGCGGCCGACCGGCCGGACCCGCTCGGCGCCGGCCGGCGGTAGATCCGGGAGGGCCGCGGAACCGAGGGGCGCATTGAGACACACCGGACGCTTAGCTTAGGCTTGCCTAACAAGTGCGGCGCATTCGGGTCGTACGACGCCGCCCCTGCTCGGTGACGCACCGCAGTGGAATCATTACCGACTGTTCGGTTGGCAAAAACCGCCCGGTCGGACAGAAAGAGGTCATCGATGTCCCCGCTCCCCATCGGTCTGCTCCGTCGCCGCCTCGCGGTCCCGGCCGCCGTCGCCGCACTCGCCCTCACGCTGGGCGCCTGTGGTGCCGACGACAAGGACGCCGAGAGCGACAAGGCCGGTGCGCCCGCCGCGCCCGCCGCCACGCAGGCGGCGTTCCCGGTCACCATCAAGAGCGCGCTGGGCGATGCGAGGATCACACGGAAGCCCGAGCGGATCGTGACGCTGGGCCAGGGATCGACCGAGACCGCGATCGCGCTGGGGCAGGTCCCGGTGGGCATCGAGAGCTACGAGTGGGGCAGCGACAAGTCCGGCTACCTGCCCTGGGTGCACGAGGCGGTCACCAGGACCGGCGGCAAACTGCCCAAGCAGATCAAGGGCGGCGAGGAACTCGACATCGAGGCCATCGCCGCGCTCGACCCGGACGTCATCCTCGCCCCCTGGTCCGGCCTCACCCGGAAGCAGTACGACCTGCTCAAGGACATCGCGCCCACGGTCGCGTATCCGGAGAAGGCGTGGAGCACCGACTGGGACCAGCAGATCGACATCGTCGGCAAGGCACTGGGGCAGCCGGACAAGGCCCGGGACCTGACCGCCAAGATCAAGCAGCAACTCGCGGATGCCGCCGCAACCCGGCCGAACTACAAGAACGTCACGTTCTCCTACATCTACACCACCGGCCCCGGCACCCTGGGCGTGTTCAAGCCCGAGGAACAGCGCGTCTCGGTGGTCTCCTCGCTCGGGCTCAAGCTCGACCCGATCGTGAACACCTTCCCGGAGACCGACGGCACCGACTCGGCGATCATCGGCCTGGAGAACGCCGACAAGCTGGCCGCGAGCGACGTCGTCTTCACCTTCTACACCGATGCCAAGACCCGCCAGGAGATCGAGGCCCAGCCCCTGTACGCGGCGATACCGGCGGTCAAGCGCGGCGCCGTGGTGGCGAGCAACGACAACCCGTTCGTCACCGCGTCCTCGATGATCAACCCGCTGACCGTGCCGTGGAGCATCGAGCGCTACCTGCCGCTGATCGACGCCGCGGTCGCCAAGGCCGGCAAGTAGTCGAGGCCGAGACCCGACGCGGATGAGTGCCGATTCGCGCCTGCGTACGACCGGCGTCGGTGCCTCGCGCACCGGCGCCGGTCGTACGGTCGCGCTTTTGACCACGAGCCTCGCGCTCCTTGCCGTGGCGCTCCTGGCGAGCGTGATGTTCGGCAGCAGGACGACCTCGTTCGGCGACGTCGTGGCCGTGCTGACCGGCCGCGGCGACCCGTACCTGACCACCGTGGTGGAGAGCCGCTACCCGCGCACCGCGCTCGGCGTGCTCGCCGGCGCCTGTCTGGCCGTCGCCGGCACCCTGATGCAGGGCGTCACCCGAAACCCGCTCGCCGACCCGGGACTGCTGGGCATCAACGCCGGCGCGGCGGCCGGCATCGTCACCGGCACCGCGTTCGCCGGCGCCACCGGAAGCTGGGCGGCCCTGTGGTGGGCCCTGCCCGGCGCCCTGCTCGCCGGCTGCTTCGTGCACGTCCTGGGCGCGGGCGGGCCGGGCGGCAGTCCGGTGCGACTGGTGCTGGCCGGCGCGGTGTCGTCCGCGGTGCTCGGCGCGTACATCCAGGCGGTCGCGCTCAGCAAGCCCAAGGTCTTCGACAGCTACCGCTACTGGGTCGTCGGCGCACTGGGCGGACGCGACTGGGACGTCTTCTGGTCGGTGCTGCCGTTCGCCGTACTCGGCCTGTGCGTCGCGCTGTTGCTCGGCCCCGGCCTGAACGCGCTGGCCCTGGGCGACGAATCGGCCACCGCGCTCGGCGCCGACCCGGCGATGCTGCGTGCGGGCGGCCTCGCGGCTGCCACCGTGATCAGCGCCGCCGCCACCGCGGCCGTCGGCCCGATCGCCTTCGTCGGCCTGGGTGTCCCGCACATCGTGCGCGCCTTGGTGGGCACCGACTTCCGACTCCAGGTCGGCTTCGCCGCACTGCTCGGGCCTGCCCTGCTGCTGCTCGCGGACGTCGTCGGCCGAGTCCTGCTGCGTCCCCAGGAACTGATGGTGGGCGTGGTCACCGCGTTCGTCGGCGCGCCCGCGCTGCTGATCGCCGTACGCCGGATGCGGGAGAGCGGATGAGCGCGTCGAGGGAGACCGTGCGCCCACGCGGCTACCTGCGGATCGGGTCGGTGATCGCCCTTCCGGTGCGCGGCGCCGGCGTGCTCGCCGCGATCGTCGTACTGGCACTGACCGTCGCCGCCGCGGTCGCCACACTGACCCTGGGTCGGCTGGGCATCGCCCCGGGCGACCTGCTGCCCGCGGTGTTCGGCGGCGCGGAGGGCAAGGAGAAGTTCGTGCTCAACCGGCTGCGCGGGCCGCGGCTGGTGGTGTGCCTGGGGGCGGGCGCGGCCTTCGGGCTGTCCGGCGCGCTGTTCCAGACCGCCACCCGCAACCCGCTGGCCGGCCCGGACGTGATCGGCCTCAACAGCGGCGCGGGCGCCGGAGCGGCGATCTTCGCCCTCACCCTGCCCGGCGACACCCCCGTGTGGATCGGCGCGCTCCTGGGCGCGACCGGTGCGATGGGCATCGTGCATCTGGCCACCGGCAGCGGCTTTCGCGACCCGGGACGCCTGGTCGTCGCCGGCATCGGTGTCGCCGCGATCGGCACGGCCGTCACGCAGTACGTCGTCTACGTCGTCGAACGCGACAAGGCGAGCGCGCTCAGCGCCTACGTCAACGGCAGCGTCGCGGCCCGCTCCTGGGACGACGCGACCACCATCGGGCTGGTCCTGCTCGTGGTGATCGGCCCGGCCGTCGCCCTGTCCCGGCACCTGGACCTGGGCGAACTGGGCGACGAGACGGCGCGCGCCCTCGGCGGCAACCCGGGCCGAACCCGCACGTCGGCCGTCGTACTGGCCATCGTGCTGTCCGCCGGCGCGGTCACCGTGGCCGGCCCGGTCGCCTTCATCGCGCTGACCGCGCCGCAGATCGCCCGCCGACTGACCCGCGGCACCGGCCCACACCTGGTGTTGTCCGCACTGGTGGGCGCGCTGCTGCTGACCGTCGCCGACCTGGCCGCGCAACAACTGCCGTACGTGGAACCCCTGCCCGTCGGCATCTACACGCTCGCCTTCGGCGGGGGCTACCTCGGATACCTGCTGACCCGCGAATGGAGGAGTGGACGACTGTGAACGGCAAACCGGCGCCCGCCCCGGCCGGGCTGAGCGCCCGCGAGCTGACCCTGACCTACGGCCGCGCCCCGGTCGTCGAAGGCGTCGACCTGGACATCCCGCCCGGCGGCCTCACCGTCATCGTCGGTCCCAACGGGTGCGGCAAATCCACCCTGCTCAAGTCCTTCGCCCGGGTGCTGGAGCCGGTACGCGGCACGATCACCCTCGACGGCAGGGACGTACACACCCACCGGGGGCGCGAGTTCGCCCGCAAGGTCGCGCTGCTCCCGCAGAGCCCGATCGCGCCCGAGGGGATCAGCGTGCGCGGCCTGGTCCGGCGCGGGCGACACCCGCACCACACCCTGCTGCGCCAGTGGTCGCCGGACGACGACCGGGCGATCGCGTTCGCGCTGGACCGCACCGGCCTGACCGACCTGGCCGGCACCCCGGCGGGCGACCTGTCCGGCGGTCAGCGCCAACGGGCCTGGATCGCGATGGTGTTGGCCCAACAGACGCCGATCGTGCTGCTGGACGAGCCGACCACCTTCCTGGACATCGCGCACCAGTACGACCTGTTGGAACTGTGCGCCGAGTTGAACACCGAGGGCCGCACCATCGTGGCGGTGCTGCACGACCTCAACCAGGCCGCCCGGTTCGCCTCGAACCTGGTGGTGATGAAGGCCGGCCGGGTCGTCGCCGAGGGTCCGCCCGCCGACGTGCTCACCGCCGCCCGGGTACACGAGGTCTTCGGCCTGGCCTGCGACATCGCCCCCGACCCGCTCACGCACACCCCGATGGTGATCCCGCACGCCCGCTCCTCGACCGTGTCGGCGTCGCGGACTCGCCGACCACGATCGCTGCGGTAGCAGCGACGGCCGCCGCCGTCCCCGGTGCCGAGTCGGTCCTGGTCGAGGGCATGGGCCACAGCCTTCCCCGCGAACTGTGGTCCCGATTCGCCGCGTTGATCGCACAGTTGGTGCAGCGGGCCGAGGCCGACGCCGCCGGTCGATCGCGCTGAGCGGGTGAACGGTCCGCCGCCCGTGGGGGACGGCGGACCGTTCGGCGCACCGCCGGACCTGGTTGGGGGGCAAGTCTCCGGCGGCTCCGGCGAATGTATCCGTCCGCACCGACACCGAGGCCGATCCGAGCGAGCGTGCGGCCGGTGAACCGGGGTGCGGCGAACCGGCCTCAGTCGCCCGCCGCCGCGTACACGGCTGTCACGGCGGTCGCCACCAGGGCGGTCACCGCCGCCGGGTCCCGGGCGGGATCGCGGCGGGCCAGGCCGTCGTAGGTCTCGAAACCGGTGAGCTGCCAGATGACATCGATCGTTTCGTCGGCGGCCGTCTGCTCCCGGGCGTCCAGCAGCGTGGTCAGCGCGGTGCGGCGCATGTCGTCGCGCTCGCGGAGCAACCGGTCCAGTTCCGAGTCCATGACGGCCATGCCGCGCAGCCGGCGGATCACGAGCGGATCCGAGGCCCAGAAGCGGCAGAAGCTCTCGGCGAACCGGCGCAGCGCCGTGTCGGGATCGGCGGCGCCGAAGGCCGCCGGCAGGTCGATCTCCGCCCGGGTGGCGAGCGAGTCGAACAGGGCCTCCAGCAGGCCGGACTTGCCGCCGAAGGCGTTGTAGATCGTCTGCCGGGACACGTCCGCCGCCTTGGCGATCGCGTCCACCGAGATCTGGGTGGGTTTCGGGGCCGCCAGCAGCGCGCGGGCGGCGGCCAGAATCCGCTGCCGGGTCTCCTCTGCGGCGGATTGGCGCTTGTCGGACTTGTACACACGCGGACTCATGCGGCTTGCCCCTTCCATCATTTTGGATTTACTGTCTGTCCATTGAATCCTACGCGACCCACCGGATCGCGCCTACCCCGGCCTGCCCGGAAGCGTTTTCGGGCCGACCGCGATCGCTCGTCTCCCCTCTCCGACTCCGACACGCGACCGCCGACCCCGCCCCTTTCGACCATCCTCGATACAGGAGTGCACCATGACCACCCCACAACCGCTCGACGGCCGCGTCGCGATCGTGACCGGCGCCAGCCGCGGCATCGGCGCCGCCACCGCACGCGCCCTGCACCGCGCCGGAGCGGCGGTCGTACTCGCCGCCCGCAACGCCGACGCGCTGGCCGCGCTGGCCGCCGAGATCGAAACGGCCGGCGGTCGCGCACTCGCCGTGCCCACCGACGTCACCGACGCCGCCTCCGTCGAACGCCTGGTCGACGCGACCGTGGAGCGATTCGGGCACCTGGACGCGGCGGTCAACAACGCGGCCGGCGGCGGCCACCCGCCCACCCCGCTCGCCGACGTGGACGTCGCCGACTTCGACAGCGCGCTGTCGGTCAACCTGCGCGGGGTCTTCCTGGCCATGAAGTACGAGATCCCCGCGATGCTCGACTGGGGCGCGGGCACCATCGTCAACATGTCCTCCACCGCCGGACTCCAGGCGGTCGGCGGACTGAGCGGCTACGTCGCGGCCAAGTTCGGCCTGATCGGGCTCACCCGCACCGCCGCGCTCGACTACGCCGACTCGGGCCTGCGGGTCAACGCGCTCGCGCCCGGACCGATCCACACCGAACAACTGGAGGCCGCCGGCGACCAGGCCCGGCAGGCCGCCGCCCAGGCCATGCCGATGCGGCGGATCGGCCTCCCGGAGGAGGTCGCGGCGGCGGTGGTGTGGTTGTGCTCGGACGAGTCGTCCTTCATCACCGGCGCCACACTGCCGATCGACGGCGGCAAACTCGCCGGCTCGCCGCCCTTCCGTCGGCCCGCCGCCGGCCCGCGAGCGAACCGGACCACGACGTGAACCTGCTCGTCGTCGGCGCGGCCGGCGGTACGGGCGCCCGCCTGGTCGGGCAGGCCCTGATCGCTGGCCACCACGTCACCGCCCTGGCCCGACACCCCGAACGCATCACCACGCGCCACGAACGGCTGCGCGTCGTGGCCGGCGACGCACTGAACCGCTCCTCGATCGACGTCGTACTGCCCGGCCACGCCGCCGTGCTCAGCGCCCTGGGCGCCACCACCCGGGCCCGCACCACGATCTACTCGCAGGGCACGGCCAACCTGCGTCGATCGATGGCCGGCGCGGGCGTGCGGCGGCTGATCTGCCTCTCCTCCGGTGCCCTGGACTCGGGAGCCGGTACCCCGGCGGCCCAACGCCTGGTCACCCGGCTGATCATCCGGCCGCTGCACCGCCACGCCTACGCCGACATGCGGCGCATGGAGGACGACCTGGCCGCCGACGACACGGTCGACTGGACCGTCATCCGGGCCCCCATGCTCAGCAACGGACCACACACCGGCAGCTACCGATTCACCCACGACGGGGACGACCCCCTGGACCGGCCGACGCAGATCTCCCGCGCCGACCTCGCGGACTTCGTCCTGGGCCACCTCGACGACCACGCCGTCTTCCGGCGCCGCGTCTCGCTGTCGTACTGACCGCGGCTCGTCGCGGCACTCCTTCGTAGCGGCACGCCTTGCACCGGCACTCCCTTGTCCCGGCACGCCTTCGTGCCGGGACACCTTCGTGCCGGCACCGCCTCGTCCCGACACCGCCCGGCCCCGACCGGGCCGCCGAGCCAAGAGGAAAGACCATGTCGACAACCCGGGCGGCGACCCCGCCCTCCGCTCCACCGAGACCGCCCGCACGCGGCTGGGAGCGCTACGCCCGCCTGGTCGCGGGCCGCCGCTCCAAGTGGGCCGTCCTGGCGATCTGGGTCGTGCTGACCGCCGTCGGCGGATCGCTCGCCGCGAAGATCGGTTCGGTCCAGGACAACGACCCGCAGACCTGGCTGCCCGCGAACGCCCAGTCGACCAAGGCCATGGACGTCGGCGAGAAGCACTTCGCCGACAAGAACGTCAGCACCGCCGTCGTCGTCTACGCCCGCGCCGGCGGCCTCACCGACGCCGACCTGGCCAAGGTCGAAGGCGACCGCACCACGCTCACCACGAAGGGCGCCGCGGCCGGAACGGTGCCCGCGCCGGTCGTCGCCGAGGACCGCAAGGCGGTGTTCCTGAGCGTCCCGCTGCGCACCGCCAAGAACGACGGCGAGGTGCTCGGCGACGGCGTCCACGCCCTGCGCGACCTCGCCCGGGCGAACGCGCCGAACGGGCTCGACGTCAGGATCACCGGCCAGGCGGGCAACGTCGCCGACTTCATCGACATCTACTCCGGGATGGACGTCGCCCTGCTCGGCGCGACCCTCGGCCTGGTCGCGCTGCTCCTGCTGATCACCTACCGCAGTCCGGTCCTGTGGCTGATCCCACTGGTGTCCGTGGCCCTGGGCGCGCAGATCGCGAACGGGGTGGTGTACCTGCTCGCCAAGCACGCCGGATTGTTGGTCAACGGGCAGAGCGCGTACGTACTGACCGTCCTGGTCCTGGGGGTCGGCACCGACTACGCGCTGCTGTTGGTCGCCCGCTACCGCGAGGAACTGCGCCGGCATCAGGACCGGCACGAGGCGATGACGCAGGCGCTGATCAGGTGCCTGCCGGCGATCACCGCGTCCGCGCTCACCGTGATCGCGGCGACGCTGTGCCTGGTGTTCGGCAGCATGAACTCCACCCGGGGGCTCGGCCCGGTGGTGGCCATCGGGGTCGCGGTGGTGTCGTTGGCGATGACCTCGCTGCTGCCGGCGCTGCTGGTGATCCTGGGCCGCTGGACGTTTTGGCCGTTCGTGCCGCGCTACGCGCCGGACGCCGCCGCCATATCCTCCGCCCGGGCCGGTCGCGGGTTGTGGGCCATGGTCGCCTACCTGGTGGGCCGCTCGCCGAGGTTGTTGTGGATCGGCACCGCACTGGTCCTGGGGGCACTCGCACTCGGCGCCGTCGCCACGAGCACCGGCCAGACCCAGGCGGAGCAGTTCACCAAGGAGGTCGACTCGGTCGGCGGCCAACGACTCCTGGCCGCGCACTTCCCCGCCGGATCCGCCGCGCCGGCCGACGTCTACGTGCCCACGGGCGCAACCACGACCGTGCTGGCCGTACTCGACGGCGTGCCGGGCGTGCGATCGGCGACCGTCGACCGGTCCGCGGGTGGGTGGACCCACCTGGACGTGGTCCTCGCCGACGCCCCCGACACCCAGGCGGCCCGGCATACCGTGCAACTGATGCGCAGCACCCTCGACCACGCGCCCGGAGCCGCGTCCGACGCCGTGGTCGGCGGCCAGAGCGCGGTTGCCCTCGACACCTCCGACGCCCAGGGCAGCGAGGAGAAACTGCTCATCCCGCTGGTGCTCGGCATCGTGCTGATCATGCTCGTGGTGCTGCTGCGGGCGCTGGTGGCACCGATCGTGCTGCTGCTGTCGGTGGTGCTCTCCTATGCCGCCGCGGTGGGTGCCGCCGTCCTGGTCTTCCGTGCCCTGGGTCATCCGCGCATCGACCGGGGGCTGCTGCTCTTCGGCTTCCTCTTCCTGGTCGCGCTCGGCATCGACTACACCGTGTTCCTGATGACCCGGGCCCGGGAGGAGGTCCGCCGGCGCGGCCACCGCGAGGGCATGCTGACCGCGCTGACCGTCACGGGCGGGGTGATCACCTCGGCGGGGATCGTGCTCGCCGCCACTTTCGCGGTGCTCACCGTCATCCCGACGGTCACGTCCCTACAGCAGGGTCTCCTGGTGTCCATCGGCGTGCTCCTGGACACTTTCCTGGTCCGCAGCCTGCTCGTGCCCGCCCTCGCGCTGGACATCGGGCCGCGCATCTGGCGCCCCGGCCGACCGGAGCGCAACACCTGAACCGTCGAGCCGGGTGAGGGGAGGAAAGGGGGTCGGCGTCGGTCGGGGAGCAGTGGGCCGAGGAGCCCCCGACGGGTCGGGCCGCGCGAGTAGGGCAGGATGGGCGTCATGAGCAACGTCTACTTCGACATCAGCATCAACGACGCCCCCCAGGGCCGCATCGTCTTCGCCCTCTTCGACGAGGTCGTCCCGGAGACCGCGCGCAACTTCCGTGAATTGGCGACGGGACAGCACGGCTTCGGCTACGCCGGTTCGCCGTTCCACCGGGTGATCCCGGAATTCATGCTCCAGGGTGGCGACTTCACCCGCGGCGACGGCACCGGTGGCAAGAGCATATTCGGGGAGAAGTTCGCCGACGAGAACTTCACCCTCAGGCACGACCGCCCGTACCTGCTGTCGATGGCGAACGCGGGCCGCAACACCAACGGCTCGCAGTTCTTCATCACCACCGCCGTCACCTCCTGGCTCGACGGCAAGCACGTCGTCTTCGGCGAGGTCGTCGAGGGCAAGGAGCTGGTCGACCAGATCGAGAAGCTCGGTTCGCGCTCCGGCGCCACCAAGGGCAAGATCGTGGTCGCCGCGTCGGGCGTCGTCGACGCCGCCAAGGGCTGAGCACCGCCGGGTTCCGGACCCGATCGCCACGGCGATCGGGTCCGGAACCCACCGGACGGCCGTCGGCCCCGATCAGCCGGCGACGGCCAGCCGGTAGCCACGCTTGGTGACGGTCTTGATCAGGCCCTTGTGCGGTCCGAGCGAGGTGCGCAGTCGGGCCACGGCCGCCTCGACCGCGTGTTCGTCGGCGGAGGTGTCCCGCCAGACCCGGCGCAGGAGTTCGGCGCGGCTGAGCACCCAGCCCGGCCGTTCGGCCAGTGCGCGCAGGACCGCCGCCGACACCGGCGACAACGAGATCACGCCACCCTCGACCAGGACCGCGCTGCCCTGGAGGATCAGACGATCCGTACCGGTGTCCAGCTCCCGTCGAACCCGGCCGGGCAGCGTCTCGGTGACCGTGCGTACCAGTGAACCCAGTCGCCCGCGCTCCGGCCAGACCGCCTGCACGCCCTCGTCGGTGAGCGGCTTGGCGCAGATCCCGCCTATGCACACGGGCAGCACGCTCGTCCGCAACGCGGTCAACACCTCCTCGTGTCGCCCCAGTTCGTCGGCCGCCTGGAGGAACGCGCCGATCGCGGGCGCACTGGTGAAGGTGAGCGCGTGCAGCTCGTTCCTGATCACCTGCTCGACCAGGCGGCGTACCGCGATCGGATCCTCCGGCGGCCCCCACCGATACACCGGCAGCTCGATCACCTCGGCGCCGCGCTCGCGCAGGATCGAGGCGAACTCCCCTAGTGGCGCGCCGTGTTCCTGGAGGGCTATCCGACGGCCGCGCAGATCCCGGGCGAGCAACCAGTGCAGGAGTTCGTCGTTGGCCTCCGAACCCGGCGAGTAGGTCTCGCGCAGCCCGGACGCCCGCACCGCCCCGGTGGCCTTGGGGCCACGACTGATCACCGTCGCGGCCTCGCAGGCCCGGCGCAGTTCGGCCGATCGTCCCCAACCCTCGGCCGCGTTCATCCAACCGCGCCAGCCCACGCCGGTCGTCGCGACCACGTAGTCGAGCGGTTCGACCAGACAGCGCTCGGTGGCGAGCCGCAGTACGTGGTCCTCGCGCAGCGGAATGATGCTGAGCGTCGCGGTGCCCACGACCTTCGCGCCACGACGTTCGAGCAGCGCGACCAGTTCGTCGCGGCGCCGGGCGGCCGTGACACCGACGGTGAGCCCGACCAGGGGTTCGGCGGCGGCGTTTGTCCGAGTAACCATGCAAGGAGAGTGGCGGGCCGGCGTTACGGGGGTGTTGCGGCATGATCACCCCGGGGTTAGGTCTCGACTTCTCGTGCGGCTCTTCGGTGTCGCGGTTCTCACGATCGACACCCGGGCCGGTGAGGCAGCCGTACCGTCGGCGCAACATCACAGACCAGGCGGCGTAACCGTAGGTCGCGACGCTACCGACATGACGACGCACGCCGGGACCACGACGACGGACACCCATTGCCCGTACTGCTCACTCCAGTGCGGGATGGGCCTGCGGACCGCCGCGCCCGAGTCGGGTGGATCGGGCGAATGGCCTGCTTCGGCTGCCCCGGACGTGTTCGTCGAGGTGGTCGAGCGGCCCGGGTTTCCGGTCAATCGCGGTGCGCTGTGCGGCAAGGGGCAGAGTGCGGCCGAGGTGTTGCGGCGCGGGGTACGGCTGACCGCGCCGCTGGTGCGCGACGGCGACGGGGTGCTGCGCGAGGCCGAATGGGACGACGCGTTGGACCGGGTCGCGGCCGGATTGGCGGCGGTCGGCCGGGCGCACGGGCGCGATGCCGTCGGGGTGTTCGGCGGGGGCGGCCTGACCAACGAGAAGGCGTACCTGTTGGGGAAGTTCGCCCGGGTGGTGCTGCGGACGGCGAACATCGACTACAACGGCCGGTTCTGCATGTCCTCGGCGGCGGCCGCGGGCAAGGCGGCCTTCGGGATCGATCGGGGGCTGCCGTTTCCGCTGGAGGACATCACGCGGACCGGCTGCGTGATCCTGGTCGGGGCCAATCCGGCGGACACCATGCCGCCGGCGCTGCGCTACTTCACCGACATGCGCGCGGCGGGCGGGCGACTGGTGGTCGTGGACCCGCGGCGGACCCGGACGGCGGCCGAGGCCGACCTGCACCTTCAGCCGGTGCCGGGCACGGATCTGGCGCTCGCGCTGGGTCTGCTGCACCTGCTGATCGCCGAGGGACACGTGGACGAGGAGTTCGTGGCGGCGCGCACGGTCGGCTTCGACGCGGCGCGGGCGGCGGCGATGGCGCACTGGCCGGAGCGGGTCGAGCGGATCACCGGCGTACCGGTGGAGGCGATGCGGGACGCGGTCGCGATGTTCGCGTCGGCGCCGGCGGCCATGGTGCTGACGGCCCGCGGCCCGGAGCAGCAGAGCAAGGGCGTGGACACGGTCGGGGCCTGGATCGATCTGTGCCTGGCCGCCGGGAAGGCCGGTCGACCCCTGTCCGGGTACGGCTGCCTGACCGGCCAGGGCAACGGGCAGGGCGGACGCGAACACGGCCAGAAGGCCGACCAGTTGCCGGGCTACCGGATGATCACCGACCCGGCCGCGCGGGCACATGTGGCGGGGGTCTGGGGAGTGGACCCGGATTCGCTGCCGGGGCCCGGGCGTTCCGCGTACGAACTGTTGGACTCCTGCGGTGAGGAGATCCGCGCGCTGTTCGTGATGGGCTCGAACCCGGTGGTGTCCGCGCCGAACGCGGCGCACGTGACGGCCCGCCTCGCGGCGCTCGACTTCCTGGTGGTGACGGATGTGGTGTTGTCCGAGACGGCGGCACTGGCCGACGTCGTGTTGCCCGGCGCCCAGTGGGCCGAGGAGAGCGGGACCACGACGAACCTGGAGGGCCGGGTGATCCTGCGTCGGGCGGCGCTGCCGGTACCGGACGGCGTGCGCACGGACCTGGTCACGTTGAACGAACTCGCCCGGCGACTGGGTGTCGAGCGTGGCTTCGCGACGGACGCCGAGGAGGTGTTCGACGAACTGCGTCGAGCGTCGGCGGGCGGCGCGGCGGACTACGCGGGCATCACGTACGACCGTATCCGGGCCGAGGACGGGGTGTTCTGGCCGTGCCCGGAGGTGGGCCACCCGGGCACGCCCCGGCTGTTCCTGGACCGCTTCGGCACGCCGGACGGGCGCGCGCGCTTCGCGGCGCCGACGCACCGGGCCTCGGCCGAGGAGCCGGATACCGAGTATCCGCTGTATCTGACCACGGGTCGGGTGCTGAGCCAGTACCAGAGCGGGGCGCAGACGCGCCGGGTGCCGGCCCTGAACCGGGCGGCGCCCGGGCCGTTCGTGGAACTGCATCCGGACCTGGCGGAGCGGATGGGGGTGGGCGAGGGCGACCCGGTCTCGGTCACCAGTCGTCGAGGACGCGCGGTCGCACCGGCCAGGCTGTCCCGGGAGATCCGGCCGGACACGGTGTTCATGCCGTTCCACTGGGCGGGGGAGGGACGGGCGAACACGGTGACGAACGCGGCCCTGGACCCGGTGTCGGGGATGCCGGAGTTCAAGGTGTGCGCGGTCCGCCTGGATCCGGTCGGGAAGGTCGGGAAGGTCGGGGAAGCCGGGTCGACCGGGTCGGCGGCGGGGGGACGCGGGGGCGCGGCCCTGAGCGGCAGCGCCGGTGCGTCGAGCGATGGTCTCGGTGAGGCGGTGCTCGCGCGGGCGAGCGGCGCCCCCGGTGGTGGGAGGTGAGCGTGGTGCGGGTCGGAGTGGTGGGCGCGGGGATGGCCGCGGCGCGGTTCGCGCAGCAGGTGGCGGCCCGGGACCCCGGGATCTCGGTGACGATGTTCGGGGACGAGGCACATCCGCCCTACAACAGGGCACTGCTCGCGGACGTGCTCAGCACGCGCTTCGGGGCCGAGGCGATCGGGTTGCCGGTCGGGCCGACGGCGGTGGTGCGGGTCGGGGCGCGGGTCGCCGCGCTCGACGCGCGGCGGCGCGCGCTTCGGTTGGCGGACGGCGAGGTGCACACGTTCGACGCGATCGTGCTGGCGACCGGCGCCGGGCCGGTGTTGCCGCCGATGCGGAACCTGCGGGTCGCGAGCACGGCGAGCGGGTCGGCCGGGCGCGGTGGTGAGCCGAGTCTGGATCTGCTCGCGGGGGTGCACGCGTTCCGCTCGTTGGCCGACTGTGCCGCGCTGGCCGCCGCGGCACCCGGGGCCGAGCGGGCCGTGGTGATCGGTGGCGGCGTGCTCGGGGTGAGCGCCGCACGCGCTCTGGCGGCCCTCAGGGTCGCGGTCGAAATCGTGCACCAGGGACCACATCTGATGGAGCGTCACCTCGATGCGCCGGCCGCCGCCGCGTTGCTCGCCGGCCTTGCCGAACTCGGTGTCGCGGTCTACCTCGACAACCGGGCTCGGGCCCTGACCGGCACGGACCGGGTGGCCGGCGTGGAACTGGCCAACGGACACGTGCTCGACGCGGACCTGATCGTGCTCGCCTGCGGGGTGCGTCCCCGGGTCGCGCTCGCCCGGGACGCGGGGCTGCGGGTCGACACCGGCATCGTGGTGGACGACCGGCTGGGCACCTCGGCGGACGGCATCCACGCCATCGGGGACTGCGCCGAGTTCGCCGGGGACGTACACGGGCTCGCGGCGGCGGCGTGGGATCAGGCGGACGTACTGGCCGCGCACCTCACCGGCGGCGGGCAGCGCTACGCCGGGTCGCGGCCGATGATGCGGCTGACGGCCGGGCCGTTGGCGGTCGCCGCGTTCGGCGCGACGGGCGCGCGGGCGGGCGACGACGTCGTGCGCGTCGCCGATCCGACCCGCAACGCCTACAAGAAGCTCGTCATGCGCGGCGACCGCCTCGTCGCCGGGATCCTGATCGGCGATCTGTCCACCGCCGGTGCCCTGACCCGGGCCTTCGAGCGCGACGATCCCCTGCCGGCCGATCCGCTGCACCTGTTGGCGGTGCCGGGGGCGTATCGATGACCGCGTCGCGCCGACGGCTCGGCGCCGGTCGGGGTCGGGAGCGTGGTTGACGGCGGGATCGGGAGGTGCGTGCGGG
Source organism: Embleya sp. NPDC005971 (assembly GCF_040629175.1). Lineage (NCBI taxonomy): Bacteria > Bacillati > Actinomycetota > Actinomycetes > Kitasatosporales > Streptomycetaceae > Embleya > Embleya sp. NPDC005971. The sequence goes on along the minus strand of NZ_JBEXUX010000108.1, from coordinate 4,574 downwards.
CGGGTGCGGGTGTCGGTGTCGGGTTCGGGGTTTTCTGGTGTCGGTGGAGGAGTCGGGCGTGAGTGATGTCGGGAAGACGAATGTGGTTGTGGTCGGCCACGGCATGGTGGGGCAGCGGTTCGTCGAGGCGCTCGTCGAGCAGGCGGGTGGGCGGGTCGCCGTCACCGTGTTGGCCGAGGAGCCTCGGCGGGCCTATGACCGGGTGCATCTGACGTCCTGGTTCTCGGGCGCGACGGCGGAGGAACTGTCTTTGTGCAGCGCCGAGTTCGCACGGCAACATCAGATCGACATTCGGCTCGGGGATCCGGTCGAGGCGATCGATCGGGTCGGCCGTACGGTGACCACCCGGGCCGGCCGCAGTGTGCCGTACGACGTGCTCGTGCTGGCGACCGGGTCGTATCCGTTCGTGCCGCCGGTGCCGGGGCACGACGCGGACGGGTGCTTCGTGTATCGCACGATCGAGGACGTCGAGGCGATCGAGGCCGCCGCGCGCGGTGCCCGGGTCGGCGCGGTGGTCGGCGGCGGGCTGCTCGGACTGGAGGCCGCCGGGGCGCTGACCGCGATGGGGCTGGACACCCACGTGGTCGAGTTCGCACCGAGGCTGATGGCGATCCAGGTCGACGACGGCGGCGGGGAGGTGTTGCGGCGCAAGGTCGAGGAATTGGGGGTGACCGTGCACACCGGCGCGGGCACGCAGGCCGTCACCACCGGCGCCGACGGGCGGGTGTCCGGCATGACGTTGTCGGACGGCAGCGAACTGGCCGCCGATCTGGTGGTGTTCTCGGCCGGAGTGCGGCCACGGGATCAACTCGCCCGCGCCGCGGGCCTCGCGGTGGGCGAGCGCGGCGGCATCGTGGTGGACGAGCGCTGCCGGACCGCGGACGCGCACATCCTGGCCATCGGCGAGTGTGCGCTGGCCGCCGACGGGCGGGTGTACGGGTTGGTCGCACCGGGATACGCGATGGCCGAGGTGGCCGCGGCCGAGATCGCCGGTGCCGGGACGGACGGATTCACCGGCGCGGATCTGTCGACCAAGCTCAAGCTGCTCGGCGTCGAGGTGGCGAGCTTCGGCGACGCGCACGGCACGGCCGAGGGTTGTGTGGAGGTGCTCTACTCCAACACCCGGGCCGGCGTGTACAAGAAGCTGGTCATCGGCGCGGACGGGCGGCTGCTCGGTGGGGTGCTGGTCGGCGACGCGGAGGCGTACGGCACATTGCGGCCGTTGACCGGCGGGGCCCTGCCGGTGCCGGCCGAGCAACTCGTGTTGCCCGCGTCGATGGGCGCGCCGGTGCGGTTCGAACTGCCGGACGAGGCCGTGGTCTGCTCGTGTCACGCGGTGACCAAGGCGGTGATCCGAAACGCGGTCACGGCCCAGGGGTGCCACGATCTTCCCGCCGTCAAGAAATGCACCAAGGCCGGTACCGGGTGCGGGAGTTGCGTCAAGCTGATCGGCACGATCGTGACCGAGGAGCTGGCCGCCGCCGGGATCGAGAGCATGCGCGGGTTGTGCGAGCACTTCGCCGAGCTCACCCGCGCCGAGTTGTACGAGATCGTTCGGGTCAAGGGCATCACCTCCTTCACCCGGTTGCTCGACGAGCACGGCAGCGCGGGCACGACGGGCGGTGACGGGTGCGACATCTGCAAACCCACCGTCGGTTCGATCCTGGCGAGTCTGGCCCAGGGGCACATCCTCGACGGCGAACAGGCCGCGCTCCAGGACACCAACGACCACTTCCTGGCCAACATCCAGCGCAACGGCTCGTATTCGGTCGTCCCGCGCATCCCCGGCGGTGAGATCACCCCCGAGGGCCTGATCACCATCGGTGAGATCGCCCGCGACTTCGGCCTGTACACGAAGATCACCGGCGGCCAGCGGATCGACCTGTTCGGTGCGACGGTCGACCAACTCCCGCAGGTCTGGAGCCGGTTGGTCGCCGCCGGCTTCGAGTCGGGGCACGCGTACGGCAAGGCGCTGCGGACCGTGAAGTCGTGTGTCGGCGAGACCTGGTGCCGCTACGGCGTACAGGACTCGGTGGGCCTGGCGATCGAGCTCGAACTGCGGTACCGGGGCCTGCGTTCGCCGCACAAGCTCAAGTCCGCGGTGAGCGGGTGCGCCCGCGAGTGCGCCGAGGCGCAGAGCAAGGACTTCGGGGTGATCGCCACCGCCGAAGGTTGGAACCTGTACGTCGGCGGCAACGGCGGGATGACCCCGCGCCACGCCGACCTGCTGGCGAGCGACCTGGACCACGACACGCTGATCCGCACGATCGACCGCTTCCTGATGTTCTACATCCGCACCGCCGACCGGCTGGAGCGCACCGCGCCCTGGGTGGCCCGGATGGAGGGTGGCCTCGACCACCTGCGCGCGGTGATCATCGACGATTCGCTCGGGATCTGCGCCGACCTGGACGATTTGATGACCCGGCACGTCGGCACCTATCGGGACGAGTGGGCCCAGACGCTGGCCGACCCCGATCGGGTCCGCCGGTTCGTGTCCTTCGTCAACGCGCCGGGCACCCCCGACCCCACCGTCCGGTTCACCGCCGAGCGGGACCAGATCAAGCCCGTGTTGTTCGAGAAGTTGGAGGTACGCGGACGATGACCACGAGTATCGAGTCGACGACCACGCTCACCGTCGAGATCGCCGGCGAAACCGGTTGGCAGCCGGTGTGTTCGTACGCCGACCTGGTGCCCGGCAGGGGTGTCGCGGTGCTGATCGAGGGACATCAGGTCGCGGTGTTTCGGGACCGGACCGGGCAGCTCTACGCGTTGGCCAACCGCGATCCGTTCAGCGGCGCGTACGTCATCTCGCGCGGCATCGTCGGGCGGCGGGGCGCGGTGCCCACGGTCGCGTCGCCGATGTACAAGCAGGTGTTCGACCTTCGTACGGGTGCCTGCCTGGACGAGGACGAGGGCCCCGACGGGGAGCCGGCCGCGTTGCGCACGTGGGCGATTCGGGCGCGCTGAGCGGCGCCCGGGTACGCCCGGAATTCTCACACCGGCGCGACGCCGATCCTGAGCGAGTTGTAGCGCCGGCGACCGACAGCACGTAGTGCGCCGAAATCTGTGCTTCCTAGCGTGAGGGACCGTCAGCCGGAATTTCCTCCTCGGACAGGCAGGTCCCAGTGACGACGAGCACGTCAACCACCAGTACTTCCAAGCCCGTTGCGGCAACCGAGCCCGGCCCGCTCGACGATTGGCGGCCCGAGGACGAGGTGTTCTGGGCCCAGGCCGGGGCCCGGATCGCCCGGCGCAACCTGATCTTCTCGGTCCTGTCCGAGCACATCGGCTTCTCCGTCTGGAGCCTGTGGTCGGTCATCGTGCTCTTCCTCGGCCCGGAGTACGGGTTCGACCCCGCGCAGAAGTTCACCCTGACCGCGGTGCCGACCCTGGTCGGCGGCGCGATGCGGATCCCGTACACGTTCGCGGTCGCCCGCTTCGGCGGCCGCAACTGGACCGTGGTCAGCGCGCTGTTGTTGCTGCTGCCCACCGCGGCGATCGCGATCGTGTTGGAACCGGGCGTCTCCTACCGCACGTTGCTGGTGGTCGCGGCGCTGGCCGGGGTCGGCGGCGGCAACTTCGCCTCCTCGATGGCGAACATCAACGCGTTCTACCCGCAGCGGCTCAAGGGGTGGGCGCTCGGGATCAACGCCGGCGGCGGCAACCTCGGGGTGCCGGCGGTGCAGTTGGTCGGCCTCGCGGTGCTCGCGACGGCGGGGGCCGGGCACCCTCGGCTGCTGCTCGTGGTCTACATCCCGCTGATCGTGCTCGCCGCGTTGGCGTCCGCGCGCTACATGGACAACCTGCCCGCGTTGCGCAACGACAAGGGCGCGATGCGCGAGGTCGCCCGGGAGCCGCACACCTGGGTGATGGCGCTGCTGTACATCGGCACGTTCGGGTCGTTCATCGGCTTCGGGTTCGCTTTCGGGCAGGTGCTCCAGGTGCAGTTCCACGACGAGTTCGCCACCCCGGTCAAGGCGGCCTACCTGACCTTCCTGGGACCGCTGTTGGGCTCGCTGGTGCGCCCGGTCGGCGGTTGGTTCGCGGATCGATGGGGCGGTGCGCGGGTCACGTTCTGGAACTTCGTCGCGATGGCCGGCGCCGCGTTCGTGGTTTACCTGGCCTCGCGGCAGGAGTCGCTCGGGCTGTTCCTGACCGGCTTCGTGCTGCTGTTCGTGTTCAGCGGACTGGGCAACGGCTCGGCGTACAAGATGATCCCGGCGATCTTCGCGGCCAAGCTCGGCCCGGGCCCGGCCGCGCGGCGCAAGTCCGGTGCGCTGATGGGCGTCGCGGGTGCGGTCGGCGCGCTGGGCGGGGTGCTGGTCAACATCGCCTTCCGCGAGTCGTTCCTGAACTCCGGCCGGGGCGACGCGGCCTACCTGACCTTCCTCGCCTTCTACGGGCTGTGCCTGCTGGTGACCTGGGCGGTGTACCTGCGCCCCTCGGCACGGCGGCTGACGGGGGTGTGAGGCCGACTGCCCCCGCCGACCGGCGGCCGGTCCGCCGCACCGCGACGAATTCGGCCTCGTGTCCCTCGGCCCGCAGTTCCTCGGCGGCGAGTTGGCACAACCTGC
>NZ_JBEXUX010000107.1:0-24568 GCF_040629175.1 Embleya sp. NPDC005971 | reverse complement strand
CGCAACGGGCACAACGGCAACGGCGGGAGCTGGCCGGTCAAGGTCGGCCTCAACGAGCTCAACGCCTACTGGGACGGCTCGACCATCACGATCGGCCACAACCAGTCGAACCAGTGGATCGCGTCGATGGACGTGATCGGCCACGAATTCGGCCACGGCATCGACCAGAACACCCCCGGCGGCACCAGCACCGAAGCCGGACTCGGTGAAGGCACCGGCGACATCTTCGGCGCACTGACCGAGGCGTACACCAACGAGCCCTCGCCGTACGACGTCCCCGACTACACCGTCGGCGAGACCGTCAACCTGGTCGGCCAGGGCCCGATCCGCTACATGTACAAGCCGTCCACCAACGGCGACCCGGACTGCTACAGCTCGTCCATCCCCAGCACCGAGGTGCACAAGGCGGCCGGGCCGTTGAACCACTGGTTCTACCTGCTGGCCGAGGGCACCAATCCCGGCGGCGGCAAGCCCGCCAGCCCGACCTGCAACAACACCACCCTCACCGGGGTCGGCATCCAGCAGGCCGGCAAGATCTTCTACGGCGGCATGCTGCTCAAGACCAGCGGCATGACCTACAAGAAGTACCGCACGGTCACGCTGAACTCGGCCAAGACCCTCGACCCGACCTGCGCCCTGTTCGCCAAGACCAAGGCCGCCTGGGACGCGGTCAGCCTGCCGGCCCAGCCGAACGACCCGACCTGCACCTCGAATCCGGGCGACCCCGACTTCTCGCTCGCACTGAACCCGACCTCGGGCAACGTGGCGCTCGGCGGCGACGTCACCACCGCGGTGAACACCACGACCACCAGCGGGTCGGCGCAGTCGCTCACCCTGACCACCTCGACCCTGCCCAGCGGGGTGACCGCGGAGTTCACTCCGGGCACCATCCAGTCGGGTGCCAACTCGTCGCTGAAGTTCTCGGCGAGTTCGACGGCGACTCCGGGTACGTACACGGTGACGGTCACCGCGACCGGTACCGCCACCCATACCGCGCAATACACGCTGACCGTCGGCAGCGGCGGACCCGGGTGCAACGCGCCCGCGTGGAACGCGAATTCGGTCTACACCAACGGCAGTGTGGTCTCCTATCAAGGCCACACCTACCGCGCCAAGTGGTGGACCCAGGGCGAAGTCCCCGGAACCACCGGCCAATGGGGGGTGTGGGTGGACCTCGGCGCCTGCTGAGCCGACCCGCGGACAGTCGACTCCGGTAGCCGACCCGCCCGATCGTGCCGCCCGGTAGGCCCGTCGTTCGGCCTACCGGGCGGCACCGCGTCCGGATCCGGCTATTCGGCGACCTCGGTGTACCGGCCCTCCTCGGGGGTCTCCGCCCCGCTCCACGGCGTGCTCGGCTCGGACAGGTGAACCGCGACTCCGGCCGGTTCGAGGGCCGCGCGCAGGCGCGCGGCGGCGTCCGCGCCGAGGAAGTGGTGATGCACGGTCAGGCGTTCGAGATGGGTGAGCGGCCGGCCGGCGAGCAGCGCGTCCGCGCCGGTGTCGGAGAGCGTGCCCATGGACAGGTCGAGCGAGCGCAGCCGCGCGAGGACGGGGGAGGCGGCGACCGCCGCGGCGACCTCGTCCTGGATCGCGCTGTTCATCAGGCCGAGGTGCCGCAGCTCGGGATGCCGGGTGCCGTCCAGGAGGTCGGCCAGGTCGGCCGCGCTCGCGTCGCCTCCGTACATCGGCACCCCGAGCCACAGGTCGAGGTACTCGAGTGCGGGAAACTCGCACGCCGCGACGGCCCGGGGCACCCGCGCGGGCATGCCGCCGGTCTGCAGGACGAGCTTGCGCAGTCGCTCGTGCCGCGTCGGGCGCAGTGCGAATCCGGAAGCCGGCTGCTGATCCTGACCGAACCGGTAGCCCAGTTCCTCCAGGTGCGGAAAGGCGTCCAGGAGCGGCGTGATGTCCTCGGGTGGGATCCACGAGACTTCGTGCTCCTCGCCGATGATGTCGCCGACGAACAGGTGGCGTAGCGCCGGGAATCGGTCGGCGTGCTCGCACAACACCCGGATGATGGCGTTCTCGCCCTCCAGGATGTCGGTGGCCCAGTAGCCGATGACCAGCGCCCGTACCCGCGTGGTGTCGACCGTGTCGAGGAACAGCGCGAACACGTCCGCGAATTCGAGCTCGGCCTCGAAGTGGGTGGCGATCTTCCAGGCGACCGCTCCGGGCTCCGGCGCGGAGGCGACGAGTTCCGCGAGCTGCTCCTCGTCGTCCTTGTCGAAGCCGTCGATGTCGTCGACGGCCAGGAACTCGTGCACCGGGAGCCCGCCCAGTTCGCCGAGATGGTTCCACACACTCATGAGGGTCTGTTCCGTTTCCGATCGAACCTGCTGCCGGCCGAAGCCTACGAACCCCGGCCGACAGCACCCTGGGGCGGGGTGCGCACGGGAGTTCGAAGCGGGAGCTCGGTGGGACTTCAATGGAGACGTCCGACGCGCCGCTCGATCACGAGCCGACGTCGGCAGCCGGATCGACCCGGCCCATTCGAATTCCGCACCTACGTTCGAGTGTGGGTGCCCGGCGTTCGAGGCAGTGGGGTTGGGCGGCGATCGGCGCCGACGGTGTGAGGCGAGAGGCAGCGGGCATGAGCGACGACTTCGTTCTGGATGTGACCAGGATCCGGGAGCAGGCACGGCAGAAGATGGGCGAGGGCGCGGTCACCTCGACGTACGGACTGGACACCGGCCGGGTGATCGACGTGCTCAACGACGTGGTCGCCACCGAGATCGTGTGTTGGCTGCGCTATACCCGGCACGCCATCTCGGCCGCGGGCATCGACCGGGCCCAGGTGGCGGCGGAGTTCACCGAGCACGCCGCCGAGGAGATGCAGCACGGGCTCCGGGCCGCGGAGCGCATCTCCCAACTCGGCGGGGATCCGGACTTCGATCCGACCACGCTGCACGAACGCTCGCACACCGAGTACTCGACCGCCGCGGACACCGACCTGAAGGCCATGCTCGAACAGAACCTGCTCGCCGAACGCATCGTCATCTCCACCTACCAGGAGATCGCCCGCTGGCTCGGCGACCGCGATCCCACCACCCGACGCATGATCGAGTCGATCCTGGAGGAAGAGGAGGAACACGCCGACGACCTGCTGGACCTTCTCGGCACCTGATCGACACCGGCCCGAGCGGCCGACGTCTCGCGCCGCCCCGGGCCGATCGAGCCCCGACCACATCGAGCATCGACCGTGCGCACGGGTCCACCGGAGCGGACCCGTGCGCCCGCCCCCTCGACGAAACCCCATGGGGCACTCCCGGGCAATGCGCGACTGCGAGCCCGGTGCCGGGGCCGATTCGGCTCGACGCGGCGGCGACGACGGCGGCTTGCAGATCGGCTGTCCGGACGCGAAATTCCGTTCCGTGTGGGTCGGTTCATTGGCCGCCCGCGCGCCGTCGAAGCCGGTCTCGGTGTCGCGGTGGCCTTCCGCAGCCGAGTGAACCCACGCTCTCGCGACGCGACACGCCGGCGCGTGTGCGCTCACGCTTTCGATCGCGGGTCCACACTCGAAGGATGGACATCATCGGCGCACCGGCCATCGTCGTCGTACCCAACCGTGACGACGAGGTCGAGGTCGAGGTGGATCTGCACGACTGGCCGGTGGACGGCGACGTGTTGCCACACACCTGGAACGGGGTGATCCACCACGATCTGGGGCTGGAGGTCGGCGAGCAGCTCGCGCTGTTCCTGGTCGACGAGAACAGCGCGTTGGGGCACCCCTGCGTGGTCACGTCCAACGCCGACCACCGAACCCGGGTATGTGCACGCGAAGGGGGATGAGCGCGCTCGACCCGCCGCGAGGAACACGTACGAGGGCGCGATCTCGTCCGGATGCGGGTCTTGCCCCCACCAAATGCTGTCGTCGGGCCATCCTTGGCCGCTCCCCGGCGGAACGAGCCGGCCGACGCCGGTCGGGATGCCCGAAGCATTGCGGAACGCAGCGTTCCTATTGGGCATTTACCGTCGTCTTCGAGCGGGACGAGGACCGGATCCGAGGCCCTCGCCCGCAGCGGAAGGAGAACGACGATGATCCTGGTCACCGGAGCCACCGGACACTTCGGCCGACAGACCGTGGAGGCGCTGGCCGCGGCGAAGCTGCCGGTGCGGGCGCTGAGCCGCAAGCCGGAGAGCGCCGCACTGCCGGAGGAGGCCGAGGTGGTCCGCGGCGACTTCGCCGATCCCGCCACGTTGACCGCGGCGTTCGACGGCGTGACCGCGCTGTTCCTGGTGCTGCCGTACGGAACGGCCCCGGAGGCGTTGCTCGACGCCGCCGGCGCGGCGGGTGTGCGCCGGATCGTGTTCCTGTCGTCCGGCGCCGTCGTGGACGGGGCACCCGTACAGCCGAACGTGATCGCCGCCTACCACGCCCGGGTGGAGCAGGCGGTCGCCGCCACCGGGATCGCGCACACCTTCCTGCGGCTGATGTTCCCCGCGATCAACTCGCTCACCTTCGCGATGCAGTTGGCACAGGGCGACGTCGTGCGCGCTCCCTACGCGGCAGCGACCACCGCGCCGATCCACGAACGCGATGTCGCCGACGCCGCCGTCCGGGTCCTCACCACCGACGGACACGCCGGGTGCGCCTACCTGCTGACCGGGCCCGAGGCCCTCACCCAGGTCGAGCAGGTGCGCCTGCTCGGCGCGGCGCTGGGTCGACCGCTCGTCTTCGAGGAGCTCGACGCCGGACCGGTGCGCGAACAGTTGGCCGCCTTCATGGACGCCGACTTCGTGCACGCCCTGTTCGACCTGATGGCGGCGACCGTGGACACCCGGCCCGAGATCACCCCGGCGTTGACCCGACTCACCGGCGCCGCTCCGCGCGGCTACGCCCGGTGGGCCGCCGACCACGTCGCCGACTTCGCCTGACCCGCCGCCGCCAGGCCGCCCCACCTCGGACTCCGGGCCCAAGTGCCGGTGGGGCGGCGGCGCGGGCCCACCCCCGCAGCACCCTGTCCCCGTCCCGCCGGCCGGCCAACGGGCGGGTGGCAAGCCGCTCTTCCCGAAAATCGGTCGCACGATACGCCGTAGGCGTCGGCTGCCGCGATCTCGGCGACTGCGGGCAAACGTGTGTCGTCGTCGAGCAACCGTTTACGCGCCTGTCGGGTGCGCGTCGGGTCCGGGAACGGTTTGCGACCGCCGACGAGTCGTGACGGCCCGCCCGACGCGCGGTGAACCGAGGCTCCTCTCCCTGGCACGAAGCCGATGGGAGAGGAACCGCACCCCCGGGCGGGGCCGGCCCGGCGATCGCGCCGTGACCGCCGGGCCGGACGACTACCCCGCCTCCGGCGGCGGAGGTGCGTCCACCACCAGGGCGACGATGGTGTCGATGACGGCGCCCATGTCCACGGTGGGGTCGATCAGCCACTGGTACTGGATGCCGTCCGCGGCGGCGAGGGCCAGTCGGGCGATGGCGTCGACGTCGACCTCCGGTCGGACCCGGCCGCGCTGTTGCAGCTCGGCGAGGCCCTCGCGCAGGCCGGCCACGATGTCGGTGGAGCGGACCTCGAAGAAGTCGCGGGCCGGATGGCCGGGGAAGCCGGCCGCCGCGGCCATGCTCACGTAGAGGCGCACCAGGCCGGGGACGTCGCCGTTGTGGCGCAGCAGGTCGGCCATCCGGGTGAGCGGGTCGCCGTACGCGTCCAAGGCGATCTTCTCGCCGGCCACCCGGTCGCGTTCGCCGAGCACCCAGATCAGCAGACCCTCGCGTGACCCGAAGTAGTGCAGGACGCCGGCCTGGGACATGCCCATGCGGTCGGCGATCTCCTTGATCAGCGCGCCCTTTTCCCCGAGGGTCGCGAACACGTCCAGCGCCACTTCCAGGATCTGGTTGCGACGGGCCACGCCCTTCGCGTAACGGCCGCGTGGCGTACGGATGTTGTCCAACCGCGCCTGCCGCTCGGGTTCCACGGGTCCGGTCATGAAAGAAAACCTAGCCGAGTTCGGGTTTTTGCGTCCAGGCGCACCGTGGGGCTGCCACGCGAGGGCGGAACGCCTGCGGGCGGCTCGGCGAACCACGATCACCCTCGCCTAGGCGCCCGTCGCTCTGATGATCATCTTCCCGGTGTTGCCGCCGCGCAGCATCGACGTGAACGCCGCCACGATCCGTTCGAAGCCCACCACCACCGTCTCGTCCGACGTCAGCCTTCCGGCGAGCAGGTGCGGCACCGCGAAGTCGTACAACTCGTCCCGCAGGTCGCCGTGATCGCGGACCAGGAAGCCCTCCAGACGCAGGCTCTTCTCCACGAAGTCCGCGTGGTCGAAGCGCACCGGCGGGGCATCCCGCCGGTTGTACTGACTGATCGTGCCGACCCGGACGATCCGACCGCGCTCGCGCAGCGCCCCGACGGCGGCGGCCAGGTGGTCGCCGCCGACGTTGTCGACGAACACGTCGACGCCGTCCGGCGCGGCGCGCGCGAGCAGTTCGGCAACCGGACCGTCCCGGTAGTCGAAGGCCCGGTCGTAGCCGACCCGCTCGGTCAGATACCGCGCCTTGGCCGCCGATCCCGTGCTGCCCACCAGCAGCCGCGCACCCAACAGCCGAGCGAACCGGCCGACGGCGGTGCCGACGGCGCCCGCCGCGCCGGAGACGAACAGGTCGTCGCCCTCGCGCAGCGGAGCGATCCGGGTGAGGGCGACGTACGCGGTCAGCCCCGTACCGCCGAGCAGGCCCAGGTGCGCGGACAGCGGGACCCCCGGCAGGTCGGGAAGCGGTTGCACCTCGTCGGGACGAACCACCGCGTGCGTGCGCCAGCCCCGGCGATGGAAGACCATCGTGCCCTCGACCAGCGCCGGGTCGCGGGAGGCGACGACCCGGCCGAGCGTGCGCCCCTCCAGCGGGGCGTTCAGCGCGAACTCGGCGTCCATCATCTCGCGGTGGTAGGGGTCGACCGACCAGTACAGGTTCTCCACCAAGGCCGTCCCGCGTGCCGGCTCGGGCACGGGCGTTTCCACGAACCGGAAGTGCTCGCAGGCGGGGAACCCGTCGGGCCGGGCGATCTGGTGGACGGTGACGGCCTCGGTGCGCAGGGGCGAGTTCATGGGACGCGAACGTACGCAGGAATGCGCGGGCCCGGCAGCGGGTTGCGCTCATGACCGATCCGGATCCATGAGTCGCCCTCATGACGGCAGATGGGAGCCCTGATGACGGCCCGAGCCGATCTTTCGCCGCAGGAGTTGCGGATCCTCGTCGCGGCGACCGACACGGGCAGCTTCTCGGCCGCCGGCGTGGCGCTGGGCACCACCCAGTCGGGCGTCTCGCACGCGGTGCGCGAGATCGAACGCAAGGTGGGCGCCGTGTTGTTCGAGCGCGGCCGGACCGGGATCCGGCCCACCCCGGCGGGGACCGCGGCCGCGGCGCACGCACGACGTGTGTTGCGGATGCTGGACGTACTGGTCGCCGAGGCCCGCGGGGCGGGCGCCGGGCCGGACGAGGGACCCGCGGTCACCGGACCGCTGCGCATCGCCGCCTTCCGCAGCGCGGCCCTGCATCTGCTGCCGCCGGTGCTGGAACGCCTCACCGCCCGGCACCCGGATCTCGAACCCCGGGTGCGCATCGTCCGTGAGGTCGGCCCGGGCACGGCCGGGGAGGTGGCCGAGGGGCGGGCGGACGTGGGCATCGCGACCCTGGGGACCGGTACGCCGACGCCGCCGGGGCTGATCGCCGGCGTCCTGTCCGAGGAGCCCTACGCGTTGGTGCATCCGGCCGGGCATCCCGATCCGCGCTCACTGCCGCTGGTCGACTGGACCGAGAACTGTTCCTCCTACACACGCGAATGGTGGGCGACGCAGGACTGGATCCCCCCGGCCACCGTCGAGGCGCAGGACGACGGAGCCGTGCTCGCCATGGTGAGCAGCGGTTTCGGCATGGCGATCATGCCCGCGCTCTCCCTCACCGGGGCACCGCCCTCCGTACGGATCGCCGATCTCGGCCCGACCCGCCCGACCCGCTCCGTGGGCTACCTCACCACACCCGAACTCGCCGCGACCGCCGCCGTCCGGGCACTCGTCCGCGAACTCCGGCACACCCGCACCCCCGGTGTCCCGGCGAAGGCGCGCACCCGGGTTCGGGGCTGATCCCGCTCCCGCCGGGCAGTGTCGACGATCGCCGGAGGTGGGGGCGGGCCCTACCGGGCGCGCCGGCCCTACGTGCGCGCCGGCTCCTTGCGCGGGGCAACGAGTACGGGGCGGTCCGGCAGGGCGAGTTCGACCCGGGAGCCGACCGGCAGCGTGGCCGCCGTGTGCGAGGGCACGTCGACCTTGACCGTCGCGCCCGCGGCCGAGCGCACGCTCAGCCGGGTGACCGCGCCGAGGAAGGCCGCGCCGAGCACCTGGGCCGAGCCGTCCGCGGCCGCCGCCGTGACCTCGATCGATTCCGGGCGCAGCAGCGCGTCCACGTCGCCGTGCGCGGGCTCGCCGTCGATCGGCAGGTCGCGGCCGAGGACGTGCACCACCGCACCGTCGGCCCGCGCGGGGAGGCGGCTCATCACCCCCACGAACTCGGCGACGAACGCGGTCGCGGGACGGGCGTACAACTGCGCCGGTGGCGCGCACTGTTCGAGCCGGCCCGCGTTCATCACCGCGACCCGGTCGGCCAGCGAGAGCGCCTCCTCCTGGTCGTGCGTCACGAACAGGGTGGTGATGCCGAGTTCCTGTTGCAGTCGCCTGATCTCGTCCCGCAGGGTCAACCGCACTCGCGCGTCCAGTGCCGACAGCGGCTCGTCGAGCAGCAGGACGCGCGGACGCAGCGCGAGCGCCCGGGCCAGCGCGATCCGCTGCTGTTGGCCGCCGGAGAGCTGGTGCGGATACCGGTCGGCCTGGTCCGGCAGACCGACCAGGTCCAGGAGTTCACCGGCCCGAGCGCGTCGATCGGCGCGCCCCACGCCCCGCATCCGCAGGCCGAACGCGACGTTGTCCAGCGCGCTCAGGTGCGGGAACAGGCTGTACGACTGGAAGACCATGCCCGCGTCGCGGCGATGCGCGGGCACCCGGGTGATGTCCTCGCCGTCGACGAGCACCTCCCCCGCGTCCGGATGCTCGAAGCCCGCGACCACGCGCAGTGCGGTGGTCTTGCCGCAGCCGGACGGGCCGAGCAGGGCGACGAGTTCGCCCTGCCCGACCGTCAGGTCCAGCCCGGCCAGGGCCCGGACGTTGCCGAACGAGCGTTGCAGGCCCCGGAATTCGACCGTGGCGCCGGTCTGCGGCCCGGTGCGGGTCTTCGGCTGGTCGAACGTCATGGTCACGAGGTCTCCGGGAGGGTTTTCGTCCGGGCGCTGCGCGGCCGGCCGGCGGTGGCGAGGGCGAGCAGCAGTACCCAGGTGACGAGCAGGCCGATCACCGACACCGCGACCGACATCTCGGCCTGGGAACCGCCGATGCCGACGATCCACACCGCGAAGGGGCGGTAGCCCAGGATCGCGGCGACGGTGTACTCGCCGAGTACGAGCGCCAGGGTCAGGAACGCGGTGTTGAGCAACGCACCACGCAGGTTGGGCAGGACCACCTGGAGCACCGCGCGCGGCCAGTTCGCGCCGCACGCGCGCGCCGCCTCGACCAGCACCTCGAGGTCGATCGCGGCGAGCCCGCCGTCGAGCGTGCGGTAGGCCAGCGGCAGCGCCATCAGCGTGTACGCGAGCACCAGCACGATCGGGAAATCCGGGTCCTGGATGGCGATGAACGTGTCGTACAGCGGGGTGTCGGCCAGGTGGTCCGGACCCCAGCGCAACACCGTGCCGATGCCGGCGACCAGCGCGATGGCGGGTACCACCAACGGCAGCGAGCACACCACCTCGATCACCCAGCGCAGGCGCGGCGCGGTCAGCCGCACGGTGATCAGCGCGGGCACCAGCAGCAACAACACCGATACGACGGTGGCGGCGGCGAGTTCGAGGGTGAGCGTGAGGCTGTCCAGGAAGCCGTCGGCCCCCAGGATCCCGGTGTACGCGTCGAACGTGATGCCCCGGCCGGGTACGTCGATGCTGAAGACCACCGAACACACCATCGGCAGCAGGAAGTACGTGCCGGCGATCAGCAGGACCACGCCCCGCGACCAACGGATCCGGCCGCGCAGTGCGGCTAGTCGAGCCATCGGGCACTCCGACGCTGAAGGGGCAGGTGAACGGCGGTGACCAGACCGGCCACCACGACCATGTCCAGGCTGAGCGCGAGCGCCACGTTGCCCTGGTCGACCAGGACGTTGCCGGACAGCGCGTCGGCGATCTGCATCGTCACCAACGGCACCGAGCTGCCGACCATCGCGGCGGCCGTCGCGTAGGCCGCGAACGCCGAACCGAAGAGCAGGACGAAGCCGCCGAGCAGCGCGGGGGTCAGGATCGGCAGCGCGACGTGCACCCAGTAACGGAACGCGTTGGCCCCGTTGTTGCGGGCCGCCTCGCGCCACTGCCGGCGCAGTCCTTCGAGGGAGGGGGTCAGGATGAGCACCATGAGCGGGATCAGGAAGTAGAGGTAGACCACGGACAGTCCGGTGAAGCTGTAGAGGCTCCAGCCGTGCTCGGTCAGGTCGAGCCTGCCGGTCACCACCCCGGCATTGCCGAGCGTGGCCACGAACGCGAACGCCAGGGCGACCCCGCCGAAGTTGGCGAGCACGCCGGACGCGGTCAGCGCGGCCTCGCGGACGAAGCGGAAGCGCGAGGTGACCACGGTGTAGGCGATCGGCAGTGCGCACACGGTGGCGATCAGCGCGGTGACCGCGGACAACTTCACGCTGCCGATCAGCGCGGTCAGGTACGCGCCTTGCACGGACGCGGACAGGTTGGCGCCGGTGGCCTGCACCCCGTCGGGGGCGGTGGCCGGTGTGGTGAAGGCCCCGAAGACCATCGCGGCCGTCGGCACGCCGAAGACCACGGCGGCGAACAACAACAACGGCACTACACCGAGCCAGTGCGGGGCGCGGCGCCGCCGCCGGGGCCGGGCCGCGCTCCGCTCGCGCACGGCGAGCGGAGGCACGATCCGGACCTCGGCGGGGGCGCCGACGTCGGAGAGGTCGGTGCTCATCCGGCGACTGCCTGGCCCCAGCCACCGGTGAGGACCTTCTTGGCCTTGTCGACCTGGTCCGGGGTCGGGAAGACCGGGGCGCCGGCGCCGGGCACGGCGGGCAGCTTCGCGGCGAATCCGGCCTCCAGCGTGCCGGCCTCCTTCATCGCGCCCATCAGGGCCGGCCGGGCGTAGCCCTTGAGCCACAGGTTCTGGCCCTCGGCGCTGTACAGGAATTCCTGCCACAGGCGCGCGGCGGCCGGGTGCGGCGCCCACTTCACGATCGCCTGCGAGTAGTACTGCGCGTAGACGCCGTCGGTGGGGATGTTCACCTGCCAGTCGACGCCCTTGGACTTGAACTCGTCCGCGTAGCCCGCGTTGAGGTAGTCCCAGTCGATGCTGATCGGCGTCTCGCCCTTCTGCACGGTGGCGGGGGTCGACTCGACCGGGTTGTAGTTGCCGTTCTTCTTGAGCTTGCCGAAGAAGTCCAGGCCGGGCTGGATGTCGTCGAACGAGCCGCCGTTGGCCAGCGCCGCCGCGTACACGCCGCCGAACGCCGAGCCGGACTTGGTCGGGTTGCCGTTGAGCGCGACCTGGCCCTTGTACTGCGGCTTGAGCAGGTCGGCGAACGTCTTCGGGCACTCCTTGATCCGCGCGGCGTCGCAGCCGATCGAGATGTAGCCGCCGTAGTCGTTGAACCAGCGCCCCTGCGCGTCCTTCTGCGGCTCGGGGATCCGGTCGAACGCGGCGACCTTGTACGGCGCGAGCAGGTCCTGCTTCGCGGCGCTGAGCGCGAACGCGTTGCCCAGGTCCAGCACGTCGGGCGAACGGTCCTGGCCCTTGCGCTGGGTCACCGCGTTGATCTCGTCCTGGGACGTGCCGTCGGGGTTCTCCACCTCGACCTTGATGCCGTACTTCGCCTGGAAGGCGTCGATCAGCGCGCCGTAGTTGGCCCAGTCGCGGGGCAGCGCGATCGCGTTGAGCTTGCCCTCCTTCTTCGCCGCGGCCACCAGCGCCTCCATGCCGCCGAAGTCCTGGACGGAGGTGGCCGACGCCGCGTCCTTGGCCCCGCCGGGAGTGCCCGACGCGGCGGAGGTGCCGGCCCCGGACGTCTTGTCGGATGCCGAGCCGCAGGCGCTCAGGGTGAGCGCGGCCACGGCAAGGCCGGCGACCAGTCCGGTCGCACGAACGCGGAGCACTGTCACGGGGTTCTCCTGGAGCTTCGAATGGAGTGCCTGAGTTGGCTGTACAACTTGGTCCAGTACGCCCGACGTCGATGGCCGCAACATGAACACAGCCGCACGGGCGCGCGAGGTTCCCGGGAAATAGCCGTGCGCCCCGGCAGCCGCGCCGTGACCGGGTAGGGTCGCCACGGTCGGACGTCCCGGCAATGGAATTCGGGGGGTGGCGATGGGGGTTCAGGGCGAGGCGCGCTACCGACAGGTCGCGGCCGATCTGCGGGAGGCGATCACCACCGGCCGATACGGCTCCGGTGGTCGGCTGCCCGCCGAGGGCGATCTCGCGCAGCACTACGGCGTCTCGCGGGGCACGGTGCGCCAGGCGCTCGCGGTGCTGCGCGCGGACGGGATGGTCACGTCCCGGCGCGGCACCCGGCGGGTGGTGCTGGGGGCCGCCCGGACGCAGAGTTTCGCCGAGCTGCTGAGCTTCACCCGCTGGGCGCGCTCGATCGGCGAGGAGCCCGGCGGGCGCACGGTGGCGGTCGAACCGGTGCCGGGGGATCCGGGCGAGTGTGCCCAGTTGGGCCTGGCGCCGGGGTCGTCGGTCTACCGGGTGTTGCGGTTGCGGACGCTCTCCCGGGTGCCGGTGATGATCGAGCGCACCGTGTATCCCGAGCGGATCGGAGCCCTGGTGCAGGGATTTCCGATCGACGCGGTCTCGCACACCGAGCCGCTGGAGGAACTGGGCGTGTTGTTCACCGACGCCGACCACACGATCGACCAGTGGCCGGCCGACGCGGAGGACGCCCGGCTGCTGGGCTGCCCACCGGGCACGTCGCTGCTGCGCGAACGGCGCCGCACGACGGACCCGACGGGTGTGCCGGTGGAGTGGTCGCAGGACCGCTACCTGCCGGGCACCGTGGCCTTCACGGTGCACAACTCGGTGGCCACGACGGCACTGTCCCGACGACGGGGCTGACGGGTCGGCGGGGGCGGCTCGACCGGCCGGGCCGGGAGGGCCCGGCCGACCGGCTCACGGCAGCAGCAGCCGGGTCAACAACGCACAAAAGTGCGCGAAGTCCGGGACGATCGTGTCGGCGTCCTTCGCCGCCTCGTCCCAGCGCCGCACCCGTACCGCGTCGACCGCGTAGGGCCCGTCCGCGAACGCGCGCGCCTCGGCCTCGTCCATCGGGCCGCCCTGCACGCCGAGCGTGTACACGGACGCGGCCGACAGGCGCGCGGCGTAGCCCGGCTCGGTGGCACACAGGTAGCGCTTGGCCGCCACGTGCAGCCGGATCGGCTCGGTCACCTCGGGCCCGAACCGCCCAGCGAGCCGGTCCGCGCCGGTGTGGCTGTGCCGGTTGTCCTCGCCCGCCATCAGGTCGCGGCCGGTCAACGGACCGTGGAAGTGCCCGATGTCGTGCAGCAACGCGGCCGCGATCAGGTGCTCGGGGGCACCTTCGGCCTCGGCGAGCGCCCCGGCCTGCAACATGTGTTCGGCCATCGTGACGGCCTCCCCGAGGTACTCGCCCGCGCCCTGGTCGGCGAACAGGTGGGCCAGTTCGTCGAGGATGCTCGTGTCGATCTCCCGACGATCCGTCACGACGCGTCTCCGACCGTGCGGTCGAGGACGGCCAGCGTGCTCGCGAGGCCGTCCAGGTCGGCGTAGCAGCCCTGGAGGTGCCGCCGGCCCGCACCGTCGAACGCGGTGCGCGCGTGCAGGACCCGGGTGTTGTCGAACACCACACAATCGCCCGGATCCAGCCGTCGGGTCAGCATCAGCTCGGGGCGGCCCAGGATCTCGGCGAAGGCGCGGTAGGCCGCGTAGAACTCGGCGAGTTCGCCGGCCGGGAGCCGCAGGGTGCCCATCGAGCGGTTGTTGAAGCGCACTTCCCGAATCCGCCCCGCGTCGTCCGCACCGATGATCGGTCGGTGCGCACGGAGCCGGGTGTGCGCGTCGCGGAATTCGAACGGCACCGGCGTACACACCAACGCCCGGTAGGCGTCCGGCTGTTCGGCGCGCAGCAGCGCGGCGGCCCGGAAGCCGTCGACGAAACCGGAGTCACCACCGGCGGCCTCGTTGTGCAGGCAGTGCAGGAGTTGCAGCGTCGGTACCGGGTCGCGATAGGGATTGTCGGTGTGCGGGGTGATCCGTACCGAGGTGAAGGCGAGGTTGTTCGGCCGCTCCTCGACCCGCACGTCGAAGAGCCGGCCGTAGTTCGTCTCCCGCACGAAGCCGAACGTGCCCGCCACCGCGAGGACTTGCTCCTCGACGCACGGAACGCCGCGGAGCAGCGCGAGCCCGAAGCGTTGTACGGCGGTCAGCGCGGGCACCGGGTCGCGCGCGTAGTCGTTCCAGTCGAATTCGAACCGCGACGCGGGCAACTGCGCGGCGTTCCACAGCGACTTGGCGTCCTCGCTCCTGGGATCCGGCTCGGCGGGCGCCTCGAACCAGGTGCGCGCGTAGACGGAGCGGTGCCCGTCCGGTGCCCACACGATCTCCACGTCGGACCCGTGCTCGCGGACGTCGGCGGCGACCGGGTCGAGCGGGAGGTCGGTGATCTGGAACAACTTCTGCCCGGTTCGCGGGTCGCGACACAGCGGGCAGGGGCAGTTGTCCCGCAGCCACACGGCGGGCAGGCCGCCGATGTCCAGGGCGGTAGCCATGGGCGTCTCCTTGGTCTCAGAGAGTGCGCAAAGTTGTCTGTACAACTCGCTACCAGGGTTACCTTCGCAGGGCCGCGTGAGCACCCGGCCACGAACGCGTGACGCCGACGTGAACACCACCTCCGGAGGGCCTCAGTCGACCAGCTCCGGCGCGAAGTAGTCGCGCAGTCGGGCGATCCTCCCGTCCCGGACCCGGAAGATCTGCACCAGCGAGACCGCCGTGTCCTCGCCGTCCCCGTCGAACACGGTGTCGATCTCGGCGATGAACACGTCGGGGTCGGCCGTGGTGTGCAGTACGTATCCGGACTTCTCGAAGTTGGGCACCCGGTCGTTCCGCACCGGTTGCCGGTAGTACGCCGCCATCGCGGTCCGGATCTCCGCACGACCCACCGACCGCCGGGGGAAGCCGGCCCCGGCGGGCACCAGCGGCGCCTCCAGGACGCCGTCCTCGGTGAAGCACTCGGCGAGGGCATCGGCATCGCGGGACAGCGTCCCGGCGTGGATGTACCTCTGGAAAATCTCCTGCGGCGTTGCGGACACAGCGGGCCTCCGGGTATGTCGACGGGTGGTCGTGGTGGCGGTCGGTCGGGTGCCCGAGAGGTACCGCGTCGGGACACCCGTCACGCGGGCGGCGGTCCGGGCCGCGGTGGGCACAGGTAGAACAGCTCCGGGTCGCCCTCGTCGAGGCCGTGCACCAGGCCGACCGGACTCCAGCCGGCCCGTCGGAGCAGTCGTTGCATCGGCTGGTTGGAGACGTTGGTCGAGGTGAACAGTTTCGGGGTGGTGCACGAGGCCGCCACGGCGTCCAGCAGCCGATGGCCGACACCGCCGCCACGCGCGGTCGGGGCCACCATCAGCATCGTGACGAAACCCTGTTCGAAGAAGGTGTACTCGACCACGCAGTAGCCGAGCAGGCCGGACGCGTCCTCCGCCACGACCGCCACGCCCTGCCGGCACCACCGGCGGATGCTCGCCCGACGCTCGTCGTCGCCCTCGATCGCGATCGGGTCGATCCCGGCCAGCGCATCCGACTCCGACTCGTCCGCGCGGCGCACCGGGAACCCACAAGGCTTGACGACGTCCATCGGTCCATCCTGCCGGCTCGCCCAAGATGCCCGCCCGCGTCCCGCACCCGCCCACGCGGCGGGGTGTCGTGACGCGACCCGGGTGCCGTCGATGGGGCTCAGGCGGGTGCGGACCGCGGGTCGTCGCCACCAGGGCCGAGTTCGGTGTCCAGACGTGCGGGCCAATCGGCATCGGCGAGTTCCGCGTCGACGAGCAGGTCGCGCCAGTCCGCCTTCGCGAGTTCGACGGCCCGACGGAACCGACCGAGGTCGCCGTCGGCGAGCAGGACGATCGCGGCGCGGATGCGCTCGCTGCCCAACATCTCCCGATCATGGCCGGCGGCCTCCGGGAGCGCGTCGAGCATGCGCACGATCTCCGGCGCGGAACCCGGTGCGGGAAAGTCGCGTCGGATGCGCCGTTCGAGTCTTGTGCCGTCACCGGTCATGACACCACCTTCTACCAGACGGCATCGGCCGCGGGGACGCAACCGTCGCATCCGACTCGCGCGGTCGAGGCGCCGGGGCGGGCGCCTTGGCGAACTGCCCGCAAGAGCGGGCCGAGTTCGCTTTGTCCGGGGCGCCGGCACGGAGGGCGGACCTGCCCGCGCGTTCGGCGCGGGCAGGACCTATGCTCACGTCTTCGTGATCGACAATCGCCGTACCGTGCTCGCCGCTCTCGCGACCGCGGCCGTGATATCCGCCTCCGCCGTGGGCTGTTCGGCCGCCGCCGACGTCGCGGACGCCGCCCGTCCCGCCTCCGCCGCCCCCAGCGCCTCGGGGGCGGTCCCCTTCACCCTGCCGCCGCGCACCGGCGCCACACTGACCCGCGCCGAGGCCGCCCGTCGCTACCAGCAGATCGCGGCGCGCCGAAACCGGGCCGCCAACGCGCTCCTCGCGGGCATCCGCGACCACCGTCCGTGGACCGAACTGCGCGCCCTGGTCGCCAACCGACTCGCCGCCGAGGACGAGGAGTCCCGTCAACTCGCCGCGACCCCATGGCCGGCCGACGTGGCCCCACTCGCGGACGCGCTCGCCCGGGCGAACATGTCCCTGCGACCCGCGTGGCTCAAGATCATCGAGGCCAAGACCGTCGGCCAGTTCAGCCGTGCGATGGAGGCATTCGACGACGACACGGACAGCGACATCCCCTACCGCATCCGCGTCCTCCTCGGCCTGCCCACCGGCGACTCCCCGGAACAACCTGCGGCGTAGCCGCGAAGCCCCTCGGGCCGGGCCACCGCTCGGACGGACCGCGCTCGCGACCACGACTGTGGCTATGGCTGCGACTGCGTGAGCGTGCGTCGCAGCCACCGCAGGCGCGCGTCGCGGGCGTCCCGGCTCAGCGCGGCCCGTGGCGCGAGGGTGTCGAAGCCGTGGAACGCCCCGGGCCATACGTGCAGTTCGGCTCGACCGCCGGCCTGCCAGATCGCGTTGGCGTACGCCACGCCCTCGTCCCGGAAGGTCTCGGCCGACCCGACCTCGATATAGGCCGCCGGCAACTCGGCCAGGTCCCTCGCGCGAGCGGGCGCCGCGTAGGGCGGCAGATCCGCCGCGCCGTACCGGTCGCCCAGGGCCGCCCGCCACGCGGTGGTGTTGGAGGTGCGATCCCACGTGTCGACGCCGGCCAACTGCCGTCCGGAGAAGGTGTCGTCGCGGTCGTCGAGCATCGGACACAGCAGCAGTTGCCCGATCGGTGTGGGCCCGCCGCGGTCGCGGGTGAGCAGGGCGAGGGCCGCGGCGAGTCCGCCGCCGGCGCTCTTGCCGCCGACGATGATCCGGTCCGCGTCGATGCCCAGTGCGTCCGCGTCCGCGACCATCCGGAGCAATCCGGCGTAACAGCCCTCCAGCGGTTCGGGATACCGCGCGTCGGGCGCCAACGGATACTCGACGGAGACCACCGCCAACTCCAGCGGGAGCGCCCATTCACGCAGCACCTGCGGAAGCACGGACCACGCGTTGCCCATCACCATCCCGCCGCCGTGCAGGTAGTACAGCAGCGGCAGCGGCCCGGTCACCCCGGCGGGGCGGGCGCACACGAGCGTGACGTCCCGCCCGCCCGACGCTCCCGGCACCCGCGATTCGTCCACCTCGAAACGACCGTCGGCCCGCAGCTCCGCAAGGGTCGGCCTGGGCCGCGTCTCGGCATCCCGGGCCTGCCGGTGCGCCAGGTTCGCCGGGGTGAGCGGCTCCCGCGCGCCCTCCCCCAAGGCGGCCAGAAACGCGCCCAGTTCGGGATCGAATGGGGGCACACGCCGAGCCCTCGAAGCTCGCCCAAGGTCCATGCGAAGCAGTCAACCACCTCCTCGCCGCGGCCCGTCGCGGAACGGCGGGGTCGGTCGGGTGGTCGACCGGCCACATTGTGCCGCACGCCGCACGATCGGATCATCGGAAAACAACGAAAGGCGAACACGTTTGGTATCCGCGCAAATTCGCAGCGCGACACGCCCTCTTCCGCGTGCCGAACCGACGACGACGGACCAGACTGGCAGCCATGAAGGATCACGAGGGATCGGCGACCGTGGTCCTGCCGGGCGGCCGGCGGATCGGCGTGCACGCGATCGTGGACGCGGACGAGGAACGCCTGTACGACCCGGGCCCGGACACGACACCGATCGGCTGGACGGCGACGCTGAGCCCGAAGAGCCCGACGGCCCACTCCGACCTGCACGAAATCTACCTGGCCGGCCAGGGGAAGTTGTGTCTCCCGAGCGGCACACACGGCCGATTCCTGGTGGTCGGCATCCGCATCGGGGCCGGACGCCCCGACCGCGTCGACATCCAGGGCACCGGCGACCCCACGAGCGAGTGACGTGCGCGCCGGCGGCCACCGCCGGCGGGCGTCATGACGCGGCGGCCCGCACCCGGTCCGCGAGACCCCGGTCCAGCGCCACTCGCACCAGCGCCGCCGCGAAACGCGGCAGGTCGTCCTCCTCGACCAGCGCGGCCAGGGCCTCGGACGATGTCGGCAGGCCGACCCGATCCGCGCCGTCGAGCGCCTTCCGGTCCAGGACCGGCCGCAGGAACGGCCAGATCCCCTGGGCCTCGCGGCAGAAGATGCGGGCACCGGACGGACCGATGCCGGGGAAGGCCCGGAGCAGCTCCTCGACGCGCTCGCGCCGCCCGTCCGCGTCGCCGGCGAGTCGGCGCAGGTCGCCCCGGTAGCGCTCGCGAACGAGGTCGGCGCACGCACCGAGCCGGGTCGCGGTGCCCTCGTCGTAGCGTACGTAGTGGGCCCGCCCGAGCGCGTCCACCCGCTGCTGCCAGGTCAGTTCGGTCATGCCCGCCGGGGTCCCGCCGCCCGCGTCGAACAGTTCGCGCGCGGCGTGTACGGCGATCGACGCCTTGATCCGGGTGGCCGTCAGGTTGCTCAGCACCGACAACTGCCACAGCGGCGCGGGCCTATCCGCGACGCGGATGCCGGCTTCCTCGGCGTACGTGGTGCCCGCCTCGGACAGCAGCGCCGCCACCCGTCCGTCCCGGGTGCGGGTGGTCCTCATGATGTGCCTCCCACCTCGGGCTACCCCACCGCACCCGATCGAATCGCCCACGTCCATCGGCGATGGGCACGAGCAGCAGGGCCCGGGGCCCATCACGGTCGGTGACAGGTCGATGGTGGGCCGGGCGTCCGAGGCGACACGGGCGGCTACGCGCCGATCACCTCCCGCAGTCCTGACGATCTCCGGACTTCGCGGGCGGAATCGAGCCGACACCGACCGGCCCCGACCCCTGGACCTACCCGGCCCGCGGCCGCAACGGCGTTGACAGAAAGGCGAGTTCGGACGCACTGCACGAAGGCGCGGTCGTTGTCGCAGTCAAGATTATGAGCATGCTCACAATCACCACCGCCATCGCCGACGATTCTTGCTCTCTGCGATGGTCACGACACGTTATCGCCGCGTTGCCCAATAGTGACACCCTGCTTCATGCGCAGAAACTCTCGCCATTCGTCACTTTCGGCGAAGAAACTCCTGCTCAGTGGCATCGATTTCGAAGATTCTCCGGCCCGATGACCGACGGCGTCGAGTGTGTGTCGACACGGGGTTTGGCGATCGGCTGCCGAGGAACGTGCGCGCGCGCACCCGAAGGTTATGGAGAGCGGCTCGCGTGGGGAAGGTCCACCCTTCCGGTCCGCCACGAGCACGTCGGTAGGTTCGATCGGCATGTCCGCCGAAACGAAATCTTTCGCCGAAACGGAATCCGCCCGTCCCGTCGTCTCGATGGGCCCACCCGAGCTGCGCGATGGCGCGGCGCTGTGGCACCTGGCCCGCGAGAGCGCGGCGCTGGATCTCAACTCCTCGTACAGCTACCTGCTCTGGTGCCGGGATTTCGCGGCGACCTCGATCGTCGCCCGTGACCAGGACGCGCGCGTCCTGGGCTTCGTGACCGGCTACGTCCGGCCCGGGCTGCCGGACACCCTGATGGTGTGGCAGGTCGCGGTGGCCGAAACCGCCCGGGGACGGGGGCTGGCCACGCGGATGCTGACCGCGTTGATGGAGCGCCGCCTCCCGCATGGGCAAACCCGCATGGAGACCACGATCACCCTGGACAACGCGGCGTCGATCGCGCTGTTCACCGCGCTCGGCCGCGAACACGGGGCGCATGTGAGTCGTACCGAACTCTTTCGCGCGGCCCTGTTCCCGGACGGGCACGCCGACGAAGTCCTGTTCCGGATAGGCCCGTTCGCCGCAGCCGCCTGAGCCCGACGGCCCCGAACCGAACCGGAGGGGGCGGCGCCGTCGAACGTGGCTCGCCGCTGCCCTCGATCATCCGATCCCTGGAGAAGCATGACTGTTTTCGAAACTCTCGAGTCCGAGGTCCGCAGCTACTGCCGAAGCTGGCCCACCGTGTTCACCCACGCACGCGGCAGCCGGATGTACGACGAGGACGGGCGTACCTACCTGGACTTCTTCGCCGGAGCGGGTGCGTTGAACTACGGCCACAATCACCCGCTGCTCAAGCGCGCGTTGCTCGACTACCTGGAAAGCGACGGGGTCACGCACAGCCTGGACATGTCCACGGCGGCCAAACGCACGTTCCTGGAGCGCTTCGAGGAGGTGGTGCTCGAACCGCGCGGCCTGGACTACAAGGTGCAGTTCCCCGGCCCCACCGGTGCCAACACCGTGGAGGCCGCGCTCAAGCTGGCCCGCAAGGTGACCGGGCGCGAGGCGGTGATCGGGTTCACCAACGCGTTCCACGGCATGACCCTGGGCGCGCTCGCGGTCACCGGCAACGCGAAGAAGCGCGCCGGCGCGGGTATTCCGTTGGTGCACGCCACGCCGATGCCGTATGACAACTACTTCGACGGGCAGTTGCCCGACTTCATCTGGTTGGAACGTCTGCTCACCGACGGCGGCAGCGGCCTGAACCTGCCCGCCGCGGTGATCGTGGAGACCGTACAGGGCGAGGGCGGCGTCAATGTCGCCCGGTTCGAGTGGCTGCGCGCACTGGCCGACCTGTGTCGGCGACACGAGATCCTGTTGATCGTCGACGACGTGCAGATGGGCTGCGGTCGTACCGGTCCGTTCTTCAGCTTCGAGCCGGCCGGCATCACCCCGGACATCGTGTGCCTGTCGAAGTCGATCGGCGGCTACGGGCTGCCGATGGCGCTCACCCTCTTCCGCCGCGACCTGGACGTCTGGGAGCCCGGCGAGCACAACGGCACCTTCCGCGGCAACAACCCGGCCTTCGTCACCGCCACCGCCGCGCTGGAGCTGTGGGCGGACGGGTCGCTGGAAAAGCAGACCACGCTCAAGGGCGAACTGATCGAGCGTCACCTGGCCGAGATGGTCACCGAACACGCCGCGCTCGGCGCCTCCCGGCGTGGCCGCGGCCTGATCCAGGGTCTGACCTTCGCCGACAACTCCCTGGCCGAAGCGGTGTGTGCGCGGGCCTTCGAGGGCGGCCTGCTGGTCGAGACCTCCGGTTTCGAGTCGGAGGTGGTCAAGCTGATGCCGGCGCTGACCACGACCGAGGACGAACTCGACGAGGGCATGGGCATCCTGGCGGACGCCGTGCGTGCCGTCCGCGCCGCCGCCTGAACTCCCGGACGCCACCGACCACAACGGAAGGACCACCACGATGATCGTTCGCACCCTGGACGAACTCGACGGCACCGACCGCGACATCGTCGCCGACACCTGGCGCAGTCGCCGCATCGTCCTGGCCCGGGAGGGCGTCGGCTTCTCCCTGCACGAGACGGTCATGTACGCGGGTACCGAGACCTCGATGTGGTACGCCAATCACATCGAGGCGGTCTTCTGCACCTACGGTGAGGGCGAACTCACCGACGAGGAGACCGGCCGGACGTACACGATCACGCCGGGCACGACCTATCTGCTCGACGGTCACGAGCGGCACACGATGCGGCCGAAGACCGACATCCGCATGGTGTGCGTGTTCAACCCACCGTGCACCGGGCGGGAGACCCACGACGAAAACGGGGTGTACCCGCTGCTGCACGAGGAGGCGGGCGCATGACGGTCCCCTCGATCGATCGCGGTACGGCGGACGGCGGTGCGGCCAACCGCCGTTCGGTGGACGCCTATCCCACCCGCCACCTCTCCGGCGTGCTGCACGTGGAACGCCGCGATCCGGTGGTGTGGGCCGACGCGTCCGAGGGACCGATGGCGCCGGACGAACTCCGCGACTACCGGCGGGACGGCTTCGTCACCGTCGACCCCTTGCTCGAAGCCGGCGAAGTCGCGTTGCTGCGCGCCGAGTTGGCCCGGTTGTGCGACGACCCCGCGGTCCGCGCGGACGAGCGCACGATCATCGAACCCGATTCCGAGGCGGTGCGGTCGATCTTCGAGATCCACCGGATCAGCCCGCTGCTGCGCGAACTCGTCGCCGATCCACGGCTGGTCGGCCGGGCCCGCCAGATCCTCGGCTCGGACGTGTACATCCACCAGAGCCGCGCGAACCTGAAGCCCGGCTTCGACGGCTCCGGCTTCTACTGGCACTCCGACTTCGAGACCTGGCACGCCGAGGACGGCATGCCCGCGATGCGGGCGGTGAGCATCTCGATCGCGCTGACCGAGAACCACGTGCACAACGGCGCGTTGATGATCATGCCGGGTTCGCATCACACGTTCGTCGCGTGTCCGGGCGAAACCCCGCACGGCCACTATCGAACCTCGCTGCGCCGCCAGGAGATCGGCACGCCCGACCCCGACTCGCTGACCGAACTCGCGGACCGACACGGCATCGCGGTGCTCACCGGGCCGGCCGGTTCGGCGACCGTGTTCGACAGCAACTGCATGCACGGATCCGCGGAGAACATCACGCCGTATCCGCGCAGCAACCTGTTCATCGTCTACAACAGCGTGCACAACGCCCTGACCGACCCATACGCGGCCCCGGAGCCCCGCCCCGACTTCATCGCCGCCCGGGGTCGTTGACCCGGTGGTGAGCGCATGGTCACACGCCGAGTGACCATGCGCTCACCACGGCGCCGTCCGGCCACCTCCCGACGCCGACCACGGGGGCAAACCGCCCGCGCGGCTCCTCCACCACACTCGAACATGCGTTCGCCTCGATGGAGCATCGTGGCGCAATGTCGGATTGTCTCCAGGGTTCGCTCTTCGACCAAAACGATGTCGTCCGAATCGGCGCACCGCAAGGCGTGCGCCGCACCATGCTCGGAAACGGCGCCTGGATCGACGAACCGGCGGGATGGGTTGCCGGCGCGGACACGTTGTTCGCCGCGCCGGCCGAGACGGTCCCCTGGCGGGCCGAGCGTCGGCGGATGTACGAGCGCGTCGTCGACGTTCCCCGCCTGCTCGCCCACTACGGGCCCGCCGACGACCTGCCGCACCGCTCCCTGTCCGACGCACGCGATCGGCTCTCCGAGCACCACGCGGCGGAACTCGGCGAACCCTTCGTCAGTGCGGGTCCGTGCCTCTACCGCGACGGCCACGACAGTGTCGCCTGGCACCGCGACCGCAACGGTCGGGGAGCCCGCGAGAACACCATGGTCGCGATCGTCTCGGTCGGCACCCCGCGCGATCTCCTGCTCCGCCCACGTGGTGGGGGCGCGGCCGTGCTGCGGCGCCCGCTCGGCCATGGCGACCTGATCGTGATGGGCGGTTCCTGCCAACGCACCTGGGAACACGCGATTCCCAAGACCGCCAGGGCCACCGGACCACGGATCAGCATCCAGTTCCGCCCGCACGGTGTCGGCTGAGCGGCCACCGCCATCCGCACGCACCCGACGGGTCAAGTCCGAAAACCGAAGAGTGCCGCGCGAGCCGACGGCGGAGTCTTTCCGGAAAAGGCCGCGCAAAACAGGGGCCTTTCCGTGAATGGGCGCGCCCGGCCGGGGCAGACGTGGGGCGGAGGTAAAAACAATGATTCCCCTTTTGGTCGTCCTGCTTCTCGCCCTGATCCTCTTCGGCGCCGGTTTCGCGCTCAAGGCACTGTGGTGGATCGCCGTCATCGTCCTGGTCCTGTGGGCCCTGGGCTTCGTCTTCCGCTCCGCCGGCACCGGTGGCAGGCGGGGCCGCTGGTACCGCTGGTGACTTTCCGGCAGGCACCGTCCCCGTGCCTGACGAGCAGCACCGCGACACCACGCATTCAAGGGCGGGGTGTGGTCCGCATCGAATTCATCGATGCTCGGGCCGACAGTTCGAGTGCGCGTGCCTCCAGTGTGGTGGTACCGCCGTG
>NZ_JBEXUX010000106.1:0-25156 GCF_040629175.1 Embleya sp. NPDC005971 | reverse complement strand
GAGCGAGGGGCCACTTTTTTGTGGAGGAGCCCGCGACGGAACAAAAAAGTGGTGCCTCGCGAGCCGGCGCCGAAGGCGCCCAATAAAAAGCAGCGTTGCATCGCCGAAAGCCGCCCACCCGCTCGCTCCGCTCACGACCCCGGCCCGGTTGTGGGGTTCGGCTCGCGGCTCGGGCCTTCCCGCCCGCTCCGCTCACGACCCAGGCTCATGTATGAGGCTGGGCTCGCGTCTCGGGCCTTCCCCCGCTCCACTCACGGCCCCGCGCAGTTGCCGCGTTCGGCTCGCGGCTCGGGCCTTCCCGCCCGCTCCACTCACGACCCAGGCTCATGTATGAGGCTGGGCTCGCGTCTCGGGCCTTCCCCCGCTCCACTCACGGCCCCGCCCGGTTGCCGCGTTCGGCCCGCGTCTCGAGCCTTCCCGCCCGCTCCACTCACGACCCCGGTCCGGTTGTGGTGTTCACCTCGCGACCGGGGCCTTCCCCCTCGCTCCGCTCACGACCCCGGCCCAGGCGTGGGGTTGAGCCCACCTCTCGGGCCCACCCCCTCGCTCCGCCCACGACCCAGCCCGGTCATGGGGTCGAGCCCACCTCTCGCGCTCACCCCCTCGCCCCGCTCACACCCCCGACCCGGCCACCAAGTTCAACTCACGACCGAAGCCATCCACCTCACTCCGCCCAAGCTCCGGCCCCGCGTCCCACCCTCGGCTGACGCCCCCACCCACCCCCACCTCACTCCCGCCCCAAAGCCTCCTGCGCCCTCCGCTCCCCCGTCGTGAAGTTGTTCCCCACCGTCAGATCGAAGCCCGGGATCTCCCCCTCCCGTCCATGCACCCCGGCCCAGTCCGCAGCGATCGTCTGCATGTACCCCCGCCCCCACGCGTGCTGATCCGCGATCGCCCGGTCCGCCGTCGCCGACGTGTCCACCGCAGCCTGTTGCGCGCTGTAGTCGGTGGTCAGCGCCACGATCCGGGACAGCGGCTCGGACACCATCGTCGGCAGTGGGCTCATCTTGATCGCGCCGCCGACCACGGCGTTGGCGACCTTCCCGTTCCACGCGACCTGGTCGTTGTACTCCTTGTCGCTGAGCACCTGTTGGTTGCGGATCGCCTCCGTCCGCACCGCGTCCAACGCGCCGACCACCTGCGCCGACTGGGCCAGGTGCTGGTCCGCGGTCAGGCCGGCCGGCGGGTCGCCCTTGGAGATGCGTTCCAGGCCCACCGCGATGTACGAGTGCTCGGCATCCGACATCGCCTTGAACGCCTTGGGGTCCTCCGCGACAACGGCCATCGTGCGCAGCAGGTCGTGGTCCGGGGTGCCGCCGAGGAACGTCGCCCGGGCCTCGCCCGAGTTCGGGAACAACGGGTCCGGGCCCGCCGACCCACCCGCGCGGTCGTTGCGCAACTCGTTGTGGATGTCCGGCATGTACGAGGCCATCGCGTTGCCGAAACTGTCCCGGTAGTCGGCGAAGTGGCCGCCCGCACCCTCCTGGCCGATGATGTGCACCGCCTCGGCCATGATCCGGGCACCGCCGTCGGTGTGCGCGCCCCCCGCGCCCGCGCCCGCCGGATGCCCGGTGGTAGCCGCCTCGAACGCCTTCCCGAACGAGTCGGCCGGCGAGCCCACGCCGGTGTCCGCGCCCCAGTCGCGCTCCTTGAGCAGGTAGTGCAGGTTCCCGCCGGCGGGATCGAGCACCGTCTCGGCGGCGCCCGGGTTGCGCCCGAGCGCGTCCATCAGCCCCTCCAACGAGTCGTACCCGCGCCCCTCGTGCCCCTGCGCGTCGTCCATCAGCGGGAAACGCTCGCGGATCACCGGGACCGCCTCGTGCAGGCCCGGCTCGGACCGGTCGAAGGCGACCATGTCCTTGCCGATGTCGCCGAGGAACTGCTTGTCGTAGTCGCCCTGATGCAGCATGTTGCCGAGCAACTGGTAGCCGTACAGGTAGTGCTTGGGCATGTCGTTGAGCACGAACGTGCGGCTGCGGCCGGCCTCCTTCAGGCCCTCCACCCAGCTCTGCGTGACATGCGGCTCGCCCTTGGGCTGCGTCGCGGTGGCCAGGTTGGTGCCCAGCGCGTCCTGGATCGCGCGCAGGTCGTCCATGGTGGCGCCGTCGGCGTCGTGGCCGGTCCACTTCTGGCCCCGGTTGACCACGCCGGCCTGGAGTTCGAGCAGGCCGTTCGGGCCGAGCGTGTTCATCAGGTTGGTGGCGAAGATCGACGACTTCTCGTTCCCGTGCAGCAGGTTGCGCAATTCCTCCAACTCGGCCGGGCTCAGCGTGTCGATCCGCTTGGCCAGCGCCGCCGCCCGGACCGAGTCCGGGAGTTCGCCACCGCCGATCGCCTTCGCGTTGAACGAGGTCGCGCTCGCGCCGATGTCGCCGCGCAGCGCGGACGCGGCGCGGGCGTCCGCGTCGGTCGCGTCGTCCAGGGCGGTCTTGAACTTGCGTTGGAAGTCCTCGGACAGTCCCTTCATCCGGGTGCCGTGCGCCTCGATGTCCTGGGGATCCGGCTGGTGTCCCTGCGGCTTGAGCGGGCCCCAGCTCAGCGACCCGTCGTCGTGCACCACCAACTCGTGTGCCTGCGCGTCGGCGATCGCGTCGGTGAGCTTCTTCTTCGCCGCGCCGATGTCGTCGGCGGCGTCGCGCAGGATCGCGCAGATCGCCCGGTATTCGGTCTTGCCACCCTCGAACACCTCGTCCAGGCCCCGGTATCGGGCCAGCGTGGCCTGCGCGGCCGGGCCGTCCCACTCGCCGGTCACCGTCAACGACCGCGAATCGACCCGGACCAATTGTTGTTTGCGATCCAGCCAGGACGCGAAGTCGTAGAACTCCTGGGCGGATTCGCGCAGAGCCTCGGTCTTGAGATCGCGCAGTTGGGCGAAGCCGACCATGCTCAGATCACCTTCCCACCGGCGAAGGAGGTGGTCACCGCGTGCTCGTTGCGGTCGTAGTTGTCCGCCATCGTGTACAGACCGTCCGAGATCTCGGACAGATCGCGCCGCAGCCGAGCGGTCTGGTCCTTCCACCGACCCTCGTTCAGCGGGCCGACCAACTGCCAACCGCCGAAGGCGGCCTTGGTGTCGAGTGCGTCCGGTACCGGCAGTTCGGTATTGATCTCGCCGCCCATGAGCAGCAACGTCTTGGCCGAGTTGCGCAGTTGCTGCGCCTCGACCTTGGTGTGGTCCATCGGCCCGCCGGCCCCGCCACCGGGCGGTATCGCGCTCCGAGGCATGCCGGGGTTGAGAATCGCGTCGATCCGCGAGGTGTCACTCATGATCACCGAGTCAAGCCACCCCCGGATGGCGCTCGACACCGACGCACGGTGAATCCCCCGTTAACGGAGCCGTCCCCATCCGGAAAGTGCCTGCCCCGAACCGAACCGGAAAGTGCCCCGGACCGATCCGGTCCGGGGCACTCACAGGACTACGAGAACCGCCTTGCCCCGCAGCACACCGAGAAAACCTGCGCGAAAGCAAGCAAGCAGGCAAGCGACAACCAGGCAAGCAGGCAAGCAGGCAAGCAGGCAAGCAGGCAACTCGTCGAGGATCAGCCCTCGTTCGTCACCCAGCTCATCATCTTGCGGAGCTCCTTGCCGGTGGTCTCCAGCTTGTGCTCGGCGTCCGCCTTCACGTACTCCTTGTACTTCGGCAGACCCGCCTCGTACTCCGCCATCCACGCGGTCGCGAACGAACCGTCCTGGATCTCGGCGAGCACCTTCTTCATCTCGGCCTTGGTGTCGGCCGTGATGATCCGGGGACCGGTGATGTAGTCGCCCCACTCGGCGGTCTCCGAGATGGACCAGCGCATCTTCTCCAGGCCGCCCTCGTACATGAGGTCGACGATGAGCTTGAGCTCGTGCATGCACTCGAAGTAGGCGATCTCCGGCTGGTAGCCGGCCTCGACCAGGGTCTCGAAGCCCGCCTTGACCAGCGCCGAGGCGCCGCCACAGAGCACCGCCTGCTCACCGAACAGGTCGGTCTCGGTCTCCTCGGTGAAGGTGGTCTTGATGACGCCGGCGCGGGTGCCGCCGATGCCCTTCGCGTAGGAGAGGGCGAGCGCCAGGCCCTGGCCCGACGCGTCCTGCTCGACCGCGACGATGCACGGCACGCCGCGACCCTCTTCGTACTGCCGGCGGACCAGGTGACCCGGGCCCTTGGGCGCGACCATGCACACGTCGACGTTGGCCGGCGGCTTGATGAAGCCGAACCGGATGTTGAAGCCGTGCCCGAAGAACAGCGCGTCGCCGTCCTGCAGGTTGGGCTCCACGGCCTCGGCGTAGACCTTCGCCTGGACCGGGTCGGGAGTGAGGATCATGATGACGCTGGCCTCGGCCGCGGCCTCGGCGGGGGTGACCACGCGCAGGCCGGCCTCCTCGGCCTTGGCCCGGCTCTTCGAGCCCTCCAGCAGACCGACCCGCACGTCGACGCCGGAGTCCCGCAGCGACAGCGCGTGGGCGTGGCCCTGGCTGCCGTAGCCGAGCACCGCGACCTTGCGGTTCTGGATGATGGACAGGTCGGCGTCGTCGTCGTAGAACAGCTCGGCCACTTCGGGGTTCTCCTTCAAGACAGGGTGCTTCCGGGGCCACGCCCCGCTCGTCATCTTTGCAAATCACGAGCGAGACGCGTGCCGCGGTTTGAAATGTGGACCGTGACGGTCCGTCAGAGCCAAAGTCCGGACATGTCCGCCTGGATCAGGGTCCGAACATATCCGTCAGGCCGAGCGTTCGACCGACCGCAGCGAACGGTCGGTGATCGAGCGACCGCCGCGGCCGATCGCCACGACGCCGGACTGGACGAGTTCCTTGATGCCGAACGGCTCCAACATGCGCAACATCGCGGCGAGCTTGTCGGGGCCGCCGGTGGCCTCGACGGTGACCGCCTCGGGCGAGACGTCGACCGTCTTGGCGCGGAAGAGCTGGACGATCTCCACCACCTGGGAACGGGTCTCGTGATCGGCGCGCACCTTGACCAGCAGCAGTTGGCGCTGCACCGACGCGGGCGGGTCGAGCTCGACGATCTTGAGCACGTTGACCAGCTTGTTGAGCTGCTTGGTGACCTGCTCCAACGGCAGTTCCTCGACCACGGTGACCACGATGGTGATCCGGGAGATGTCCGGATGCTCGGTGGTGCCCACCGCGAGCGAATCGATGTTGAAGCCCCGACGCGAGAACAGCGCGGTGATCCGGGCGAGGACACCGGGCTTGTTCTCGACGAGGACCGAAAGGGTGTGCTTGGACATGATCGCTGGACTCCTATGCCTTCCTGATGCCCTGTCGGCCTGTCAGTCGTCCGTGTCGCCGAAGTCGGGACGCACGTCGCGCGCGGCCATCACCTCGTCGTTGGAGGAACCCGCCGCGACCATCGGCCAAACCATCGCGTCCTGGTGCACGACGAAGTCGATCACCACGGGCGCGTCGTTGATCGACATCGCCTTGTGGATGATCTCGTCGAGCTGGTCCGGGCTCTCGCAGCGCAGTCCGACGCAGCCCATCGCCTCGGCGAGCTTGACGAAGTCCGGCAGCCGGCGGCTCTGCAGGTCGGTGTTGGAGTAGCGCTCGTTGTAGAAGAGCGTCTGCCACTGGCGGACCATGCCCAGGGTGCCGTTGTTGATGATGGCGACCTTGATCGGGATGTCGTTGACCGCGCAGGTGACCAGTTCCTGATTGGTCATCTGGAAACAGCCGTCGCCGTCGATCGCCCACACCGTGGTGTCCGGCATGCCGGCCTTGGCGCCCATCGCGGCCGGCACCGAGTAGCCCATCGTCCCGGCGCCGCCGGAGTTGAGCCAGGTGTACGGCTTCTCGTAGCGGATGAACTGCGAGGCCCACATCTGGTGCTGACCGACGCCGGAGGCGAAGATCGTGTCCGGACCCGAGATCGCGCCGAGCCGCTCGATCACCAGTTGCGGCGACAACGAGCCGTCCGCCGGCACGTCGTAGCCCAGCGGGTAGGTGTCGCGCCAGCGGTTGAGCGCGGTCCACCACTCCTGGTAGTCGCCGAACCGGCCGGCCTCGTGCTCGGCTTGGACCGCGACCACCAGGTCGGCGATCACCTCGCGGGCATCGCCGACGATCGGCACGTCCGCGGTGCGGTTCTTGGAGATCTCGGCGGGGTCGATGTCCGCGTGCACGATCTTGGCGTGCGGCGCGAACGTGTCCAGCCGGCCGGTCACCCGGTCGTCGAAGCGGGCCCCGAGCGCGAAGATCAGGTCCGACTTCTGCAGCGCGGTGACCGCGGCCACCGTGCCGTGCATGCCCGGCATGCCCAGGTGTTGCGGGTGGCTGTCCGGGAACGCGCCGAGCGCCATCAGCGTGGTGACCACCGGGGCGCCGGTCAGCTCGGCGAGGATCTTCAGCTCGGCCGACGCGTGTGCCTTGAGCACCCCGCCGCCGACGTACAGCACCGGACGCTTGGCCTCGCTGAGCAGCCGGGCGGCCTCGCGGATCTGCTTCGCGTGCGGCCGGGTGACCGGACGGTAGCCGGGCAGTTCGGGGGTGCCGTTCCAGATGAACTCGGTGGTCGCCTGGAGCGCGTCCTTGGAGATGTCGACCAGGACCGGGCCGGGGCGGCCGGTGCCCGCGATGTGGAACGCCGCGGCGATCGTCGGGGCGATCTCGGCCGGGTCGGTCACCAGGAAGTTGTGCTTGGTGATCGGCATCGTGATGCCGCAGATGTCCGCCTCCTGGAAGGCGTCCGTACCGATCGCGGCGCTGGCCACCTGACCGGTGATCGCCACGATCGGCACCGAGTCCATGTGCGCGTCGGCGATCGGCGTCACCAGGTTGGTCGCCCCCGGGCCCGAAGTGGCCATGCACACCCCGACCTTGCCGGTGGCCTGCGCATAGCCCTCCGCGGCGTGCCCGGCCCCCTGCTCGTGCCGGACCAGGATGTGGCGCACCTTCGTCGAGTCCATCATCGGATCGTAGGCGGGAAGAATCGCGCCCCCGGGAATGCCGAAGACCGTGTCCACCCCTGCGGCTTCCAGGGAGCGGATCAGCGCTTGGGCTCCTGTCACCTGATCGGTCATGCTTTCGTCTCTTCTCGATCTGAAGTCGGCATATCGAGTGGGGCGCGAGGCCCGGACCCGTCGGACTACAACAAAAAACCCCCCGTGCCGTTAGGCAAGCGAGGGGGGCGCGCGAACCGACTCGGTGGTCAGTTCACGCGCTTCTCAAGTACGAGGATGCGGGTCTGCATGCCCGCGACTCTCTCCCCGGGCACCTGTACGTGTCAAGCCGACCCTTCGGGCGTCTCAGTATTCGGGATTATTTGTCCAGGACTGACGGCACGTCACGGATTTCGGCCAACCCGCGACCCGGGACGAATGCGTCACATCTGCGGTCTGGGCACCTGGACCGGCAGGGCCGGGCGGACCTCCGGCAGCGGCTCGGGCCGCGGGCCGCGCACCGCGCTGTTGCCCGGCGGCGCCTGGCCGAGCACCTCGAAGATCGCGTCCCCGGAGACCGCCGGATGGAACCAGGTTCCCTGTCCGCGCTGGCACCCCATCTCGCGGAGTATGTCGACCTGCGCGTGGCTGTCGATGCCGGCCGCCACCAGGGTCAGCCCGGAGTCCAGGCCGAGCCGCACGATGGTCGAGGTGAGCACGGTCAGATGCGGACACGTGCCGACCTCGGCCACGAACGAACGGTCGATCTTGAGTGCGTCCACCGGCAGTCGGCGCAGGTAGGTGAGCGAGGAGTGCCCGGTGCCGAAGTCGTCCAGCGACAACCGCACCCCGAGCCGGCGCAGCACCGCGATCCGGCCGAGCAGGAGTTCGTCCCCGTCCGGCAGCACGTTGTCGGTGATCTCCAGGGTGAGCGCCCCGGCGGGCAGGTCGGCGCCGAGCAGGGTCTCCTCCAGCACGTCCAGGAAGCCCGGCCCGGTGAGTTGGCGCGCGGCCAGGCCGACCGTGACGCCGATGTCGTGGCCGGCCAGCCGCCAGGTCGCGGCGGCCAGCGTGCTCTCCTCGAGCAGCCTGCGGCCCACCGGCGAGAGTCGGCCCTCGGCGCCCGCGGTCAGCCGCACGTGGTCCGCCCGCCCCGGCACGACGCCGTCCTCGACCCGGCACAGCGCGGCCTCCACGTCGCGCACCCGACCGGTGTCCAGGTCCACCACCGGCTGGTAGGAGATGGCCAGCCGGCCGTCCCGGTCCATCCGGCGGCGGCCGGCGGCCCGAGCGGCGCGGCGCTCCACGTCCGCGTCCATGTCCGGGGTGTAGACCTCGACCCGGCCCTTGCCGCCGTCCTTGGCCCGATACATCGCGGCGTCCGCGTGCCGCATCAGGTCGGCCGGGGCGATCCCGGGCGCGGAGAAGGCGATGCCGATGCTGGCCGCGACACGCACCTCGCCGTCGGCGATGCGGTACGGCGCGGACAGCGTGGACAACAACCGCTCGGCGATCTCCCGGATCGCACGCGGGGAGGGATCGCCGACCAGGAGCGCGGCGAACTCGTCGCCGCCGAAGCGGGCCACCGTGTCGCCGATCCGGACCGCGTGTTCGAGCCGGCGGGCGGCCTGCACGAGCAGTTCGTCGCCCGCGGTGTGCCCGTAGTTGTCGTTGACCGCCTTGAACCCGTCCAGATCCAGGAACAACACCGCGATCGTCGGGGTGATCCCGCGCCGCTGGGCCAGCGCGTGCTGGATCCGGTCCTCGAACAGGGCCCGATTGGGCAGGTCGGTGAGCCGGTCGTGGAACGCGTCGTGTTCGAGCTGGGTCTGCAGCTTGATGCGATCGGTGACGTCGCGACTGTTGAAGATCAGCCCATCGCCATAGCGGTTGACCGCCGATTCGGTGTGCAGCCAGGTGCCGGCCGCCGAGCGGATCCGACACTCCACCCGCACCATCGCGGTGTCCGCCTCGCCCATCGGCACCACGCCGTCCAAGAACGCGCGTAGTTCGCGTTGTACGCGCGCGCTCTCCTCGGGATGGATGAGCAGTTCCAGCCGGGTGCCGACCAACTCCTCCGGCTCGAAGCCGTAGACCCGGCGCACCGCGTGGCTGACGTACTGGAGCACACCGTCGCCGGCGGCGATCATGATCACATCGCTGGAGCCCTGCACCAGGGACCGGAAGTGGCTCTCCTTGGCCGACAGTTCCTGGGCCATGAAGACGTTGTCGACGAGCGTGATGCCCTGCCGCAACACCAGCGTGACCAGGACGGTCGCGCCGACCCCGAGCACCACCTTGTCCGGGGCGTGCCCGGCCACCGCGCCGCCGAGCACGCCCGCCGTGCACACCGCGGCGGCGATGTACGGGGTGAGCGCGGACAACATCGAGATGGTGCGATGCCTGGGCCGCTCGTGCGCCTCGACCCGCTCGCCGGTCCACGGCGCGATGGCCAGCAGCAGACTGCCCGCGAACCAGCCCGCGTCCAGCAGACCGCCGGAGCGATATCCGCTGTTCAACCCGGGGGTGGTCCACAACGCGTCGCTCATCACGGTGACCGCGAGGCCGACCAGCGCCAGATTCAGTGCCGCGCGATCTCCCGAACCGGCCCGAAATCGCAAGCCGAGGACCATGCTGATCATCAGGATGTCGAGCACCGGGTAGGCGAGGGTGAGCACGATCTTGAGGATGTCCGAGCGGTCCCCGTTGGTACTGCGGGCCAGCGCGAGACTCCAGCCGAGCGTGAACAGCGAGCCGGCGATCAACCAGCCGTCCAGTGCCATGCAGGTCCAGGCCGCGATGCCGCGCGGGCGTTGGGCCACCAGGATCAGGCCGACGATGGTGGGCGGCGCGAACAGCAGGAAGATCACGTCGGTCGGGCCGGGCGTGGGCACCGGGGCGTCCAGGACGACCTCGTACCAGCCCCAGATCCCGTTGCCGAGCGAGACCATCGTGGCCGAGAAGGCGAACAGTGCCCAGGACAACCGGGCCCGTCCGAATTCGTGCACGGCCTTGAGCGCGCAGGAGATCGCCGCCACGGCCGCGGCGGCGGCCAGGCCGAAGTCGCCCATCGCAAGCGACAGCGTCGGATTGCCCCAGCCCTGGAGCGCACCGATCGCATACACGAGACACAGCGGCGCGATCAGGTACTTGAGCTGCCGCTGGGTAGGGGTGTCGGCCAAGATCAGCAGCCGCACCGGGTCGTCGTGGCTCGGCCACTCCGGCAGTGGTCCCCCGGCATTCCGCACTCCCCTCTGCCCGAAGTCGCCCGCACGGCGCTTCAGGCACTGCACCGGCCCTCACACCCCAGCCGTGAAGCGGGGCGGTCGGCGCCGGCGCGACGGGGGTGCGACACCCGACCGTGCGCGTCTCTCAACGCCCCACGACTCGGACGATACACCAACCCGTCACTGTGAGCTTGTCTTACTCAACACAGAGTAACTAATGATGGTCGGCATGGGAGTCCCTTCCCGCGCATTTGTGACAAACTCCCGACATCCGGCGGAAAAAGGGGCCCTGATCAGGGCAAACCTGGGAGTTTCAGCGGTCGTCGGGCGGTCCGGGGACCGGCCGGACGGCTTCCCGGAGCCCTGACGGGGGCTCGCGGGAGCCTCGTCCGACCGGGCCGCGCGGCAGCACCGCGGCGGCGATTCGATCGCTCGCGGGGAGCGCGATGGGGTCGGATCGGGGTCCGGAGAACTCGGACGGCCGAGCGTGGGAGCGGCGCGAGGGGGAGCGGGTGGGTCGCGCGGGAGTGGCTGCGACCGGCGCTCGTCGGCCGGCCCCGGACCGGATGCGCCCCCGGGCGCTCCGGTTCAGTCGCGCTTGAGCAGGACCGCGCCCGGTTCGCGGGCGACCTCGGTGAAGCCCTGCCCGATCAGATGATCGATCCAGTAGCGGGCCCAGTCCTTGTTGTCGCCCCACACCTCGATCGCCGCGTAGCCGGGGCCGGGCAGGATGGTCGGGAAGTCGGTCACCCGGCGCACCCGCGAGACCAGTTGCGGCGAGAAACTCATCGTGGCCGACACCGTCGCGTCCCCCGGGATCTGATCGAGCACCTTGTGCGCCGAGTGCACCCGGTCCTGGACCATCCAGGTGCGCTTGTGCAGCAGGTCCATCAGCGGGAAGTCGCGCATGAGCGCCAGCGACACCGCGAGCGGGACGATGGCGGCCTTGGCGGCGTACCGGCGCAACCAGTCCGCCCGCGACGCGCGCAGTTTGACCACGCCGTCCACGAAGGCCGCGAACACGATCGGCATCAGCACCGCGCTGTAGTGGAAGTAGGTGCCCCAGTAGAACTCGTTGCTGGAGGTGAACCGCCACAACATGGTGGGCACGATCATCGCCAGGATCGGCGAGCGCAGCGCGATGAACCCGGTGGGCAGCAGCAGGGTGAACAGCGTCATCCATTTCGCGCTGGGCAACACCATCGACTTGGGCAGTTCGATGATCAGCTCGGTGATCGGCACCTGGCCCAGCGACGTGTTGGGATCCGCGTTGCCGGAGCGTTGCGTCGAGTCGAGATTGCCCCAGAACGCATAGGTGTCGTTCGGGTTGATCGCCGGCAGCAGCACGAAGATCGCCAGCGCGAACGCGGAGACCCCGATCAGCACGTGCGCGGCGGCCAGTTTCCAGCGGCGCAGCAGCACCAGCGGCACGGCCGCGGCGGCCAGGGT
The DNA here is from genome assembly GCF_040629175.1 of Embleya sp. NPDC005971. Taxonomy (NCBI): domain Bacteria; kingdom Bacillati; phylum Actinomycetota; class Actinomycetes; order Kitasatosporales; family Streptomycetaceae; genus Embleya; species Embleya sp. NPDC005971. Next base: position 13,602 of record NZ_JBEXUX010000106.1, on the reverse strand, counting down.
GAGCCCCAGGTCCTCCTTGACCAGGATCAGCGGCAACCACCAGGCCAGTGCCTGGACGTGTCGGCCGAGCAGGAAACGGTCGAGGCCGAAGGCCAGCAGCGGTACCGCGAACGCGATCTCGTGGAAGTCGAACGAGACGGCCGACTGGATGCCCCAGGACAGCCCGTAGGCGATACCGAGCCCGGCGGCGCCGAGCGTGCCGAACGCGCGGGCGGCGATCCGGGTGATCGGTACCACCGAGGCGGCGACCAGGAACGCCTGGGCGATCAACAGGGTGCTCGGGCCGGGGAAGATCCGGTAGATCGGGCCGAGCAGCGCCAGGATCGGGTGGAAGTGCTCGCCGAGCACGTTGAAGTCGGGCGCCCGGATGTCCGATACCGGCGCCTCGAAGTTCGAGTACGCCTTGACCACCTGTTCGAACAGGCCCAGGTCGTAGGCGTGCGTTTCCATCCGCCGGTGGCGCAGCAGCGAGTGTGCGGCGTAGATCAGGAAGAAGCACACGGCGAGCAGGTACGGCAGCGCGCCGGTGCCGATCCGCTGCCGGGCCCGTTGGACCACGGTGCGCAGACCGACGTCGTGTTCACCCGTTCGGGGGGCGATCACCGCCGGTTCGACGACCGTCGAGGCGCCCGGCGCCGGATTCGCGTCGGCGGTGCCCGATGCCTCGAACCGCTCGTGAACAGCGCCGGGCGCCGTCCCCCTGTCTTCCATGTGTCTCCGTCCGGGTCGGGCATGCGCGGGCACACCGTACCGGTGTCGGCCCTGTCCTGAAGCAGAGCGCAACCTGAGCCGTTTGGTTGCTCAATCCCGCACGATGTTTGCCGGGGCCACCCCTTCGGACCAGCGTTCGAGCTGCGCCCGGATCAGCCGCAGGGCGCGCGGCAGGAAGGCGGACGAGCTGCCGCCGACGTGCGGACTGATCAATACGCCGGGCGCGAAGCGCAGCGGATGCTCGGCCGGCAGCGGCTCGGGTTCGGTGACGTCCAGGGCCGCGCGGAGCCGACCGGTGCCCAGTTCGGCGAGCAGCGCGTCGGTGTCCACGACCGCGCCGCGCGCGACGTTGACCACGAGCGCGCCGTCGGGCAGCCGGGCCAGGAAGTCGGCGTCGACCAGGCCGCGGGTCTCCTCGGTGAGCGGGACGGTGAGGATCACCACATCCGCGTGCGGGAGCAACTCGGGCAGGTCGGCCATCGCCCGGACCGGTCCGTGCGGGCCCGGGCGGGCGCTGCGGGCGATCCGGACCACGTCCACCTCGAAGCCCTGGAGCCGGCGGTCCACCGCCTCGCCGATCGCTCCGTACCCCACGAGCAGCACCCGCTTGTCGGCCAGCGCGGGATAGAAGCCCGCCCGCCACTCCCCCGCGTCCTGGCCGCGGACGAACGTGGGGATGTCGCGCAGCGCGGCGAGGGTGAGGGCGAGCGCGAGTTCGGCGGTGCTCGTCTCGTGGATGCCGCGGCCGTTGCAGAGCAGCACGCCGGGCGGCAGGAACGGCAGGACGTGTTCGTAGCCGGCGGTCAGCGTCTGGATCACCTTCAGCCGGGGCATGTCCGCGATCCGGTCGAGTGTGCGGCGGTCGAACATGTAGGGCAGGACGTAGAACTCGACGTCGGCGGCGGTGTCCGGAACCGGGCCGTCGAGGCCGTCGTAGACGTCGATGAGCGATCGGGCGCCGTCGCCCGGGGCGAGTCGGCCCGGGAGCGGGGCGAGTTGCTCCAGGGAATACGGGACCCAGATCCTGCCGTCGGTGACCATGGCAGGAACTCTAAATGCCGTGTCGCACCCCACCCCCACGGGCTCGGCCTTAGGGTCGGAGCATCCCGAGAAGGTGGTGTTTCCGGTGCGCACACGCCGTCCGAAGCCTCGTTGGCCCTCCCTGGTGCTCGCCGTCGCGCTGGCGGCCGGACTCACCGCGTGCGGCTCCTCCGGCGACTCGTCGGACAAGAAGGGCTCGCCCGGCCCTTCCACCGCGCCGGTGGCCGGCACCCAGCCGCCGTACGTGCCGGCGGGGCCGACCGCGGCCAAGGTCGCCGAGCCGATCGTGGCCGGTGAGATCGCCCGGGACCTGAACACGCCGTGGGGTGTGGCGCTGCTGCCGGACAAGGACGCGCTGGTGTCCTCGCGCGACACCGGCACCATCACCCGGCTCGGTCCGGGCACCGTGACGCCGGTGGTGGTCGGCACGGTGCCGGGTTCGGTGCATCGCGGCGAGGGGGGTCTGCTGGGGATCGCGGTGTCGCCGACGTTCGCGAGCGACCACTTCCTGTACGCCTATCTCACCACCGAGCAGGACAACCGGATCGTCCGGATGACCTATCTGCCGGAACAACCGCTGGGCCCGCCCGAGGTGCTGCTCGCCGGGATCCCGGCCGGTTCGAACCACAACGGCGGCCGGATCGCGTTCGGCCCGGACGGCATGTTGTACGCGGGCACCGGCGAGGCCGGGCAGAAGCCGCTGGCCCAGGACCGGAGCTCGCTCGGCGGCAAGATCCTGCGGCTCACGCCCGAGGGCCACCCGGCGCCCGGCAACCCGTTCCCGAACTCCCCGGTGTGGAGCCTGGGCCACCGCAACGTCCAGGGCCTCGCGTGGGATTCGACCGGCCGGCTGTGGGCGAGCGAGTTCGGCCAGGACACCTGGGACGAGTTGAACCTGATCCGCTCCGGCGCCGACTACGGCTGGCCGGCGGTCGAGGGCACGAGCGACAACCCCGCGTACGTCAACCCGGTCGCCCAGTGGGCCACCGACGACGCCTCGCCGAGCGGCATCGCGATCGTGGGCGACGTGGTGTACCTGGCCGGCCTCAAGGGCGAACGCCTGTGGGAGGCCCCGATCGTGGGCTCCACCGTGACCGAGCCCAAGGCGTACTTCCAGGGCAGGTACGGCCGGCTGCGCACGGTCGTGGCCGTCGGCGCGGGCGAACTGTGGCTGGTCACGAGCATGACCGACGGTCGGGGGACGCCGCGCAAGGGGGACGACCGGATCCTGCGCCTGGTCTCGGGCTGAGGCACCCGCTCCGGCCCGGCCCGGGTGGGCGGCGTGGTTGTGCCGGTTCGGGCGACGTCCGAGGCGGACGTTAGCGTATGCCGCACGAGGGAGGGATTCCGTGGACCGGAGCCTGGTGTTGGTGCTGCGCGAGCTTTCCGAGGCCGATGTGGCGGATGTGTTCACCCGGTTGACGGGGGTGCGCGGGTTCGGCGCGTCGGTGCCGCACGAGGTGTGCCTCTCGGACGCGTTGGTGGACACGATCGCCTACTGCGCGCGTGGCTGGGAGGTCGCCGAGACGGCGGCCAACCCTCGGCTGACGCCGAGTCAACTGTGCCGACTGATCGAGGCCGGCGGCGATCCGGTGGTGGCCGCGGCGTTCCCGCCGGGCGAGGAGAGCGATCCGGGCGGCGACGAGGTCGGCGATCTCGATCGGGCCCGACGGGAGTTGCGCCGGCCCGGCGTCACGGCCGAGCGGGCGCTGGCGCTGTTGCAGGCGTATCCGGTGTTGGCGCACACCGCTCGGCGGGGCGGCTCGGCGAGCGTGTTGCACAGCCCGGATCTGCCGGTGACCCGGACCGAGGCGCTGGACCAGGTCGGCCCCGCGCTGCGGGCCGGGGTGCTCGCGCCGCGCGAGATCCTGGCCCGGATGCGGCCCGCCCGGGTCGCCGCCCAGGTGCTCGCGGTGGTCTCCCGGGAACACTCCTACGTCACCGGCGAGACCACGATCCACGACGTGCTCAGGCCGCAGATCATCGCGACGCTGGGCGCCGATCCGGCCGCGTGGGCCCAACTGGCCCGCAGGCTGGGGCGGTTCGGCGGCACCCTGCCGGAGCTGTTCGCCGAGGCGAAGGCGCACGCGGACAAGCCGACGATCGCGGTGCCGGCCGCCGTGCGCCCGTCGGTGGTCTTCCTGCTCCGCCGGCTGGACGCGGACGAACTGACCGCCCTGATACCGCATCTGGACGACGCGGCGGCGGCCGCCCTGCTCCCGGGCAACGTCCCGCCGTTGCCGAATGTCGCCGAGGCCGCACTGCGCTGCGCACATCCGGCGATGCTCGCGGCGCTCGCCGAGCACCAGACCATCGGGCGGCACTACGCCCGGCTGCTCAAGGACCTCGGTGACGACCGCTTGGACCGTCTCCTGGTCGAGAACCGCTCCGGCGTCACCGCCGAGTTGCGGCGCGAGATCTACGCCGGCCGGCGGGCCGGTCGCCCGCGCGTACCGATGCATCCGGACCTGCGGGCCCAACTGATCAACGAACCGCACTTCGGTGGCGAGCCCGAGTCCTACGCGATGTCCGGCGACCCCGGTGTGGTGGACCACGCGCTGCCCAAGTGCGGGGAGCGCAAGCTGCGTCGGATCGACTGGATCGACATCGTGTTGAGCCTGTGGGAGCGGGCCGACGCGAAGGTGACCGGCGACATCCTGGCCAACCACGGCGCGCTGTTCCCGGACCTGATCCGCAGCACGGCGCAGGCCGCGTTGGCCGCCGACGACCCGACGGCGCTCCGGGAGTTGCGTGCGCGCTGGGATCGCGGGCCGCGGGCCGAACCGCCGGTCCCCGAGCATCGCCGGCCGGCCGTCGACCGGGTGCGCGACACACCGTTGGACCAGTGGCACTCCTGGCTCTCCGCCGCGGTCGTCGCGGGCGAGTTGGACACCGAGGAGGTCGTCCGGCACGCCCGGCCGGCCCGGCACGCGTTCGAGGCGCTGGTGGCGATCGACACCTACCACTGGGCTCCCGGCGACCCGCGCCCGGCGCTCGCGCACCTGGCCAAGCGCATCGGCGCCAACCCCGAGGCGTGGGTCGTCCTCACCGGGCTGATCGCCGAGTTCGAGGGAACGCTCGCCGAACTCGCCGACCTGTCGTCCGCCGCGGCGGGGTAGACCGAGGCCCGGCCTTCGAGACCCGCCGGCTCGTCCGGTCCGGCGGATCGGACGGGCCTAGCCGTCCACCAGGTGCAACCGGTGGGCCACCGCGGCGGCTTCGCCGCGGCCGGTCACCTCCAGCTTGGCCAGGATGTTGGATACGTGCACGCTGGCCGTCTTGACGCTGATGTACAACTCCTCGGCGATCTGGCGGTTGCTGCGGCCGTCGGCGACCAGTCGCAGGACGTCGATCTCGCGGGGCGTCAGGGTCGGCAGCGGTGTGCCGGCGTCGCCCTGGGTGGTGGGGGCCATCCGGGCGCGGCGGGTGAGCAGGTCGATGAGTTCGCGCAGGGTCTTGGCGTCCAGGAGGACGGCCACCTCCGCGGCGGTGGCCAGCGGGAGCGCGGCGGCGTCGCGGTCGCCGGCGGCGAGCAGGGTCTCCGCGTGCCGGAAGCGGGCCCAGGCGGTGCGGTAGACCTGCTCGGTCATTTCCCAGGCGCAGACCACCCGACCCCACAGCTCGGCGTCGTCGGTGCCTGCCGCGCGGGCCAGTTCGGCCTTGACCTGCGACGCGTACGCCGCGTCCAGCGCGCAGTCCACCGCGAGCGTGCCGGCCATCGCCGCGATCCGGTCGGCGATGTCCTGACGGGCCTTGAGCTCGGACTCGCGCGGGCGCACGGTCGAGGTGCGCGCGTCCGCCTCGTTGGCCGCCGCGTCGGCGAGCAGTGGCCACATGTAGCGCTGATGGCCCGGCGGGCAGCCGACCCCGTCCAGGGCCGCGACCAGCGCCTCGCGGGATTCGTCCAGCCGGCCCTGCGCCTCGGCCACCCGGATCTCGGCGCGGGCCAGCGGGATCGAGTATTGCGCCTCGACGTAGCGCGAGCCGGCGGCCAGCCGGGAGCGCTTGAGATGCGCGCTCGCCCCGCGTACGTCACCGCGGGCCAGGCACAGGTCGACCAGTTGAAGTTCGAGGTGGCGGGTGGTCTGCGGCCCCGGGTCCAGGTCGAGGGTCTTCTCCACCAGCGTCTCCAGGTCGGCCCAGTCGCCGGCCGAGAGCAACGACTCGGCGAGGTTGCCCAGCGCGAACGAGCCGGAGGTGCGGGTGAGTCCGCGCTCGGCGGCGACATCCATCGCGCGCCGCGCGGCCACCGCGCTCTCCCGGTGTCGGCCCAGACCCTCCAGGAGCGACGCCTTGTTGCTCAGCACATGCACCAGGCTGTCCGGCTCGCTGCTGTCGATCGCGCCCTCCTCGGCCAGCGCGATCTGTGCCATGCCCTCCTCGACCCGTCCGATCTGCACCAGGCCGCAGGCGAGCGTCTTGCGGGCCTCCGCCTCGATGTCGCGGCCGGCCATGGCCCGGGCGAGGTCCAGCGCGGTCATCGCCTCGGCGATCGCCTCTTCGCCGTCGCCGTCGAGCATCCGGTCCCGGGCGATGTGCGCGAGCACTCGGGCCTGCTCCATCGACGGTGGCAGACCCGCCAGGATCTCTCTGGCCCGGTGCAGTTCGGGCATGCCCGACGAGCGGCACAGGATGCGCAGACTCCGGGCCTTCTCCCGCCACAGGAACGCGGCCAACTCGGGTTCGGCGACCGGGTCCACCAGTTGGATCGCCCGCTTGCAGAAGTGGATGGCCAACTCGCGCTCGCTGCCCAGTCGGGCCGCGGTGACCGCCTCCATGTAGATGTCGATCAGCCGGCGACCGCTCAGTTGCTCCGGATCGGGCACCTGCTCCCACAGCAGCAGTGCCCGCTCCAGCAGCCGGGTGCGTTCGTCGAAGGCATACCGCTCGCGCGCCGCCTCGGCCGCGGCGAGCACCGCCGGCAGCGCCTTGACCGCCTTGCCGGCGTGGAACCAGTAGGTGGCGATCCGACCGCGCAGCTCGTCGGCGCCGACCAGGTCCGGGCAGCGCTCCAACGCCTCGGCGAAGGTGGCGTAGAGCCGGACCCGCTCACCCGGCATCAGATCCTCGCGGATCGCGGTGCGCACCAGTGCATGTCGGAACTGGAACTCCTCGCCGATCGGCACCAGTACGTGTGCCGACACCGCCGTGCGCAGCGCCTCCTCCAGCCGATCCGGATCCAGCCAGGAGACCTCGGTGAGCAGCCGGTGCCCGACGGTGACCCCGCCGATCGCGGCCAGTCGGATCACCTTCTGGGTGTCCTCGGACAACTCCTCGATCCGGATCAGCAGCAGGTCGCGCAGCGTGTCCGAGATGCCGGTGAGTTGGCCGTCGCGGATGCTGCAGGCGAGTTCCTCGACGAAGAACGCGTTCCCCTCGGACTTCTGGAAGATCTGTCGGATCAGCCGGCGCGGCGGGTCCTCGCGCAGGATGCCGCGCAACTGGTCGCCGACCTGGGCCCGGGTGAGTCGGGCCAGGTCGATCCGGGCGACGTTGTGCACCCGGTCCAACTCGGCCAGGAAGGAGCGCAGCGGATGCCGACGGTCCACCGCGTCCGCCCGGTACGTGCCGACGATCAGGATCCGACCGGTGCGCAGCAGCCGGAACAGGAAGCCGAGCAGTTCGCGCGTGGACGAGTCGGCCCAGTGCAGGTCCTCGATCGCGATCACCAGGGTGCGGTCGCCGCCCAGTCGCTCCAGCAGGCCGAGCATCAACTCGAACAGCCGGACCCGGTCGAACTCGCCGTCGCGCGCGATGGTGCCCGGCGCCAGGTCGGGCAGCAGCCACGCCAAATCGCGCTCGCGACCGGCGACCGCCTCGGCCAGCTCGGGGCCGATCCGGCGGGAGAGGGTACGCAGTGCCGCCGAGATCGGCGCGAACGGCAGGCTCTCCGCGCCCAGCTCCAGGCAGCCGCCGACGGCGGTCACCGCGCCCTGTGCCTCGGCCCGCTCCAGGAACTCCTGGAGCAGGCGCGTCTTGCCGACGCCGGCCTCGCCCCCGACGAGTACGACGCCCGGCGTGCCCTCGTCGGCTTCGCGCAAAGCCTGGAGGAACCGCGCCATTTCCAATGACCGGCCTACGAACACGGGAGAAACAGAAGTACTCGCCACAGTGCCGAGCATGTCATGTTCCTTCGCTTCGCAGCCGGGGTTTTCACCCCCGGCGAAACCCGTTTGCGCAGGTCAACCAGGGGGTTTCGAACAGCGTGGCGGGCATCACGTGCTCACCGTGCGCGCAGGTGCAGGCCGGCTACCCGCCACCCGATCAAGCCGCGATCGGAACTGAGGCCGCCGGCGCCCCGGCCGGTTCGGCGCTCCTCGCGCCGGGCCACCCGGGCCGCCTTGGCCGCGAGCCGGCCGGCGCGCAGTGCCTCGCGGACGGCCCGGTCCCGGTCGGCCATCGCCCGCAGCTCGCGCGAACGGGCCTGGAACAGTTCGTACTCCATGGTGTCGACCTCCTGGTCACCCGAGCCGGTCGCTCCGGCTCGTGGTACGAGCTTCGCGTCCCAGGGGGTCCGCCGGCATCGGGCGGATGCCGTATCCCGGGTGCTCAGCTCGTCCACGATCGATCCAAGGCAATCGAGAAGAACCCGATAAGGGGGTCGTACAGACCTGGGGAGAACCCCGGTCGAACATCGCGGCGTCCCGTCGAGGTGTGGGACACACACGAAAGGGCCCCCGATCGCGATGCGATCGAGGGCCCTCCTCGGGGTGAGCGGCCGCCGGCCGGTCAGGAAACGCCCAGGCGCTCCAGGATCAGCTCACGCACTCGTGCCGCGTCGGCCTGTCCGCGCGTGGTCTTCATGACCGCGCCGACCAGGGCCCCGACCGCCTGCACCTTGCCGCCGCGGATCTTGTCGGCGATGCCCGCGTTGGCCGCGATCGCCTCGTCCACGGCCGCGCCGAGCGCCGAGTCGTCGGAGACGACCTTGAGCCCGCGCGCCTCGACCACCGCGTCCGGCTCGCCCTCGCCGGCGAGCACGCCGTCGATCACCTGGCGGGCCAGCTTGTCGTTCAGCTCGCCGCCCTTGACCAGCGCCGCCACCCGCGCGACCTGGGCCGCCGTGATCGGCAGCGTGGCCACCTCGACGCCGCGCTCGTTGGCCCGCCGGGACAACTCGCCCAGCCACCACTTGCGGGCCGCGTCCGCGTCGGCCCCGGCGTCGATGGTGGCCAGGATCACGTCGAGCACGCCGGCGTTGACCATCGACTGCATCTCGAAGTCGTTGACGCCCCACTCGGCCTGCAGCCGGGCCCGGCGCAACGACGGCAGCTCGGGCAGCGTGCCGCGCAGTTCCTCGACCCAGGCACGCGAGGGCGCCACCGGCACCAGGTCGGGCTCGGGGAAGTAGCGGTAGTCCTCGGCCTCTTCCTTGATGCGGCCGGCGGTGGTGCTGCCGTCCTCCTCGTGGAAGTGCCGGGTCTCCTGCACGATGGTGCCGCCGTCGGTCAGCACGGTGGCGTGCCGCTGGATCTCGAACCGGATGGCCCGCTCGACCGAACGCAGCGAGTTGACGTTCTTGGTCTCGCTGCGGGTGCCGAACTTCTCCCGGCCCTTGGGGCGCAGCGACAGGTTCGCGTCGCAGCGCATCTGGCCGAGTTCCATCCGGGCCTCGGACACCCCGAGCGCGCGGATCAGCTCGCGCAGCTCGGCGACGTACGCCTTGGCCACCAGCGGGGCCAGTTCGCCCGCGCCCTCGATCGGCTTGGTGACGATCTCGATCAGCGGGATGCCGCACCGGTTGTAGTCGAGCAGCGAGTAGTCCGCGCCGTGGATGCGACCGGTCGCGCCGCCCATGTGCAGCGACTTGCCGGTGTCCTCCTCCATGTGCGCGCGCTCGATCTCCACGCGCCAGGTCTTGCCCTCGACCAGGACGTCGAGGTAGCCGTCGAACGCGATCGGCTCGTCGTACTGCGAGGTCTGGAAGTTCTTCGGCATGTCCGGATAGAAGTAGTTCTTCCGGGCGAAGCGGCACCACTCGGCGATGTTGCAGTTGAGCGCGAGGCCGATCCGGATCGCCGACTCGACCGCGACCGCGTTGACCACGGGCAGCGCGCCGGGCATGCCCAGGCAGGTCGGACACACCTGGCTGTTGGGCTCCGCGCCGAACTCGGTCGAGCAGCCGCAGAACATCTTGGTCGCGGTGCCCAGTTCGACGTGGACCTCCAGGCCCATCACCGGGTCGTAGGTCTCCAGCGCGTCCTCGTAGGACATCAGGCTGGTGGTACTCACAGGGCGTCGGCCTCCGTCAGCTCGTCCTCGACCTCGCGCATCGCGCGGATCAGCAACGCGAAGCCGGTGACCACCGCGGCGGCGCTGATCACCGCGTCGGCCAGCTCCAGCTTGTCGTTCTTGCCCCGGGCTTCCTTGATCTGCTTGATCACGCCGATCGCGCCGAAGAGCTGCATGCCGACGCTGAAGACCTTGGCGACGTTGCTCTTGGGGGCTTTCTTCTTCTTGGCCATATCGACTCCTCGAAAAGTCAGAGCGCGGGTGCGCGGTCGAGCAGCGGGGCACCCCAGCGGGACAGGTAGGCGGCCTCGACGGCGGCACCCACCCGGTACAGCCGATCGTCCGCCATCGCGGGCGCGATGATCTGCAGGCCGACCGGCAGGCCGTCCTCGTCCGCGAGGCCGCACGGCAGCGACATCGCGGCGTTGCCCGCGAGGTTGGACGGGATGGTGCACAGGTCCGCGAGGTACATCGCCATCGGGTCGTCCGCGCGCTCCCCGATCGGGAACGCGGTGGTCGGCGTGGTCGGCGAGATCAGCACGTCCACCTGCCCGAAGGCCGCCTCGAAGTCGCGGGTGATGAGCGTGCGGACCTTCTGCGCCTGGCCGTAGTACGCGTCGTAGTAGCCCGAGGAGAGCGCGTACGTGCCGAGCATGATCCGGCGCTTGACCTCGGCGCCGAAGCCGGCCTCGCGGGTCAGCGACATGACCTCCTCGGCCGAGCGGTCGCCGTCGTCGCCGACCCGCAGGCCGTAGCGCATCGCGTCGAAGCGGGCCAGGTTGGACGACGCCTCCGAGGGCGCGATCAGGTAGTAGGCCGGCATCGCGTAGGTGAAGTTCGGGCAGGAGATCTCGACGATCTCGGCGCCCAGTTCGCGCAGCAGCTCGACCGCCTCGGCGAACCGGGCCAGCACGCCCGCCTGGTAGCCCTCGCCGCCGAACTCCTTGACCACGCCGATCCGCAGGCCCTTGACGCTGCCGCTGCGCGCGGCCTCGACCACGTCGGGCACCGGTGCGTCGATCGAGGTCGAGTCGAGCGGGTCGTGCCCGGCGATCGCCTCGTGCAGCAGCGCCGCGTCGAGCACCGTGCGCGCGCACGGGCCGCCCTGGTCGAGCGAGGAGGAGAAGGCCACCAGGCCGTACCGCGAGACGCCACCGTAGGTGGGCTTGACGCCGACCGTGCCGGTGAGCGCGGCGGGCTGGCGGATCGAGCCGCCGGTGTCGGTGCCGATCGCCAGCGGCGCCTGAAAGGACGCGATGGCGGCGGCCGAACCACCGCCGGAGCCGCCCGGGACCCGGCTGGGGTCCCACGGGTTGCCGGTCGGACCGTACGCGGAGTTCTCGGTGGAGGACCCCATGGCGAACTCGTCCATGTTGGTCTTGCCGAGGATGACCACGCCCGCGTCCTTGAGCCGGCGGGTCAGCGTCGCGTCGTACGGCGGCTTCCAGCCCTCCAGCATCTTCGACCCGCAGGTGGTCGGCACGCCCTTGGTGGTGAACACGTCCTTGAGCGCGAGCGGTACGCCGGCCAGCGGGCCGAGCCGGTCGCCGCGGGCGCGGGCGTCGTCGACGGCCTTGGCCGCGGCGAGCGCGCCGTCCGCGTCCACGTGCAGGAACGCGTGCACCTTGGCGTCGACGGCCTCGATGCGGTCCAGGTGGGCCTGGGCGACCTCGACGGCGGTGACCTTGCCGTCGGCGATGGCGGAGGCGGTCTCGGCCGCCGTCCAGCGAATGGTCTCGGTCATGGCCGTCACTCCTCTCCCAGGATGCGGGGCACCCGGAAACGCTGCTCTTCGGCGGCCGGCGCACCGGACAGCGCCTCCTCGGGGGTGAGCCCGGGGCGGATGACGTCCGGCCGCATGACGTTCGTCAGCGGCAGCGGGTGCGAGGTCGGCGGGATGTCGTCGGCTGCGACCTCGGCGACGCGGGCGACCGCGCCGATGATGTCGTCGAGCTGCGCGGCGAGGTGATCAAGCTCCTCGGCCCCGAGCTCCAGCCGCGACAGCCGGGCGAGGTGGGCGACCTCCTCGCGCGTGATGCCAGGCATGCAGGCGGGTTCCTTCGGTTTCGTCGGGTGTGGAGGGCCCAGTCTATTGGCCGGGGGCGCGGGATTTTTGTTCCCACCTGTCGGCCGGGGGCGCGGGGTTTTGTTCCCGGCCGCCCACCCGCGGCGTCCGGCGGGGAGGCTGCGGGGGTTCGGGCGGGTGGGTGGCCCACCGGGACCTCTTGATCCACTTCGTGCCGGGTTCGGGCGGCTTCGGGCCGGCCGCTCGGGTACGCGGGTGCGAATAATTCCGGCCGGACGGCACATCTCGTCGAACGACTCGGAAGTAACTTCACTCAAATGCCAACTTCCGTTACCGACTGGGTAAGAGAACTTTGCGAAGCCACTCTCCGGTCTGCGTCCCCCCGCGTCGATCGGCCCTTCGCACGACTCTTGGGCCCGGCGTCCGAGAGCGCGCTCGTCAAGGACTCGGGGCTTGGGAGGGGACACGATGGCCGCCATCGTGCTGGTACACGGGATCGCGCAGGAATACAGGTCGGCCCACACGCTCGAGGAGGAGTGGGTGCCACGACTGGCCCGGGGAGTGAAGGCCGCAGGTTTTCCCGAGGTCGCGGACCGTCTGTGGAAGTACCGCCACACCCGTCGCGGGATCGACGCGCGGATGGCGTTCTATGGTGACCTGCTCCGCCGACACCCGTCGCAGGGCGAGATGATCGACGAGGACATCCAGCACGAGGTGACCGCGCGCATCGGTCGCGAATGGCTGGATCGCGCCGCGCTCCGCGGTTCGGTTCCGCCGGAACGGCAGCGCGCGGCAAGGGAGATCGCCCGCCTGGAGGGCGGGCCGGGGGAGACGGGTCGCACCGTCGTGCTCTCCCCCACGTGTGGGCTCGCCGGGTTGCGCTGGTTCGCCGCCGACGGGCCGGGCTCGGCCGGTGGCTTCGTGAACAAGGCGCTGACCCAGTTGACCCGATATCTGACGGACGATCAGACCCGGAATCGGGTGCTCGATCGGGTGGGTACCGAGATCGGTTTCGACACCAAGGTGGTGATCGGGCACTCGCTCGGCGCGGTGGTCGCCTACGAACTCGCCCACCGGCTGCGCAGACCGCTGCCGCTGTTGATCACGCTCGGGTCTCCGCTCGGCCCGGACACGGTCGTCGACTCGTGGGTGCGGCCCCAGCCCGCACAGCCGCCGGCGTTCGTCGAGAACTGGGTGAATCTGGCCGATCGCGACGACCTCGTGGCGGCGGATCCCACGCTGGGGCGGATGTTCCCGGTGCCCACCGAGGGCGGGCCGGTGATGCGGGGCGGTTACACCGGCGAGCATGGGGCCGAGCCGCACAAGGCGTGTTTCTACCTTCAGCGACGCGAGATAGGTCGGAGTGTGGGGTTGGCCTTCGGAACATGAAACGTGCTGCCGGGCGGGCTGCGCAGCCTGCGATCCTGCCCGCGGCCCGTTGTCCTCGGGCGCCGGACGGGCCACGTGGCCTCGAACGCCGGCCGGGCCGGATCTCGGCCCGGCCGGCGGCCTCGTAGGCGGGGAACGCGCCGCCGGAGTGGGCGGCCAGGACCACGTCGGTGAGGTCGCGCGAGGTGATCTCCTCGACCAGG
>NZ_JBEXUX010000105.1:0-25691 GCF_040629175.1 Embleya sp. NPDC005971 | reverse complement strand
GCCGGTCACGAACGCGGTCGTCTGTGAGAACAGCAAGACCGGCAACCCGCGGACCGAATGGGACGTCAGCGGTGCGGGCCCGGATCCGGGGACGGGCCGCCGAGCCTTCTTCGGTTGCGGTCTTGGATGTCTCGGTGCCTCAGTGCCTCAGTGCCTCGGTGCCGTGGTGCGCCCCGGACCCGCTGCCCGCGGCCGCCGCCGCTCGTTCCGCGGCGACCCCGTGCCGGCGGTCGCTGTCGAGTTCGACCCGTTCGTCCTCGGTGAGGCCGCCCCATACGCCATACGGCTCGCGCACCTTGAGGGCGTGCGTGGCGCACTGGCGACGGACCGGGCACCGCATGCAGACTTCCTTGGCCGAAGCCTCCCGGGCGACCCTGGCGGCGCCTCGCTCGCCTTCGGGATGGAAGAACAGTGCGCTGTCGACTCCGCGACAGGCTGCCGAGAGCTGCCAGTCCCACAGATCGGCGTTGGGGCCGGGGAGTCGCGAGAAATCAGCCATGACTCGTCCCTCTTGCTTATCGCGTACGAGTTGTCGGTGAGCAGGGTTGCCACCTCTGGTGCAGACCGTGCAGAACAGTCGTGATCAAGCGATCAGAAGTAGGTGCGACTGTGTCACGAAATGATCAGTTCCAATCCTAATTCCCACTTATGCACCGAAACCAGAAAAAATTACTCACCCTGGTGGCCGATGAGGTCGTCCGACGGCTCGGGGCGGGTCCGCCCGGGCGGGAATCGAGGGGGAGACGCGTGGAAGGTGGCGGGGTGTACGCGCGCGATCACCCTTGCGTGTCCTCGGGCTTGGTCGCCTCGTTGTCGTAACGGCGGAGCGGAACTCCCCCCGTAACCCTTTCGAGTGATGCTCGTTGGGGTGGGTGAAGCGGTTGGCGACGAAGGCGGTCGGGGTCGGACCCCGACCACCGCCCTTCGGGACCGCCGCAAAGGAAACGGTACGTACAGGCGTGGAGGCTCAACGTGACGCGGATCCACTGCGGAGGCCGGCGATGACGACCGTCCTGGTCTGCGACGATTCCCCGCTGGTCCGGGAGACCCTGCGGCGGGCGGTGGCCACGGTCCCCGGCGTCGAGAGGGTGACGACGGCCACGAGCGGCGAGGAGGTACTGCGGCGCTGGGGCGCGGAGCGGTCCGACCTCGTCCTCATGGACGTGCGGATGCCCGGGCTCGGCGGCGTCGAGGCGGTGCGCCGCCTCCTGGCCGGCGACCCCGGCGCACGGGTGATCATGCTGACGATGGCCGAGGACCTGGACGGCGTGGCCCTCGCGGTCGCCGCCGGGGCTCGGGGATATCTGCACAAGGACGCCTCGCGCGCGGAACTGCGCGCGACCGTCTCCCAGGCGCTTGCCGACCCGACCTGGCGGCTCGCGCCCCGGCGGTTGCGCTCGCCCGACATGGGCGTGGCGCCGACCCTGACGGCACGCGAGATCCAGGTGCTCGAAGGCATGAGTCACGGACGCAGCAACGCCGAGATCGGGCGTGAGCTGTTCCTGTCCGAGGACACCGTCAAGACCCACGCGCGCCGGCTTTTCAAGAAGCTGGGCGCATCCGACCGGGCCCACGCGGTCGCGCTCGGATTCCGGTGGGGACTCGTGCGATGACGCACGCAGGCGAGCGCTCCCCCGGCCGTGAGGGCCCGGGGGATCACTCCCCGGGTGGGCACGGTCGGTGGGGACTTGTGCGATGACGCGTGTGTCGGCGGCCCCCGACGGGCGAGGGTCCGTGCGGTGATTGCCGTTGCCCGGGGGGCCGGATGAGTCCCCCGGGTCGGCATGGCCGCGATTCGGTCGCCGATCCCTGCATACTGAATGGCATGGGTGGGACCCCCGAGCGAATGCCGGACGAGCCGTACGAAGCACACGCGCAGGCCGACGACGGCATGCGTGCCGTCGTGGTTCGTGCGGTCCAAGGGGACGTGCAGGCGACCGACGAACTGCTCGCGTACGTCCGACCACTGGTGTTGCGCTACTGCCGGGCCCGGTTGGGCCGGGTCTCCGGCGCCGAGCACGCGGCGGACGACGCGGCGCAGGAGGTCTGCCTCGCGGTGTTGTCGGCACTGCCGCGATATCGCGACGAGGGCCGTCCGTTCGAGGCGTTCGTGTTCGGCATCGCGGCGCACAAGGTGGTCGACGTGCAGCGCGCCGCGATGCGCGGTGCGGTGCCCACGTGTGATCTGCCCGAGGCGGTGGACGACCATCCGGGGCCCGAGGATCAGGTGGTGCGGCGCAGCGACGCCGCGCACGCCCGGGCGTTGCTCGGCCGGCTGCCCGACAACCTGCGCGAGCTGCTCGTGTTGCGGGTCGCCGTCGGCCTCTCCGCCGAGGAGACCGGGCGGGCGATGGGCATGTCGCCCGGCGCGGTGCGGGTCGCGCAGCATCGTGCGCTGACTCGCCTGAGGGCGTTGGCGGGCGAGGAGAAGACCGCGTGAACGGCGGCGGTGTGCGGCTCGGCGGCCGATCCGGCACCGCCGACCTGGGCCTGCTGCGGCAGGACGACGAACTCGTCGAGCAGTTGCGGCGGCGCCGTCCGACCCCCGCCCAGGACCGGGTCGCCCGGCTGTTCGGCGCGCTGCTCGCCGAGGTCGACGGCACCGCGGCGAACCGTCGCCGGGTGGTGCCCGACCGCTGTTGACCCGGCCCGGGAATGGTGCGGCCCCGGTGCGCGGTTGTGCTCACCATCGGCAACCGGGCTCGAAGCATCGCGTGGGGCCAGTAGCATGAACCCTCAATCCACCCATCCGCTTGCCGAGAGCGCGTTCCCCCGTACCCGGGAACCGGTCCTGCTTTTTTCGAGGAGCAGGCCGGCTTCGAGGAGCAGGTCGACGGGGAGCGGGCCGGCGGAGCGGTCCATCGGAATACCTTCGGAAGGTGTCATGAGTCTCACGGCCGACGGCGTACCCGAGAAGTTCGCGATGCTCGGGCTGACGTACGACGATGTCCTGCTGCTGCCGGGCGCGTCCGACGTCGTGCCGAGCGAGGTGGACACCTCCGCCCGGGTCACCCGCAACATCCGCGTCCGGATCCCGCTGCTGTCCTCCGCGATGGACACCGTGACCGAGGCCCGGATGGCGATCGCCATGGCCCGGCAGGGCGGCGTCGGCGTGCTGCACCGCAACCTCTCGGTCGAGGACCAGGCCGCGCAGGCGGACACGGTCAAGCGCTCCGAGGCCGGCATGGTGCTGGACCCGATCACCATCGGTGCGGACGCCACGCTCCAGGAAGTCGACGCGCTGTGCGCGCGGTTCCGGATCAGCGGCGTCCCGGTCACCGACGACAACGGTCGGCTGCTGGGCATCGTGACCAACCGCGACCTGCGCTTCGAGGTGGACCACTCGCGCCGGGTGCGCGACATCATGACCCCGATGCCGCTGGTCACCGGCAAGGTCGGCACCACCGGCGACCAGGCGATGGAACTGCTGCGCCGGCACAAGGTGGAGAAGCTGCCGCTGATCGACGACGCGGGCAAGCTGCGCGGGCTGATCACGGTCAAGGACTTCGTCAAGAGCGAGCAGTACCCGCACGCGACCAAGGACGCGGACGGCCGGCTCGTGGTCGGCGCCGCGATCGGCACCGGCGACGACAGCTACCGGCGCGCCCAGGCACTGGTCGAGGCCGGCGTCGACTTCATCGTGGTGGACAGCGCGCACGGCCACTCGCGCAACGTCCTGGAGATGATCGCCAAGGTCAAGGCGAACACCAAGGTCGAGGTGATCGGCGGCAACATCGCCACCCGCGACGGGGCGCAGGCGCTGATCGACGCCGGCGTGGACGGCGTCAAGGTCGGCGTCGGCCCCGGCTCGATCTGCACCACCCGGGTGATCGCGGGTGTGGGCGCGCCGCAGGTCACCGCGATCTACGAGGCGGCCCAGGCGGCCCGCGCGGCGGGCGTGCCGGTGATCGGCGACGGCGGCCTGCAGTACTCCGGCGACATCGCCAAGGCGATCGCGGCCGGCGCCGACACGGTGATGCTGGGCAGCCTGCTCGCGGGTTGCGAGGAGAGCCCCGGCGACCTGATCTTCATCAACGGCAAGCAGTTCAAGTCCTACCGGGGCATGGGCTCGCTCGGCGCGATGCAGTCGCGCGGCCAGGCCAAGTCCTTCTCCAAGGACCGCTACTTCCAGGACGACGTGCTCTCCGAGGACAAGCTGGTCCCCGAGGGCATCGAGGGCCAGGTCCCCTACCGGGGCCCGCTCTCCGCCGTCGCGCACCAGTTGATCGGCGGCCTGCGCGCGTCGATGGGCTACGCCGGCGCGGCGACCGTCACCGAGCTCCAGGACAAGGGCCGCTTCGTGCGGATCACCTCGGCCGGGCTCAAGGAGTCGCACCCGCACGACATCCACATGACGCAGGAAGCGCCGAACTACCACTCGCGCTGATCCACGGCACCTCCCAGGGGCCTCGTCCGTACCGCGGGCGGGGCCTCTTGCCGGTTTGCCCGCCCCGTACCCTGGGATACGGGGATTTTCCCATCCACCGATTCCAGCAGGAGAGGCGCAACGTGACTGAGGTCGAAATCGGCCGGGGCAAGCGTGGCCGGCGTGCCTATCACTTCGACGACGTCGCCATCGTCCCCAGCCGGCGGACCCGGGACCCCGAAGAGGTCTCGATCGCGTGGCAGATCGACGCGTACCGGTTCGAGTTGCCGTTCCTGACGGCGCCGATGGACAGCGTCGTGTCGCCGCAGACCGCGATCGAGGTCGGTCGCATGGGCGGCCTGGGTGTGCTCAACCTCGAAGGGCTGTGGACGCGCTACGAGGACCCGACACCGCTGATCGAGGAGATCGGCGCGCTGGACGAGGACGCGGCCACCCGGCGGATGCAGGAGATCTACGCCGAGCCGATCAAGGAGGAGCTGATCGGCGCGCGGATCAAGCAGATCCGCGACTCGGGCGTGGTCACCGCCGCCGCGCTGTCGCCGCAGCGCACCGCGCAGTACCACAAGGCCGTGATCGACGCGGGCGTGGACGTGTTCGTGATCCGCGGCACCACGGTCTCCGCCGAGCACGTGTCCGGGCGGGCCGAACCGCTGAACCTCAAGCAGTTCATCTACGACCTCGACGTGCCGGTGATCGTCGGCGGTTGCGCGACCTACCAGGGTGCGCTGCACCTGATGCGGGCCGGCGCGGCCGGTGTCCTGGTCGGCTTCGGCGGCGGCGCGGCGCACACCACCCGCAGCGTGCTCGGCGTGGCGGTGCCGATGGCCACCGCCGTGGCGGACGTGGCCGAGGCGCGCCGCGACTACCTCGACGAGTCGGGCGGCCGGTACGTGCACGTGGTCGCCGACGGCAGCGTGGGCCGCAGCGGCGACATCGCCAAGGCCGTCGCGTGCGGCGCGGACGCGGTGATGATCGGCTCGGCGCTGGCCCGGGCGAGCGACGCCCCCGGCGCCGGTCAGCACTGGGGCTCGGAGGCGCACCACCCCGAGCTGCCGCGCGGTCGGCGGATGAACCTGGGCGCGGTGGGCACGCTGGAGGAGATCCTGCTCGGCCCCTCGCACGTGTCCGACGGTTCGATGAACCTGTTCGGCGCGCTGCGCCGGGCGATGGCCACCACCGGCTACTCGGAGCTGAAGAAGTTCCAGCAGGTCGAGGTCACGGTCTCGCCCGCACACTGACCCGTTCCCCGAGCGGCCCCGAACACCCTTGGTGTTCGGGGCCGTTCGCGTTCCCCCGGGCGCGGCACCGACGGTCGGACCGACCCGGAACGGCCGAACGCGTGGTCGGTCCGACGGGCATTGGGTAGGCGGGGGAGGGGCGAGTCGCCCGATGGGTGTGGTCCGGCAGGTGTGGATCGGTTTCGGAGGTGGCTGATGCGGACCACGGCGATGGGGCCCGCGGCGCGCGCGCTGGCGCTGCGGCGGATGGCCGAACACGAGTCGGACGTGATCGTGGTGGGCGGGGGTGTGGTCGGCGCCGGCACCGCCCTCGACGCGGCCACACGTGGCCTCTCGGTGGGTCTCCTGGAGGCGCGGGACTGGGCGTCCGGTACCTCCAGCCGGTCCAGCAAGTTGATCCACGGCGGCCTGCGCTACCTGGAGATGCTCGATTTCGCGTTGGTGCGCGAGGCGTTGCGCGAGCGCGGGCTGCTGTTGCAGACGCTCGCGCCGCACCTGGTCAAGCCGGTGTCGTTCCTGTACCCGCTGCGCCGGCGCGGCTGGGAACGGCCGTACGTCACCGCCGGGGTGACGCTCTACGACACGATGGCGGCCTCCGCCGGGCGCAGCCGCGGACTGCCCCGGCACCGGCAACTGACTCGACGTCAGGCACTGCGTCTGGCACCGGCGTTGCGCAAGGACTCGCTGGTGGGCGCGGTGCAGTACCACGACGCGCAGATGGACGACGCGCGCTACACGATGACGCTCGTGCGCACCGCCGCCGGCTACGGTGCCCAGGTGGCCTCGCGGGCGGCGGTGACCGGCTTCCTGCGCGAGGGCGAGCGGGTGGTGGGCGTGCACGTGCGCGACATGGAGACCGGCGGGACCTACGACATCCGGGCCGGGCAGGTGGTCAACGCGACCGGGGTGTGGACGGACGAGACGCAGGCCATGGTCGGCGAGCGCGGGCAGTTCCACGTCCGCGCCTCCAAGGGCATCCACCTGGTGGTGCCCAGGGACCGGATCCACTCCTCGACCGGCCTGATCCTGCGCACCGAGAAGAGCGTGTTGTTCGTGATCCCGTGGGGCCGGCACTGGATCGTGGGCACCACGGACACCCGCTGGGAACTGGACAAGGAGCACCCCGCGGCGAGCCGGGCGGACATCGAGTACCTGTTGGAGCACGTCAACCGGGTGCTGGCGGTGCCGCTCACCCGCGAGGACGTGGAAGGTGTGTACGCGGGCCTGCGACCGCTGCTGGCGGGCGAGTCGGACGCCACGTCGCAACTCTCGCGCGAGCACACCGTCGCGCACCCGGTGCCCGGCCTGGTGGTGGTCGCGGGCGGCAAGTACACGACGTATCGGGTGATGGCCTCGGACGCGGTGGACGCGGCCGTACACGGGCTGGATCGCAAGGTCCCGCCGAGCTGCACCGAGACGGTGCCGCTCGCGGGCGCGGAGGGTTATCCGGCGTTGTGGAACGCGCGGGCCTCGATCGCGGCCCGCGCCGGGTTGCACGTGGCCCGGGTGGAGCACCTGCTGAACCGGTACGGGTCGATGATCGAGGAACTGCTCGCGCTGATCGCGGACGAACCGGAGTTGGCCTATCCGCTGGACGGCGCGGACGACTATCTGGCCGCCGAGGTGGTCTACGCGTGCACCCACGAGGGTGCGCTGCACCTGGACGACGTACTGGATCGGCGCACCCGGGTGTCGATCGAGATGTTCGACCGGGGCGCCCGGGCCGCCCGCGCGTGTGCCGCGCTGATGGCCCGGGTGCTCGGCTGGGAGGAGGAGCAGCAACGGCGGGAGGTGGACTACTACGTCAAGCGCATCGAGGCGGAGCGCTCGTCCCAGGAACAGATGGACGACCACACGGCGGACGCGGTGCGCCTGGGCGCGCAGGACATCGTGCCCGGGTGAGGGCACGGGGCCGGCGCCGTCGCGGAAGGAACCGTCGGGCACGCAACGGTTGATCGGCCGGCGCCGTGGGCACCTTCCCGGGCGTTGCCACGTTCCACCGATACGCCGGGCAGGTGTCTTTCCGCGATGTTCGTCCCCGAACCGGTGGACCTCGCCGGACCCCGGACCGGAGTATGGAAAAGGCAACCACCCGATCGCGCGGCGGGGCCGCGGCTGCATGGGGAGCGAGAGACTTGACCGACCCGGAAGCACCCGAGCGTTTGGTCGCGGGGCGATACCGCCTGGGTGATCAACTGGGCCGGGGCGGGATGGGCACCGTGTGGCGGGCCGTGGACACCATGCTCGACCGTGATGTGGCGGTCAAGGAGATGCGGCTGCCCCGCTTCGTGGACGAAGACGATCGCGGCACGCTGAGTGCGCGGATGATGCGCGAGGCCCGGGCGGCGGCCCGGATCGATCACCCCAACGTGGTGACCATCTTCGACGTGGCCGAGGAGGACGGGCGGCCGTGGATCGTGATGGAGTTGGTCCGCGGTCTCTCGCTGGCCCAGGAGTTGGACAAGGAGGGCCCGATCCCGCCCGAGCAGGTCGCCGAGTTGGGCCTGCGACTGCTCGCCGCCCTGGAGGCCGCGCACGAGGCCGGCGTGCTGCACCGCGACGTCAAGCCCGCCAACGTGCTGCTCGCCCGCAACGGCCGGGTCGTGCTCACCGACTTCGGGGTCGCCTCGGTCGAGGACAGCGCGACCCTCACCCAGGCCGGCGCGATGGTGGGCTCGCCCGAATACCTGGCACCCGAGCAGATCGCGGGCGAGCAGCCCGGGCCGCAGGCCGACCTGTGGTCGCTGGGCGCGACCTTGTTCGAGGCGGTCGAGGGCCGCCCGGCCTTTCGCCGCAACACGCACGCGGCGACGCTCGGCGCGGTCGCCGCGGGCCGCTTTCCGGAGATCTTCCTGGCCGGCCCGCTGACCCCGGTGCTCAAGGCGCTGATGGTCAAGGACCCCGCGCGGCGCGGCTCCCCGGAGGAGGTGCGCGACCTGCTCGTGGAGGTCGCCGAGGGGGCACCCGCGCCGGCCGGGCTGATCGCCGAGCGCTTTGTGCCGGACCGGACCCAGCGCGGCCCGGTCCGCCGGCACGGGGTGCGCGTGTCCGGCCGGCCCCAACCGGCGGACCGGTCGCAGACCCCCCGGCCGACGGGCAAGCTCGGCGCCGGCGCCGACCGGCCGCCCCGGGGGAGCCTGCACGAGACCTCGCCGAACGTGCGGCTGCCCCGCGAGGGCGGCGCCTTCCGGGCCCGCTACCGGCGCTGGCCGCGCTGGTGGTTCCGGCACTGGACGACCATCCTGACCTCGGTCGGCATCGCCACCGCCGCCGGCGCGCGCTGGTTGGCCGCGTTCGGGAGCTGGACCGGGATGTACACGATCGTGCTGCTGGCGCTCGCGTTGAGCGTGTGGCTGGTGTTGCCGCACCGGCGGATCTCCCGGTCGGTGCCGGTGGCGATGTTGCTCGGGGTGATCGCCGGCGGCGCCCTGGAGGCCGCGAAGATCAATCCGAATCCGATCGTGGTGGGCGCCCTGATCGGCGGCTGCCTGGTGGTCGGCCCGCTCGTGGACAACAAGGTGATACCGCGACTGCGGCGTCGGCGGCGGACCGATCTGGGCTTCGCGCTGCCCGTCCCGGAGGGCTGGACCTGTACGGACAGCGCGAGCGGCCTGACGGTGACCGATCCGGACCGGCTGATCTCGGTGACCGTCACCGTCGACCGGGGCATCGTGATGGCCCCCGAGGAGTCGGTCGCACACCGTGAGCACGGCAGCATCGGCGGCCGGGAACGCCTGGACGGCGAGGACTACGAACGCCTGCTCCTGCGCGTCACCGACTACCGGGGGCACGAGGCCGCCGAGTGGGAGTACATCTGGCGCGGACAGGACCTGACCACCTACCACGGCAAGGACCTGGTGGTGCGCACCACGTCCGGTGTGCGCTACTGGCTGACCGTGCGCGGGCGCGACGACCTGTGGGGCACCGCCGGCGCGTACTACGAGCACGCGCGCGGGCACCTGTCGATCGCGGGCTGAACCCGGTTCGACCCGGTTCCGCTCGGACACGATCGCGCCGAGGGGCCGGGACGGGCGGGTGTGCCCGGCCGGACCTGGGACTTTCGGGTCCCGGGTCCGGACCGCGGTTCGCGGCCGGGGCGTTCGGCCTCGTTCCGCCCCGGGAGCGTCGTGCGCCGGGTGGCCGAACGTACCTTCAGCGACGGAACCTTCGGAGCGCCTCGGACGTCCTACACGTGACGCCAATCACGCGCCGACAAGGCGGATCGGGAGATGTCCACGGTCTTGGGGAGGACCACGTGGCACACGACAGCGGTATGAACGGCCGCCTGGTGGACGGGCGCTATCGGTTGGCCGAGCCGCTCGGTCGGGGCGGGATGGGCACGGTCTGGCTCGCCTTCGACGAACTGCTGCGCCGGGACGTCGCGGTCAAGGAGGTCCGGATACCGGACGACCTCGACGAGATGGACACCCAGGGGCGGTGCGAACGCGCCCTGCGCGAGGCCCGCGCGGCGGCCCGGATCACCCACCCCAACGTGGTCACCATCTTCGACGTCGCCGAGGACGACGGGCGCCCGTGGATCGTGATGGAACTGGTCCGCGCCCCCTCGCTCACCGACGTGCTGGACGAGGGCCGGCTGGCCCCGCACGAGGCGGCCGAGGTCGGCCTGGCGGTGCTTGCCGCACTGCGCGCCGCGCGGGCCGCCGACGTGCTGCACCGGGACGTGAAGCCCAGCAACATCCTGATGGTGCCCGGTGGCCGGATCGTGCTGACCGACTTCGGCATCGCCACCGTGGCCGGGTCGGTCACGCTCACCGCCACCGGGATGCTGGTCGGCTCGCCCGAATACCTCGCGCCGGAGCGCGTGCTCGGGCGTCGGCCCGGCCCCGCCTCGGACCTGTGGTCGCTCGGGGTGACCCTGTACCAGGCGGTGGAGGGTTTCTCGCCGTTCCGGCGCACCGGGGCCATGGACACGCTCACCGCCGTGCTCACCGACGAGCCCGCGCCGCCGCGCCGGTCCCAGGCGTTGTGGCCGGCGATCGAGGCGTTGCTGCGCAAGGACCCGCTGGAGCGGGCCGACGAGGACGAGACCGAGCGACTGCTGATGGCAGCCCTGGTCGAGGTGCCCGCCGAGGAGGCGGGCCCGCTGCCTATCCCGCCGGGCACCGCGACGGTGCAGGACCCCGGCGGGGTGCGGGGGGTCACCCACTCGTCCTGGCAGGCCGCGCCGACTCCGCAGGTGCCGCCGCTGTGGCACCAGGAACCGCCGGTGCCGCCGGCGCCCTCGTTCGGCGCGGTGAGTCGGGCCGACCCGGACGGTGCGACCGGCGGCTACCCGATGACCGGGGAGCGCGCGTACTCGCCCGCCGACGCGCTCCATGCCTCGGCCACCGCCGACGACCGGCGCAACCCGGTGCTGATCGGTGCGCCCACCGGCCCGTCGGCGTCGAACGCCGCGGCCGGGAAGCGGCGCCGGACCGTCGTCCTGGGCACCATGGTCGCCGCCGCCGTGACCGCGTTGGCGATCTGGGTGCCGACGGCCGTGGGCGGGCAGGGCGGAGGCGGCTCGGATTCGCCGGGGTCGGGCGGCGCGTCGCAGGGCGGTCCGATCGCCCCGAACGCGCCGGGCACCGAGACCCGTCGGGACACCACGCGCCCCACCGGATCCTCGGGCGGTGCCGGGCACGACGACACCGGTACGCCCGGCAACGGCAACCAGGGCAGTGGGTCGACCCGGACCGCGCGGCCCACTCGCACCGACCCGGGCACGGCCCGCCCCTCGACCACGGCGCCGAGCACCTCGCGGCCGCCGTCCAGTCGGCCGCCGTCGAGTTCGGCGCCGCCGACCACACGTCCGCCGATCGACTCGTCCAAGGGCGGCAGCGCCGGTGGACAGAGCGGTTCGCCGGGGGACTCGGGGGGCGTGAGCACGACGAGCTGACCCGGGCCCGGGCCCCGGCAGGACCGCCCCGACGGGCGCCGTGCCGCGGGTCTGCGGGAGCGTCGGTGCGGGCGGGCGCGGATCCGCGCGGGTGATCGCGGCACATCGCAGATTTCGATCCGCCCGCCGGACCGGGCCGTCGCATCCAATGTGACGAGTTCTAGTCTGGTGGCTGGCCGGCGGGACAGTCGGTTGACGCGGGGAGGGCAAGTGGCACAGACCGGGGGCACGCGCGGCCGGATCGTGGGCGGGCGTTACCGGTTGGGCACCATGCTCGGCCGAGGCGGCATGGGCACGGTATGGCGTGCTGTGGACGAGATGCTGCATCGCGATGTCGCGATCAAGGAGTTGCGGCTGCCGGACCATCTCGACGACGAGGAGAAGGACCTCGCCCGCGAGCGCACGCTGCGCGAGGCCCGCGCGGCCGCCCGGATCGGTCACCCCAACGTGGTCACCATCCACGACGTGGTCGAGGAGGGCGACATCCCGTGGATCGTGATGGAGCTGGTCGAGGCCCAGTCGCTCGCCGAGATCCTGGAGACCCAGGGCACGCTGACCCCGGCGGACGCCGCCGAACTCGGCCTCAAGGTGCTCGACGCGCTGCTCGCCGCCGACGACAAGGGTGTGGTGCACCGCGACGTCAAACCCGCGAACATCCTGGTCACCACGCACGGGCGGGTGGTGCTCACCGACTTCGGCATCGCCACCGCGACCGGCACCGCCACGCTCACCACGACCGGCATGCTGGTCGGCTCGCCGGACTTCCTGGCGCCCGAGCGTGCCGAGGGCAAACGTCCGCTGCTCGGCGCGGACCTGTGGTCGCTGGCGGTCGTGCTCTACATGGCGGTGGAGGGTCGCAATCCGTTCCGCCGGGGCACGATGATCAGCACGCTGAACGCGATCCTGACCGATCAGGCCGACCCGCCCCGGCACGCGGGCGGGCTCGAACCGGTGATCGCCGGCTGGCTGGTCAAGGACCCGGACCAGCGGATGGGCGCCCGGGAAGGGGCCCGGATCCTGCGCGAGGTGGCCGATTCGACGCCGTCCCGTCAGTTCGACGCGGTACCGCCGCCGCCCACGCACCAGCCCGCGACGTCCGAGCAGCCGACCACGCCGGCCGGCGCGTACGACCCGCACCAGCACGCGCAGCCGGGCTTCGACGGCGACGCGGCCCAGCACCCCGGCGGCAACACCCCACCCCGTGCGTGGTCGCAGCCGGCGTATTCGCCCGCCGACGCGGGCACGTCGGCGACCCGCGACACCCCTGCGGGCGGGCCGCCGCAACAGACACCGTCGCAGCCGTACCGCCCGATGCCCGAACCGCGCCGCCGCGGCACCGGTCGGATCGTCTCGGTCGTGGCGCTCGTGGTCGCGCTGATCGTGGGCGGCGTCGTGGTGGGGGTCCTGGTCACCAGGGACGACGGCAAGGACGACACGACGGCCACGAACACGAAGTCGTCCGGGGCGGGGACGGCCCCGCAGATCCCGGACAACCAGTCGCCGGCCGCCGGCACGCCGTCCGCCGGCGGGGCCGTGGTGCCGCCGGCCAAACCGCCGTCCCAGGGCACCCAGGGCGGCGGCACGACCGGGCCGACCGCGCTGCCGGGCTACGTATGGACCAAGGACGCGGCGGGCTTCAGCCTGTTCGTACCGGTCGGCGCCAGGCGTGAGGTGACCGGGACGCAGAAGGACCAGGTCGACTACCGCACCGCCGACGGCAAGGTGTTGATCCGGATCGGCCTGACCAAGGTCGGCGGCAACCCGCTCGCCAACTTCAGCGCCAACGAGACGGGCTTCAAGTCCAGATACGCGTCGAGCTACCGTCAGGTCCAGCTCAAGGACTACGCCGGATACCGGCCGGGCTGGCAGGCGGCGGTCTGGGAGTTCACCTGGAACGGCGACCCGCTGGCCACCGGCAGCACCAAGCCGGCGCACGCCATGGACCTGGGCATCGTCACCGACCGGAACACCGACTACGCGATCTATGTCGCGTCGTACGAGGCCGATTGGTCCAAGGCGCACGACGCGTTCCAGAACGTCGCGGCCTACTTCCAGCAGAACTGAGCGTGCCGGCGGAGCCGAGCGCCGAATCATCGCATCCCGGCGGGGTACGGTGCGAAACACCCGACCCACTCGGAGGTACCCGTGAGCCCGCAAGCCGCCGATCCCATCGACGTCGACGTGATCGTCCTCGGTCTCGGCGTGGGCGGTGAGGCCGTCGCCGGCAATCTCGCCTCGGCCGGGCTGGAGGTGGTGGGCATCGAGGACGGCCTGGTCGGCGGCGAGTGTCCGTACTGGGGCTGCATCCCGTCCAAGGCGATGGTGTACGCGGCCGGCGAGGCCCAAGGTCTGGCACACCCCGATTGGTCGAAGGTCGCCGCGCGGGTGCGCGAGCTGACCGCCGACTGGAACGACCGGGCCGCGGTGGACCGGCTGGTGGACAAGGGCATGACGTTCGTGCGCGGAGCCGGCCGGATCACCGACGTGGACACGGTCGAGGCGACCGGCACCGACGGCGTGGCGCGGCGCTACCGGGCCCGGCACGCGATCGTGGTCGGCACCGGCACGAAGGCGTTCGTCCCGCCGATCGAGGGCCTGGCCGGCACTCCGCTGTGGACCAACCGCGAGGCGATCGAGGCGGACGCGGCACCGCGCTCGCTCGCGGTGCTCGGCGGCGGCGCGATCGGGCTGGAACTGGCCCAGGTGTTCGTCAGGTTCGGTACGCAGGTGACGATCGTGGAGAACGGCGATCGGGTGCTGGCCGTCGAGGATCCCGAATCCTCCGACCTGGCCGCGTGGGCGCTGACCGAGGACGGTGTGCGGATCCACCTGGACACGCGGGCCGAGCGGGTCGCCCACGACGGCAAGAGTTTCACCCTGTCGCTGTCCGACGGGCAGACGATCGAGGCGGAGAAGCTGCTGGTGGCCACCGGCCGCCGGGTGGACCTGGTCGCCCTGGGCGCCGATGCGCTCGGGGTCGACCCGCACGCGCACGCGCTGCCGGTGGACGGGCAGTTGCGGGTGCGGCCCGGTGGCGAGCCGCCGGCGGTCTGGGCGGTCGGCGACGTCACCGGACAGGGCGCGTTCACGCATGTGGCGATGTACCAGTCGGCGATCGTGACCAAGGCGATCCTGCACGCGACGGGCCGCGGCCCGGCGGGCCCCGACGCGGACCACAGCGCGCTGCCGCGGGTGACGTTCATCGACCCGGAGATCGGCGCGGTGGGCCTGACCGAGCACCAGGCCCGGGCGGCCGGCCTCGACGTGCGGATCGGCATCGCCGATCTGGCCGCCTCCTCGCGCGGGCACATCACCGGTGCGCGGGGCTTCGTCAAGGTGATCGAGGACGTCGACCGGGGGGTGCTCGTCGGCGCGACCGCCGCGGGACCCGCCGGCGGCGAGATCCTGGGCGCGCTCGTGGTGGCCGTGCGAGCGGCGGTGCCGGTGGCCACCCTGCGGGACATGATGTACGCCTATCCGACCTACCACCGCACGATCGAGTCGGCGTTGGCGGACCTCGACACGGATTGAGCGTGGCGGCGCGGCGGGCTGCGGGTTTCGGCCGTCGGGTGGTGCGGGCGGGTGGATTGTGTCCGTTGCGTCCGCTCTCGTGGCGAGCAGTCCTTGTTACCGACAAGTAGTGCTGTCTACGCTGGTGCCATGACGGACATCGCAGCGCCCGCGCCGGCAGCAGCCGCATCCATCGACCTGCCGAGCCTGCCCGCGGAGCGGCTCGCCCGACGCGTGGTGACCGGCCCCGTGCCGACCATGGTGACCACTCGGAGTCCGTTCGACGGGTCGCCGATCGCCGAGCTTCCCGAGTCCACGCCGGAGAACGTGACCTCCGCGTTCGCCCGCGCGCGGCTCGCGCAGACCGCGTGGGCCAAACGTTCGGTGCGCGAGCGCACGGCGGTGTTCCTGCGTTTCCACGACCGGGTCCTGGAGCGTCAGTCGGAGATCCTGGACATCATCCAGACCGAGACCGGCAAGGCGCGCAAGCACGCGTTCGAGGAGGTCCTGGACGTCGCGCTGTGCTCGCGGCACTACGGCCGGCGGGCCGCGGGCTACCTGCGCGAGCGTCGTCGGGCCGGTGCGCTGCCGGTGCTGACGAAGGCGATCGAGGTGCGCCACCCCAAGGGCGTGGTCGGCCTGGTCTCGCCGTGGAACTATCCGCTGGCGCTGTCCATCGGCGACGCGATCCCGGCCTTCATCGCGGGCAACGCGGTGGTGATGAAGCCGGACACGCAGACCGCGCTCACCGCGCTGTGGGCCCAGGACGTGCTGATCGAGTGCGGCCTGCCCGAGGACCTGTGGCAGATCGTGCTCGGCGACGGCCCGGTGGTCGGCACCGCCGTGGTCGAGGGCGCGGACTACGTCGGCTTCACCGGCTCCACCCGCACCGGCCGCGAGGTGGCCCGGCAAGCCGCCGCGCGCCTGGTCGGCGCGTCGCTGGAGCTGGGCGGCAAGAACGCGATGATCGTGCTGGCGGACGCGGACCTGGATCGGGCCGCGGAGGGCGCGGTGCGCGCGTGCTTCTCCTCGGCCGGTCAACTGTGCGTCTCGATCGAGCGCATGTACGTGCACGCCGACATCCACGACGCGTTCCTGGACCGCTTCCTGGCCCGGATCCAGACCATGAAGCTCGCGGCCGGCTTCGCGTGGGACACCGACATGGGCTCGCTGGTCTCGCGCCGCCAGTTGCACGCGGTCACCCGGCATGTGGACGAGGCGCGGGCGGCGGGCGCGCGGGTGCTGATCGGCGGCACCGCGCGGCCGGACCTGGGTCCGCTGTTCTACGAGCCCACGGTGCTCGCGGACGTCACGCCCGAGATGGCGGTGTGCGCGGAGGAGACGTTCGGCCCGGTGGTGTCGGTGTACCGGTTCACCGAGGAGGAAGAGGTCGTCACCCGCGCGAACGAGACGGCGTACGGCCTCAACGCGAGCGTGTGGACCCGCGACACCCGACACGGCGGCGCGCTCGCCCGACGGCTGCGCGCGGGCACGGTGAACGTCAACGAGGGCTACGCGGCGGCCTACGGCAGCGCGGGTGCGCCGATGGGTGGCATGGGCGACTCCGGGCTCGGTCGGCGGCACGGCGCCGAGGGCATCATGAAGTTCACCGAGGCACAGACCGTCGCGACCCAGCGCCTGTTGCCGATCGCGGCCCCGTTCGGGATGAGCGACGAACAGTGGGCCCGCTCGCTGACCCTGTCGCTGCGGGTGATGAAGGTACTCCGCGTGCGGTGACGCCCCGTCCCGTCCCGCCCCGCGGCGCACGGGCGTGGAGGCGCGATGTGCGGCTCGCGGGGCGTGCGGGGACGGAAGGGTGAATTCCCGGCGACGGGGGAGTGTGGAGCGGGTGCCGCCAAGTCGGGACAAAATGACATCTATCGAGCGGTTAATGATCATCATTTGCGGCTAACCGGACGTCTCCGACCCCGGGGTGCGGTCCCGCGCGACCACCGGGGTGGGGCGGGAATCCCGCTACTGTGGGCGCTGCCGGCGACTTTGGCGTGAAAGATCCGCTTGGCGGTGAATGAGGCACGTCGAGGTGCGGTGCGTTCGGGGGCGATCCACGGATCGGCCCAAGGCGCGGCGGCCGGTGTCGAGCGTCCCCGACACCGGCCGCCGGCGGGGTTGTGACCGGTTGCTGTCCCCTGCGTCCCGGTCACGACACCAACGCGAGGTCCCACGGCGCACTGGTCGAGCGCGCCTCATCGCGTCGGCGGCCTTGCGTTGCCCGGCCCGCGCATCAAGCGGGCCGGCCATCAGTCACAACGACCGCCGGCGCGGTGAGGTTACGCCTGCGGGCGGACCCGACCGCGACACAGCTCGAGAAGCGTCAGCGCCACGGTCGTCCCGGGCTTGCCCAATCCGTCGCGGTAGCGGGCGATGACCTCCATCTCGCGGGACAACTGCACCCGCGCGCCGCCGGACGCGACCCGGACCCGCTGGATCTCGGCGGAGGTGTCCACCCGCTCGGTGATCAGCTCGATGATGCGTCGGTCGAGATCGTCGATCCGGGCTCGGCCGGCGCCGATCACGTCCTGAGGGGACTGCGGGGTCGTGGTGGTGTCTTCCATCGGTGGCCTGCTCTCCGGAGGGGGGCCGTGCTCCGGGGTGTCGGCGGCAAACGCGAAGACGCCCCGGGTACCGGACCCGGGGCGTCTTCGTCTGCCTGTGGCTGTACTCGTTCAGGCGATGACGGCGGCGCCGGGGATCCCGGTGCCATAGGTAAAGCTGCGCGTCACGTCGAACGAGGACATGGCGCCAGTATGTCGGGCCCGCCGGCGCGGACACCAGCCGGGGTCACCCGCGCGGCGCCGGTAGAATCGGCATCCACCCCTTTTTTCGCTTCGCCGGAAGGCCCCTCGTGACCTTTGCCAGCCCGGACGGGGGCGGCACCGAGACCGTCCTCGTCGTCGACTTCGGTGCCCAGTACGCCCAGCTCATCGCCCGCCGGGTGCGCGAGGCGCGTGTGTACAGCGAGATCGTGCCGCACAGCATGCCCGTCGCGGACATGCTCGCGAAGCGGCCGGCCGCGATCATCCTGTCCGGCGGCCCCTCCTCGGTGTACGCGGACGAGGCGCCCAGCATCGACCCGGCACTGTTCGAGGCCGGTGTTCCGGTGCTCGGCATCTGCTACGGCTTCCAGGCCATGGCGCAGAGTCTGGGCGGCGTGGTGGAGAAGACCGGCCTCGCCGAGTTCGGCGCGACGCCGCTGACCGTGACCGGTCCCACGAGCACGTTGTTCGACGGGCTGCCCGCCGCGTTGTCGGTGTGGATGTCGCACGGCGACTCGGTCTCCGGTGCGCCGGCCGGTTTCGCGGTCACCGCGACCAGCGCGGGTGCGCCGGTCGCCGCGATCGAGAACGACGGGGCGCGGCTGTACGGCGTGCAGTACCACCCCGAGGTGATGCACAGCGAGCACGGCCAGGCCATCCTGGAGCGCTTCCTCAAGGTGGGCGCCGGGCTCGCGGCGAACTGGACGATGGTCAACATCGTCGAGGAGCAGGTCGAGCTGATCCGCGAGCAGGTCGGCGACAAGCACGTGATCTGCGGCCTGTCCGGCGGCGTGGACTCCGCGGTCGCCGCGGCGCTGGTGCAGCGCGCGGTCGGCGACAAGCTCACGTGTGTCTTCGTGGACCACGGTCTGTTGCGCAAGGACGAGCCCGAGCAGGTCGAGCGCGACTACGTCGCGGCCACCGGCGTCTCGCTCAAGGTGGTCAACGCGCAGGAGCGCTTCCTGACCGCGCTCGCCGGGGTCACCGACCCCGAGGAGAAGCGGAAGATCATCGGGCGCGAGTTCATCCGGGTGTTCGAGCAGGCCGCCGCCGAGGTGGTCGCCGAGGCCGGCGCGCACGGCGAGGAGGTCGAGTTCCTGGTCCAGGGCACGCTGTACCCGGACGTGGTCGAGTCCGGCGGCGGCACCGGCACCGCGAACATCAAGTCGCACCACAACGTCGGCGGGCTGCCCGAGGACCTGCAGTTCAAGCTGATCGAGCCGCTGCGCAAGTTGTTCAAGGACGAGGTGCGCGCGGTCGGCGAGCAACTGGGCCTGCCGTCCGAGATCGTCTGGCGTCAGCCGTTCCCGGGTCCGGGGCTGGGCATCCGGATCATCGGCGAGGTCACCGCCGATCGACTGGAGATCCTGCGCGAGGCGGACGCGATCGCTCGCGCGGAGTTGTCCCGGGCGGGCCTGGACCGGGAGATCTGGCAGTGCCCGGTCGTGCTGCTCGCGGACGTGCGCTCGGTCGGCGTGCAGGGTGACGGCCGGACCTACGGCCACCCGATCGTGCTGCGTCCGGTCTCCTCCGAGGACGCCATGACGGCCGACTGGTCGCGCCTGCCCTACGACCTGCTGGCCCGGATCTCCAACCGGATCACCAACGAGGTCCGGGAGGTCAACCGGGTCACGCTGGACGTGACCAGCAAGCCCCCGGGCACCATCGAGTGGGAGTAGTCCCCACCGTCGCATCGCACGTGCGCGCCGCCGGCCCCCACCCGATTCCGGGCGGGGGCCGGCGGCGTTCGCGGGGGGCGTGGAAACGCGTCGCGACGGCCGGCGGGTCGCCTTGCGGGGGACCGGGATCGAGGTCGCCCGGGGTCTGGGATCGACAAACCGTGCGATCCCCCGACCGGGCCCATGCGACCCCCCTCGGATGCGGCACAATGTGCCGCTGAACGAGCACGTTCGTATGTGGTGGTGGGGAGGGCGTGGCGAAGTGGCGCACGGTGTCGGTGTGCACGGACCGGACTGTCATTGCGTGGTCCGGGAGGAATACCGCAGGACCGTCGCCGATTTCGAGACGCTGAGGCGAACCCTGGCCCGCAAGGAGGGTGTGCCCTCGGCCGTCGCCCACTCCGACGGCGGCGCCCGCCAGTGGATTTCCGACGAACTGCGGGGCAAGGCACAGGAGTTGGCGGCCGTGCGCCGGGCCCAGGGGCGCGCCTGGCTGCAAGTGCTCGGCGGGCGCGCGCTGATCGTGTTGTGGCTCCTGGTCGCGGTGCTCGTCCTGGTTCAGGCCCTCACCGCGATCGGCGCCGGCTGGACCGGCTCGCGCACCGCCGGGATCGTGGCCGCCGTGGTGGTCGCCGGAGCGCTCAGCGTGGTCGGGTGGGCCGCCCGGACGAGCGGTGGCGTGTTCGCGCCCGTACGCGGCCTGGACGGCCGGTTGTCCACCTCCAAGGCGGTCGCCGCGCTGTGGATGGTGGCGCTGATGTACTGCTTCGCCTTCCTGGGCATGCGGCTGGCCTCGGCCTCCGGGGCCGGCGAGCGGGATCGGCTGCTGGATCGGCTCGGCAATGTCGCGCTCGACCAGATCACCCTGGTGGCCGCGCCGCTGCTGGCCGCGGTCGCGGTCCGGCGCATCGTCGGCGACAAGGTCGGCCGCCGGGTGTTGCAGAAGCTGCGCGCCGACCGGGCCGCGCTGCGCGACCTGGTCACCGACGACGCGGGCCGAGCCTCCTTCGTGGACGCGCAGTACCTGCTCGTCAACCTGGTCGCGGTGGGCTTCGTGGTGGTCGGCCTGGCCCGCGACCCGGACCGACTCCCGGACATCCCGGCCACGTTGGTCGCGCTCGCCGTGGTCTCGGTGATCACCTATCTCGCGGGCAAGCTGGCCGAGAACGACCGCCCGGTGATCCTGTCCGTGGTCCGCGTGCGCACCCGCGGCGACCTGGACTCCGCCGTCCGCCAGGGCGACGACATCGAGGTGCGCGGGATCAACCTCGCCGCGGGCGGCTCGCACGAGGCGGACCTGCTCGCCCGGGTGGTGGTCAAGTTCGGCGCGGTGCACGTGCACGCCCCGCTGATCCCGGCCGACACCGGCTTCGCCAACCCGTCCGACGCGTGCGTGGTCGTCCCGGTCCCGGTCGACGTCGAACCCGGCCGGGTGGAGCTGTGCGTGGTCTCGGCGTCCGGCGTGGAGTCGGCGCCCTACGAGATCCAGATCACCGCTTAGGCACCGTCTCGGCGACGCCGCCGAGACGGTGCGCGGATACGCGTGCGGGCCGGGCCGATTCATTCGGCCCGGCCCGCACGCGTATCCGACGCTAGAGCTTTTGCACCGGCGCGTAGCGCAACAGCAGGGTCTTCTCGCCGCCGGCGCCGAAGTCGATCGTGGCCTTCGCCTTGTCACCACTCTCGGCTGTGGAGACCACCGTGCCCAGACCGAACTTGTCGTGGGTGACCCGGTCGCCGGGGGACAGCGCGACGATCGGCCGTTCCTTGATCTGCGCGCCCTTGCCGAAACCGCCGCGCGAGCCGACGGTCGACTTGGTCGCGGACAGCGCCTTGGCCGCCGACGGGGACGTGCCACGCCAGTCGACCAGCTTCTCCGGCAACTCGCCCAGGAAGCGCGACGGCGGGTTGTACGACGGCGCGCCCCACGCGCTGCGCATCTTCGCGAGCGTGACGTAGAGCCGCTCGCGGGCACGGGTGATGCCCACGTAGGCGAGCCGACGCTCCTCCTCCAGCTCCTTCGCGTCGCCCAGCGAACGCATGTGCGGGAAGACGCCGTCCTCCAGGCCGGTCAGGAACACCGTGGGGAACTCCAGGCCCTTGGCGGTGTGCAGGGTCATCAGGGTGATCACGCCGCCGTCGTCGCCGTCGGTGGGGATCTGGTCGGAGTCGGCCACCAGGGAGACCCGCTCCAGGAAGTCGGCCAGTGTGCCGCCGCCGCCCTCCTGGGCCTGGGCCTGCTCGAACTCCAGTGCGACCGCCGCGAGTTCCTGGAGGTTCTCGATCCGGGTCTCGTCCTGCGGGTCGCTGGACGCCTGCAACTCGGCCAGGTAGCCGGTCTGTTCCAGGATCGCCTCCAGCACGGTGGCCGGACCCGCGCCACCGTCCACGACCGCGGTGAGGTCGTCCAGCAACCGGACGAAGCCGTTGACCGCGTTGGCGGACCGCTTGGCCAGGCCCGGCGCGTCCTCCGCCCGGCGCAGCGCCTGGGCAAACGGGATCCGGTCGCGCGCGGCCAGCACGTCCAGGCACGCCTCGGCCCGGTCGCCGATGCCGCGCTTGGGCACGTTCAGGATCCGTCGCAGCGAGACCGTGTCGTCCGGGTTGGCCAGCAGTCGCAGATACGCGAGCACGTCGCGGACCTCGCGGCGCTCGTAGAAGCGCACGCCGCCGACGACCTTGTACGGCAGCCCGACCCGGATGAACACTTCCTCGAACACCCGGGACTGGGCGTTGGTCCGGTAGAACACCGCGACCTGGCCCGGCTTGGTCTTGCCCGCGTCGGTGAGCCGATCCACCTCGTCCGCGACGAACTGGGCCTCGTCGTGCTCGTCGTCCGCGACGTAGCCGACGATCGCGGAGCCCGCGCCGGCGTCCGTCCACAGGTTCTTCGCGCGCCGGTTGCTGTTGCGCTCGATCACCGCGTTGGCCGCGCTCAGGATGGTCTGTGTGGACCGGTAGTTCTGCTCCAGCAGGATGGTCCGGGCGTTCGGGTAGTCCGCCTCGAAGTCGAGGATGTTGCGGATGGTCGCGCCGCGGAACGCGTAGATCGACTGGTCCGCGTCACCCACCACGCACAGCTCGGCCGGTTCGAGCCCGACGAGCCCGGCCTCGGCGGGATTGACCAATTCGCCGTCCGCGGTAAGGCGCGGGCCGCTGCCCGCGGCGCCGCCGACCAATTCGCGCACCAGCATGTACTGCGCGTGGTTGGTGTCCTGGTACTCGTCGACCAGCACGTGTCGAAAGCGCCGCCGGTAGTGCTCCGCGACGTCCGGGAACGCCTGGAGCAGGTGCACCGTGGTCATGATCAGGTCGTCGAAGTCCAGCGCGTTGGCCTGGCGCAGCCGCTCCTGGTACATCGTGTACGCCTGCGCCAGGATGCGCTCGGTCTCGTTGATCGCCTTCGCGGCGAAGTCCTCGTGATCGATCAGCTCGTTCTTGAGGTTGGACACCTGCGCGTTGAACTTGCGCGGCGGGAACTTCTTCGGATCCAGGTCCAGGTCGCGACAGACCATCGCCATCAGCCGCTGCTGGTCGGCCGAGTCGTAGATCGAGAACGACGAACTCATGCCGAGCTTCTTGTACTGCTGCCGCAGGACGCGCACGCACGCCGAGTGGAACGTGGACACCCACATCGCCCTGGTGCGCGGTCCGACCAGTGCCTCCACCCGCTCGCGCATCTCGGCGGCGGCCTTGTTGGTGAAGGTGATCGCCAGGATCTCGCCGGGGTGCGCACCGCGCGCGGCGAGCAGGTGGGCGATGCGATGGGTCAACACGCGGGTCTTGCCGGAGCCCGCGCCGGCCACGATGAGCAGCGGGGTCCCTTCGTGGACGACCGCGGCGCGCTGTTGCGGGTTCATCCCGTCGAGCAACCGGGCCGGATCGACCACCGGGCGCGGGGCGCCGTTGCGGTAGTAGGCGTCGCGCGGCTCGGCCGGCGGCGCGTACTGCCCTTCGTAGAGGTCGTCCGGATAGTCCTCCGGCAGGCCGTATACCTGGTTGTCGTCCGGCTCGGGCGGCAGCGGGATGTCGTCCGCGGGGCTCGTGGGGGACTTCTTGGCCGCGGTCTCGAAACCGGGCAGGGGGATGTCGTCGAAGAGGCTGCTCATCGTTCCCCGAGTCTAGGTGGGTAACAAGCGAGTCGTGCTCGGCCCTTTGTACCGAGCGAGGATCGTCGCGCCGACGACGGGTTTCCCGTCGTCGGGTCGACCGGATCAAGGAGTACATCGTGCTGGACGATCGCGACGTGGAGCGGGTCCTGGTGCTGGCCGCGCACCCCGACGACATCGATTACGGGGCGGCCGGGACGGTGGCGACCTGGACCGAGGCCGGGATCGAGGTGAGCTATTGCCTGGTCACCGACGGGGACGCGGGCGGCTTCGACCCGGCGGTGCCGCGGTCCGAGATCGGCGGGATCCGGCGGGCCGAGCAGAGCGCGGCGGCGGCGCACGTGGGGGTGCGGCGGTTGTACTGGCTCGGTCATCCGGACGGGCGGCTGGCGGCGACCTTCGAGCTGCGGCGCGACATCACCCGGGTGATCCGGCAGGTGCGACCGCAGCGCATGGTGATCCCGAGCCCGGAGCGGGACTGGAACCGGCTCGCGCCCAGTCATCCGGATCATCTGGAGGCGGGCGAGGCGGCGATGCGGGCGATCTATCCGGACGCCCGGAATCCGTTCGCGCACCCCGAGCTGCTGGAGGTGGAGGGGCTGAAGGAGTGGACCGTGTCGGAGACGTGGTTGTCGCCGACGCCGGCACCGGATCACGCGGTCGAGGTGAGCGCGGTGTTCGAACGCAAGATGGCGGCGCTGTTGTCGCACGCGAGTCAGACGAGTCACCTGTCCGGGCTGCGCGAGCAGGTCGCCGGGATGCTCACCGGCAACGCCGAGCGCTTCGGGCTGGGGGCGGGGCTGATGGCCGAGGTGTTCCGGGTGGTGGACACCCGGTAGGGCGGCCCGGGCCTCAGGTCCACATGACCGCGATGGCGATGTTCGCCACGGTCAACAGGCCGATCGCGCCGAGCACCTTCGAGGACACCCGGTCCGCGGCGCGATTGCCCCAGACCAGCAGCAGGATGGCCAGCAGGATCACCAGCTTGGTGCCGATCTTGGCGTTGTCCACGTCCTTGTCCAGACCCGCCTGGACCACGCCGACCAGCGCCAGGCCGGTGACCAGCATGGTCAGCGCGCCGTGCGTCATCGCGGGCACGATCCGCCCGTCGCCGGCGCGCAGCGCGGACATCTGGGTGAGGAAGCCGCCGAGCAGGGACGCGATGCCCACGATGTGCAGGATCAGCAGGATCTGCCGCAGAACGTCCACGTCGTACAACTCCTCGTCGACCGTCGCGCGGCATCCGGGACGCCGCTGCAGTTGCCGCCGCAGCTTAGCCGGCGGCCGGTCGATGATCATCGGCGGGTCATATGCCGGCAATATTCGCCAAATCGACTCAAGATCGACTTTCGGGAATCCGGGCGCTTTTCCCGTGATACGCGGAGAAGGAAACGGCGGGATTGGTAAAGTTTTGGCAATGCAGGGGCCAATGGTGATGGTCGTGACACGGCTGTGACTAGTGTTCTCCGACAGGCGATCGGACTCGACGTCGGCCACCCGGTCGGCACGATCGCCTCCGCCGAATTCGGGGACGTCTTTCGGTGATGTCGGGCAACCGCCGTCATCGCGATGCGAAGCCGGAACCGGGGACCCTCGCAGTCCCTGGGGTGAATCGGTGCTCCGGCACCGTAGGGCGCCTTCTTCCGCCCGAACCCGTCAGCTAACCCGGTAGGCGGCCGAGGAAGGAGACCCGCCACCAGTGGCGTCCCAACGTCGACCCGGGCAGCACCGCAAGCCCAAGCCGCGCACCGCCGTGCGTACCGCAGCGACCGTCGTCACGGCCGCGGCGACCATGACCGGCGTGATGACCTTCGCCGGCACCGCGAGCGCGGATCCCGCGCAGACGTTCCAGCAGACCAAGGATCGCGTCAACCAACTGCACAGCGACGTGGTCAAGGCCACCGACGCCGCCAACGGCGTCGAGGAGCAGATCACCAAGCAGCAGGGCACCGCGAACCAGACGCAGGCCCGGATCACCGAGGAACAGACCGCGCTGAACGCCCTGCGCGACCAGATCGGTGTCCTGGCGGCCAACCAGTACCGCACCGGCGGCCTGCCCCCGTCGCTCTCGCTCGCGCTCAGCGGCGACCCCGAG
>NZ_JBEXUX010000104.1:0-25918 GCF_040629175.1 Embleya sp. NPDC005971 | reverse complement strand
CTCGTGACTTCGTGTCCCTTCGCTTCGCTACGGGGCACGAAGTCTTTGTTTTGCGGCTCCGCCGCTCTCCGCGCTGCGCGCGTCGATCACCGGGGTGGGGCTGGGTCGGGGGCGCTGACGCGCCTGGGGGTGGGGCGGCGGGTGTGGGTGGTCTGTCGGGGGTGGGGGCTGCCCGGGGTGGGTGGGGCCGCTGGGGGGCGGGTCGGGGTGGGGTGGGTCAGTGGAACTCGTGGACGAGTTCTATCGGGCCGATGATGTGGCGGTTGAATTCGGGCAGGTCTTCGGCGGGGACCCAGAGTTCGAGGATGGTTCGGCCGCCGGCCTGGCGTACCGGGTAGCGGATCACGTACTCGGTTTCGATGTGGAAGCGGGTTACGTAGCCGGCGCCGGAGGCCGGTACGTTCCAGTCGCGGGCGATCTTGATCGCGTAGTCCTCGTTCAGCACCGGATAGAAGATCGGCTGGTCGGGCAGCCTGGGCGGCCACGCGGTCCAGCCGGACTCGCGCACCAGCTCCAATTCGGCCGGTCCGGTCGGCCGCCAGAGCGTCGTGGTGGGGATCGCGTTCATGGCCACATGGTGCGTCCGCGGGTGGTCCGGGTGAAAGCGGATTTCGCAGGTGGGGGCGGTCGCCCGGAGCCTTCCGGTGCCGCCGACGGAGTGACTTCCGCCTCGCTTCGGTCGGATCTGACGGACCGTCATGGAAGTTGCCGGCATCCGCTGCTAGTTTCCGCGGCATGGAACAC
This sequence comes from Embleya sp. NPDC005971, assembly GCF_040629175.1. NCBI lineage: Bacteria > Bacillati > Actinomycetota > Actinomycetes > Kitasatosporales > Streptomycetaceae > Embleya > Embleya sp. NPDC005971. The sequence goes on along the minus strand of NZ_JBEXUX010000104.1, from coordinate 25,174 downwards.
CGCATAGACCCCGAATTGCTCGCGGTCCTCCCGTACCTGCCGACCGTGGACATTGCCGACCCGACGGCCTTCCGCGCGTCGCAGCAGGCCCGCACCCAGCCGGTGCAGCGCCCGGACGGCCTGCTGGTCGAGGACCGGATCGTGGCCGGGAACGTACCGGTGCGGATCTACCTGCCCAAGGACGCCGCCGCGACCGGGCCGGCCGGCGCGCTCGGGGTGCTGGTGTGGTTCCACGGCGGCGGCTTTGTGTTCGGCGACGTCGACAGCTCGGACGGCAGTTGCGTGGCCACCGCGCTGGAGGTCGGTTGCGTCGTGGTGAGTGTGGAGTATCGGCTCGCGCCCGAGCACCCGTTCCCGGCCGGTTTCGAGGACGCGTGGGCCGCGCTGTGCTGGGTGGCCGAGCACGCGTCCTCGTTCGGCGCCGACCCGGCCCGGATCGCGGTGGGCGGGGTCAGCGCGGGTGGCGCCCTGGCGGCGGCGCTGGCGCTGCGGGCGCGGGACGAGGGCGGTCCGGCGCTGGTGTACCAGGTGCTGGACACGGCCGTGCTGGACGATCGTCTGGACACCCCGTCGATGCGCGAGTTCGAGACGGCGCCGCTGTGGGACCGGCACCAGGCGGCGCTGAGTTGGCAGTACTACCTGGCCGGCGCCGAGCCGACCGCGTACGCCGCGCCGGCCCGCGCCGAGGACCTGACGAACCTGCCTCCGGCGTACATCACCGCCAACGAGCTGGACCCGCTGCGCGACGAGGCCATCGAGTACGCGTGCCGGCTGATCCGCGCCGGTGTGCGCGTCGAACTCCACCATCGCCCGGGCACCTTCCACGGCTCCAACGCGATCCCGGCCGCCGACGTCTCGCGCCGCGCGACGGCCGACATCCGCCGAGCCCTGCGGGTGGCGTTCGAGGTCGCGTAGCGGGCGGGATCTAGGCTGGGGACGACGATGGTCGGGCTGCGGAAGGTGTTGTCGTGATCGTGGCGTTCTCGGTGTCCCCGCTCGGTGTCGGTGAAGACGTCGGGGAGGCGGTCGCGGAAGCCGTCCGGGTGGTGCGGGCCAGTGGGCTGCCGAACCGTACCGATGCCATGTTCACCTCGATCGAGGGCGAGTGGGACGAGGTGATGGCCGTGGTGAAGGCGGCCGTCGAGGCGGTCAAGGCGCGCTCGAACCGGGTCAGCCTGGTGCTCAAGGCGGACATCCGCGACGGGGTCGTGGACGGGCTGACCGCGAAGGTGGAAACGATCGAGCGGTATCTGGCGTAGCTCGCGCGGCGGCCTCGCCGCGCCGTCGTGGCCACGAGTCGGTGAACCGGGTTCGTGGCCACGATCGCGGTGTCGCGGTGGTGCGGTGCTTCGGTGCCGAGGCGCTTGGCTCCCTCGGCAGGGCGGATCAGGTCAGACGGCGAGCACGTTGGCGGCGCTCGGGCCCTTCTGGCCGTCCTGGATCTCGAATTCGACCGACTGGCCCTCGGCGAGCGTCTTGAAGCCATTGCTCTGGATCGCACTGAAGTGCACGAAGACGTCCTTGCTGCCGTCCTCCGGGCTGATGAAGCCGAATCCCTTGGCCTCGTTGAACCACTTCACGCTCCCCTTGATCCTGGCCATCTGGTCGCCTCTCCCGAACTCCGAAGTACCGCGTGGTTACGCGCTCATCGAGCCTGCCCAACGCGACGGGTACCGGAAACCAGGAACCCGATCGGCGGGGCTGTAACGAATCGTCGGCTCCACCTCATTGCTTTGGTGACGTCGACGAACGGGGGCCAACGCATGCCCGGCGCGAGTGACGCGGAGTTCCGGGAGTTCGCCGCGACATACAGCCGCAGGCTGTTCCGTACCGCATGCCTGCTCACCTCGGGGGACTGGCACGGCGCCGAGGATCTCCTCCAGGAGACCCTCGGCAGGCTGTATCCGAGGTGGCGCAAGGTCAGTCGGATGGAGTGGCCGTTCGCATACGCGCACACCACCCTGGTCCGTATCTATATCGCCCAGCAGCGCCGGAAGAGTTCCACCGAGCGCACGACCGACTCCGTGCCCGAGCGGGCGCATCGAGCGACGGGGGATCCCGAGCTGCGGCTCGCCCTTCTCGACGGTCTGGCCGCACTCGCGCCGCAGGATCGGGCGGTGCTGGTCCTGCGCTATTGGGAGGACCGCTCGGTGGAGCAGACCGCCGAGATGTTGGACCTGTCCGAGGGAGCGGTGCGGGTGCGCTCGCACCGCGCGCTGGATCGCCTGCGCGGCCTGCTGGGCGATCAGTTGGCCGGGCTGGCCCTCGACCGGCCGTGAGGTCGGCGCGTTCGGGCGCGCATATCCGTTGTTTTCATCCCACCTCGTGCATCCCATCGAGCTTCGCCGAATTTCGCGTGCTCGCTCCTATCGAAAGGACCGGTGATCGCATCGTGGCCGCTGACCGCCCTGGATCGGCCTCCCAGGACTCGGAACGGCAAGTCCCCTACCACGACCGGGAGTTCGAGCAGGCCCTGCCGGGAGCCCTGAGCGCCGTGGTCGACGGTTTCCCCGCGTACGACCCGGAGGTGATTGCCCGAGGCGTGGCGCGGGGGAGGCAACTGCGTCGGGGCCGGCGTATCCGGCTCGGTGCCGCCGCGTGCGCGCTGACGGTCGCCGCGGTGGGGGGCGGGGTCGCCCTCGACCGGAGCCTGGAGGCGGACGGCTCGCCCGCGTCCCGCCGCACGGTGCCGGATACCGAACTGCCCACGGGGTGGCCCGTGACGGGCAATCAGATGGTCTCCGTGCTCAAGAGTCTGGTGCCGGCGGCCGGGAAGGTGAGCGAGGTGTCCGGCGAGGGTTCGCAGGCCACCCCCAAGGATCCGCCGCTGATTGCCCGGGATCCGTTCGCGAAGCTGGTGTACTCCGACGCACGCGGAAAATCCGGCGTCGAGGTCAAGCTCTCCCGGCCGGCCCCGGGTACCGCAGACTCCCGGCTGACCGACTGCGGAGCGGTGGATGGTCGTCGACCCTATGACGAGTGCAAGACCACCGAGCGGGCGGACGGCTCCAAGCTGACCGTCACCAAGATCCATACCAACGCGTGGGGAGACGCTCGACAAAGGTTCTGGCGCGTCGTCCTGGACCGGCCGGACGGTGGCCGGATCGCGGTCGGCGCCCACAGCGGGGGAGTTCGTGACCAGCACATCGGGTCGGCCAACGGGGTGATCGGGGTGCACGAGGATCCGCGGTTGACGATAGCCGACCTCACCCGAATCGCCACGGACTCCCACTGGGACCGGGCCGTGACCGCGCTCCCCACCCCGGACAAGCGCATGCTCGCGGTCCTGGAGGATCTGCTGCCACCGGGCACGAACGTCATCTCGAAGGGGGAGCCGGAATACGGTGCGACGCTCGTGATCGGCGACGCGCGCGGGCGGTCGACGGTCACGGCGAGCATGGGCTACCCGAACACGCCGTTGGAGACCTGCGCCGGGCGGGCGGACTGCCGCACCGAGACTCTGCCCGACGGCACCACGACCCTCGCCGTCCGGCAGTCGGTGGGCAACGGTCCGCCGGAGTTCCTCGACTGGCGCGCGAGCGTGCGCTACCCGGACGGGCGCATGGTCTGGGTCAGCGCGGGGAACGGCGTCAGCCCCGGCCTCGTCCTGAACCAAGACCCGGACTCCGAGGGAGCCCTGTTCGAGTACACCGGAGGGAAGCCCGAGCCGTCCCGGAGCGAACCGGCGCTGACCCTCGACCAACTTCGCACGATGGCCGCGGACCCGCGCTGGCGGCAGTAGGCATGGTGGTTCCCGGGGTTTGCTGACGTCCGCGCACGTCCGCGCAGGTTCTCCTGCGTCCTCTCACATCCTCTTACGTCCTCGGTGGTTCTTCCGAACCGCGGAGGACGTAAGAGGCATGTCTGCGTTCGGGCGCCCGGCGACAACCACCCGAGGAAGCGACGACGGTGCAGACGACGAACCCTCGGCCTTCGGGCGTCGAACCGCCCGCTCGGCGGGTTTACCGATGTGCGTGAATTCCGCTGTACGGGGCGGCGATCCGAGGATTCGGCCGAATGTCGAGCTCAGCCCGTGGATGCGGTTTTCCGTTGTGCGGACGAGGCGCTCCTCTAGGACCCACTAGGCCGGCCGCCTCGCGGCGGCGGCCGGCCCTGGGTGGGGGCGCTTGGCCACGCAGTGTCACTCGTGAGGGTGATTGACGGCGGGCATCGTCGCACTGTGTGCTGTTCCTTGCCCGAAACGTAACTCGGCCCCCGCAGGTGCTACCAACACCGAGACGAGGGCCTGACCACAGAACGAGAAGGACCTCGCCGTGGCTGAATCACAGGGTAGCGATACCCCCACTCCTGTCCAGGACCCCGTCGTCGCCGTGTTGGCCCGATACGGCTCCCTTTCCGGACGTGCGTTGGAAGCGGCCCTCCGCTACCACGTCCTGCCCGAGGGCACCCCGCTGACCGTCGACACCATCCGCGAACTCATCAACGTGGGCGCGCACGTCGCCCGCCGCGTGCTTGGTGAACTCACCGAAGCCGGCATCGTGGTGGCCAAGCGCTTACGGGACTCGACGACCGGGCGGCTGCTCGGTCGTTTCACCGAATGGGCCGGGCCGCGCGCGGCCGGTGACGGGCGGACCCCCGCGTCCGTCGAGGATCCCGCCGTGCGTGCCCTGGCGCTGCTGCGCTCGCTCGCCGACGTGGACGAGCGACTGGCCTTCAAGGAGCGGGAGTTGCGTACCCTCGTGCCCTTCCTGCTGGCCCGGCTCGCCGATGGCGACACCGAGGCCGAGGTCTTCCGCGAACTCACCGAGGACCTGCCACCGCCGGGGCGGAGGATCAAGCCCGGCCTGCTGCACTACCGCCTCACCAAGGCCCCGAAACTCCCCGTGATCCCGGCCCAGTCGCGCCGCCCGCGCCTGGTGGAATGCTCCGACTGCGGCCGTCCCGGCCCCGACCTCGTCCCCGGCGCCCGGTGCCGAAGCTGCCGCACCGGCATCGAGTCCCCACCCCTCGACGCCATCGCCCGAGCCAGACGTCTCGAACAACTCGCCGACCTGCCCCTGTAGGCGCCTTCGAGCCCGCCCGGGTCCGGGGCCGTTCGGGGGAATCGGGGTTGTTCCGAGTATTCTGGATGGGTAGCGTCCAGCATATGCAGATGAGCGAAGGCGTGGAGTGGGCGCTGCACAGTTGCCTCAACCTGGCATGGGCCGAATCGGGCACCGCCGTCACGGCCACCAAACTGGCCGCGTTCTACGGCCTGCCCGCCGCGTACCTGAACAAGCAGCTCCAGGCGCTCGCCCGCGCCGGCATCGTCACCTCGACCTCCGGCCCACGCGGCGGCTTCCGGCTCGCCCGCGCCCTCAAGGACATCACCCTGATGGACGTGGTCGTCGCGATCGAGGGCCCCGACCCGGCCTTCCGCTGCCAACAGATCCTGCACAACGGCCCCGACGCCGACCCCACGGCCGACTACCGCACCTCGTGCGCCGTCGCCCAGGCCATGTCCCGAGCCGACCTCGCCTGGCGCCGGGAACTGGCCGGCCAAACCCTCGCCGACCTCAGGGCCACCGTCGAATCCCGCTCTCCCGATACGCCGGAACTCACCCGCACCCGCCTCGCCAAGACCTGACCCGACCTCCGCCGGGCACGAGCGCGGTCCGCGCTCCCGGAGCAGCGGCCGCACGACCATCGGCGAGTTCTCACCGACCCGACCGGACACCCCTTGTGCCTGAGCGAAGCCCGGGCCGCCCGCCGTTCCCGTGCGCGTTCTACCGGACGCCGGAAGAGCCGTCGGGTCCGCCGGCCCGGCCGGGCGGGCGGGCCGAGCCGCCGTCGGAGATGTCCGCGTCACGGCGGTCGGTGAGTTCTCGAACGACGGTGAGGAAGTTGTCCCGGGCCCGCGTGGCCCGAGCCCGGTCCCAGACCGCGCCGATCCGCCAGGACACCGCGTCGGATCCGCGAGCGCGCCCACCGTCGCACTCGATCGGCGTCACCCGGACCGTGGCCGCCGCGATGTCGGCGGCGCCCGCCGGTACCAGCGCCGCACCCACCCCCGCCGCCACCAGAGCCAGCACCGTCTGGAGGTCGGACGCCTCCTGGACCAACTCGGGCCGCGCGTCGAACTCGCCCTCGAACAGCTCGATCTGCCGCACCAACCCCGGCCCCTTGGCCCGCGTCAGCCGCACCACCGGCCGCCCGCGCAACCACGCGGCGACCCCGACCGCATCCGTCGGCGGCGGCTCCTGGTCCCCGGGCGAGGCCACCGCCAGGGTGTCGGTCAGGACCACCAGCCGCGCCAGGTCGTCCGGCGCCGGCAGCCGTACGAACCCCACATCGAGGTCGCCGGCCCGTACCCCCTCGATCTGCGCGGCGGACGACATGTCCTCCAGCGTGATCCCGACGCCCGGGAAGCGCCGCCGAAAGGCCGCCACGGCCTGCGGGGCCAGATCGATACCGGACAGCCCGAACCCGACCGCCAGACTGCCCGCCTCCCCACGCTTGAACTGTGCGGCCCGCCGGGTCAACAGATCGATGCGGCGGACCAGTTCACGTGCCTCGGGCAACAGCGCCAGGCCCAGTCGGGTCGGCTCCGCCCCCTGCCGCCCTCGGACGAACAACGCGCCGCCGACCTCGGCCTCCAGCGCCTGGATCTGCTTGGTCAACGCGGGCTGGCTGACCGACAACCGTCCTGCGGCGACCCCGAACCCACCACAGTCCGCCACCGCCACCAGCGCCCGCAACAAACGCACGTCCATGGCGCGAGCCTAGGCCGCGATCCATTCCACCGGGTTATCGAAACGGCCCAAACATTCATTGGACGGCGAGCGGTGCCGGCCGCTGTGATGAGAACGGCCCGGCCGGGAGTCGGTCCGGCCCGCCCGCGTTCGCCGGCATCGAACCACCTCGGGCCGGACCGAACCGGCCGCGTCGGACCCATCCGCGTAAGACCCATCCGCGTCACCACGAACGGGAGCCGCCATGGATCAGTTGCTGCGTTGCGCCGCCGTACAGTTCGAGCCTCGCCCGGACGACAAGGCGCACAACCTCGCCCGCGTCGAACACTTCGTCCGCGCCGCAGCCGCCGACGGGGTCCGGCTGGTCGTACTGCCCGAGATGTGTCTGCTGGGCTACTGGCACCTACGCCGACACACCCCCGAACGTCTGCGCGAACTCGCCGAACCGCTCTCCGGCCCGTCCGTTGAGCATGTGCGCCGGCTCGCCATGGAGCTGGGCATCGCCGCCGGCCTCGGCTTCCTCGAAATCGACCCGGCCGAGGGCCGCCTCTACAACTCGTACGCCGTTTGCCTCCCGGACGGCCGAGTGCACTGTCACCGCAAGCTGCACGCCTTCGAACACGAGGCCATCTCCAGCGGCGACCGCTACACCGTCTTCGACACCCCGTGGGGCGCCCGCGTCGGCATCCTCATCTGCTGGGACAACAACCTGGTGGAGAACGTCCGCGCCACCGCCCTGCTCGGCGCCTCGATCCTGGTGGCCCCGCACCAGACCGGCGGCACCGCCTCACGCAGCCCACACGCCATGCGTCCGATCCCGATGGCCCTGTGGGAGGGCCGCCACCGCGACCCCACCGCCATCGAAGCGGCCTTCCGCGGCGAAAGCGGCCGAGCCTGGCTGATGCGCTGGCTCCCGGCCCGGGCCCACGACAACGGCCTGGCGTTGATCTTCAGCAACGGCGTGGGCCGGGACGACGACGAGGTCCGTACCGGCAACGCGATGATCCTCGACCCCTACGGGCGCATCCTCACCGAGACCTCCGCCGCCGCGGACGCCATGGTCAGCGCCGACATCGACCTGTCCCTGATCCCGATGTCCACCGGACGCCGCTGGCTCAAGGGCCGCCGGCCCGCCCTCTACGACATCCTCACCCGGCACTTCGGCGACGAACGCGACGCCAGGGCGGCCCGCTTCTCCGCCGACCCGCCGACCCTGGACCCCGGTGGCAGCGGTCCCGGGGCGGCGTAGGGAGGCGGGCCGGGTCCCGGCTCAGCGACCGGTCGACACCACCAACTTGCCCACGGCACGGCCCATTTCCATATCCGTGTGGGCCTGACGAATCTCGTCCAGCCGATACACGTGCGTCGGCCCCAACGAAATCCGTCCCGCGGCGATCTCGTCGAGGTAGCGCTGCAACACCTCGCCCGGCAGGTCACCACTGTCGCCCCCGTAGGCGGTCAGCCGAACGCCCTTCGGCAGATACCCGATCGGGTAGAAGTCGTGTACGAGCCACTGATTGGACAACATGCCGGTGAAGCACACCGTGCCGTGCACCCGAGTGGCGGCCAGCGTGTCCGGCAGCGTCGGCGTCCCGACCAACTCCAGTGCGGCATCGACCCCATCGGGATACAGCGCCCGAACCGCCCCGGCGATTCTCCCGTCGTCGACCAGCACGTGGTCGACCCCCTGAGCCTTCAGTACGTCCACATTCGCGGCCTTGCGAGTGGTCGCCAACACGGTCGCCCCGAGCCCCTTGGCCAACGCCGCCGCCGCCAACCCGACCGACGAGGTCCCCCCGCGAACCAGCAGGGTCTGCCCGGCGGCCAGATCCAACCCGGTGGTCAACGACCCATGGGCGGTCTGCAACGTCTCCGGCACCGCCCCGACCACGTCCCAGGCCAACTCCGACGAAAACGCGATGACCTGCTCGACCGGCACCAACGTGTACTCCGCGTACCCGCCGTCGTAGGTACGCCCCATGTCCCCCATCATCGTCACCACTTGCCGCCCGACCGCCGGAGCACGCCCCACATCGGCCGGATCGACCGCATCCACCACCCCGACGGCCTCGATCCCCGGCACCCGCGGAAACGTGACCCCCTCGGCCAGCCCGAGCCGCGTATGCAACTCCGACCGATTGAGCCCGAACGCCTTCACCGCAACCCGAACCCACCCCGGCCGCACCTCGGGAACCGCCAGCTCCCGCACCGCCAGGTTCTCCACCGGCCCGGGCCCGCTCAACACCACAGCCCGCATCGTCCCGCCCACCGAACCCTCCAACCGATCACCCGGCCCGCCGATACCGGAACACTATGAGCGGTCGCCGCCTCCCGGTCCTTCACCGACCCGCCGCGCCCACGACGTCGCCCGGAAGCGGGCCACGGGCCAGGACGCCTCCGCCCCATCGCGAATCACGTCCCCGATCGTGGGCACGCCGGTGAAACCGCGCACCGTCTCGGGATTCGGGTCCCCCCGGGCACATTCGGCTCTCGCCGACCCTGGTGCGCGGGCCGCGTGAGGTGAAGGCCGGCCAGGGGGCGGGGCGCGGGTGTCCCGGGTCGGCGGGCGGCCGGGGCGACCGATCCAACGCCCGCCGGTCGACCGTTCCGACGCTTGCTCACCGCATGCGCAACGAAAGGTTGCGTCAGTGGGATGCGCGGGTTACGTTGGAAGTGCAACCGATGGTTGCGTCAAGGCGTTCAGGAGGATCACATGGAGATGGAGTACGGAAGCATCGAGCAGGAGCTCCACATCGATGCCGCCCCCGACGTGGTCTACGAGGTGATCAGCTCACCCGAACACCTGCGCGAGTGGTGGCCCGACGACGCCGACCTCGTCCCGGTCCCGGGTGCCACCGGCGCGATCACCTTCGGCGACCCGACGTCGCCCGACGCGACGATCGTGCCGCTCACCGTGCTGGAGGCCGACCCGCCCCGCCGGTTCGTGTTCCGCTGGGTCTACGACGAGAGCCCGGCCACCGAGACGAACTCGCTCCTGGTGACCTTCGACCTCGTACCGTCCGGCGACGGCACGCTGCTGCGCTTCCGGGAGACCGGCTTCCGCGAGCGCGGGTGGGAGGCCGCCGTACTGGAGGAGGCGTACCACGAGCACGTCCACGGCTGGGACCTCTTCCTCCCGCGCCTGGTCACGTACGCCGCCAAGCTGGGGGCGCGGCCGTGAACACCACGATCGACGACGACCTGTGGTCCGCGGTCGGCGACCCGACCCGCCGACGCATGCTCGACCTGCTCCTCGCCCACGGCGGCGGTACGGCCACCACACTCAGCGAGCGCCTCCCCGTCACCCGGCAGGCGGTCGCCAAGCACCTCGGCGTCCTGGACCGCGTCGGCCTGGTACACGCGACCCCGGCCGGCCGCGAGCGCCGCTACAACGTCGACGAGGCCCAACTCGCCCGCGCGGTGGCCCAGTTGTCCGCCGTCGGTGCCACCTGGGACGCCCGCCTGCAACGCATCAAGCAGATCGCCGAACGCATCCAAAAGGCCAAGCGCAACTGACCACACCCGCCCCCGGCACACCGGAACACCGAACCAGGACGCGATCACCCATGACAACCCGATCAGCAAGCACCCCCGAAACCACCGCACCAACCACCGCCCCAACCACCGCACCGGACACGGCGCCCCTCGCCGGCGGCTACTCGACCTCCTACACGGTCGACCGGTCACCAGCCGAGGTCTTCGCCGCCATCCTCGACGTCCGCGCCTGGTGGACCGGGCAGATCGAGGGCCCAACCGACACCCAGGACGCCGAGTTCAGCTACCGCCACCCCCCGCAGCACTACAGCCGCCAGCGCGTGGTCGAACTCGACCCGAACCGCCGCGTCGTCTGGCGGGTCACCGACAGCGCCCTGTCCTTCGTCCCGGAGCCGGACGAGTGGACCGGCACCGAAATCGTGTTCGACATCGCCCCCACGCCCACCGGCACGGAGCTGCGCTTCACCCACGTCGGCCTGCTCCCGGACGTCGAGTGCTTCGGCGCCTGCTCCACCGCCTGGCTCCACTACATCAACGGCAGCCTCCGCAGCCTGATCACCACCGGAGCCGCCCTCCCCGAGCCCTGGTAACCATCGCCCGACCCCACCCACCAAAAGGAACCGAAATGCCCACCATGCCCGCCGGAAGCATCCTCCTCGGCAGCACCCGAGCCAACGAACTACGCGCCTGGTACCTCAAGGTCCTCGCCCCCGACCACACCGGCGACGGCCCCATCCCACTCGGCAACCTGCTACTCGTCATCGACCAACGAGACGACGTAAGCCCCACCAACCCCGAACCGGGCCGCGCGATCCTCAACTTCCACGTAGACGACTTCCCCCCATACGAGGCCCAACTCAACGCCGCCGGCGTGTCCTGGATCGCAGAACCCACCACCCGCCCCGCCGGCCGATTCGCCACCTTCCAAGACCCCGACGGCAACTACCTCCAACTGATCCAATTCACCAACCCCCCGCACTGACCCCCACCCCTCCCACACCAACAACAACCAAAGACGCGCCCCCACACCCCACCGGCCCACAAGCCGCACCAACCCCGGAAACGACAAAGGCCCAGGTCACGGATCCTGTCCGTGACCTGGGCCTTGGCTTCACGAGCGGGCGACGAGAACCAAACCAGCGTTCCAAGCCGGGGAAGCGCCGTTCCAGCCGGGCCCTCGAACACCCCCGGCCGAGACCAAGCCCTCGCCGACGCCACCGCGAAGCGGGGAGAAGCCCCAGAATCCGGCACACGAGCCGCAGCAAGCCCGGGAACAACGAAGGCCCAAGTCTCGGATCATGTTCGTGACCTGGGCCTTTGTGCAACGAGCGCGCGACGAGATGTCCTGGCACACATCTGGCACGGCAGCCCTCCAAGCTGAAGCGCGGATCCCTGCTTTACGACGAGACGAGGCCGATGTACTCCTCTCCCTCGCGGTTGCCAATGACGACCGCAAATTCGTGGCCTGCGCTGCACACGAGGTCGATGCGCTGCACAGTCACCCAGCGACACCCGAAGGCGGACAAAATTGTCCGGTATCATGAGTGGTGTGTTCGCGATCGAGATGGAGCCCGAGGTGCGGGCATGGCTTGAAGGGCTGCCCGCAGCCCAGCGGGGCACGGTTAAGCGCTTTGTCGAACGGCTGGCCAACGAGGGCGAACGTATGGGTATGCCCCGGTCCAAGCCGCTCGGTCAAGGGCTGTTCGAGCTGCGGTTCGATTTGGCGAACCGGGCGGTGCGGATCACCTACTGGATCCGCACCGACGCGACCGCGGTGCTCTTGACGGTGTTCCGCAAGCAGAGGATGAACGAGCACCTGCATGTCGAGCGTGCCCGACAGGTGATGAAGACATGCCAGAACGACCACTCCGGTGCGCCGGTCGCGATCACCTTCGCCGGGGAGCCGCTGGAACTGGGCGGCCGGTGACGAACGGCTGGTGGCAAACCGGGAAGACCGACGGCGACGGACGAGATGACTGACGGAGGCAGGACGATGAATGCGCGTGAGGCAATGCGTCGCAGGGCCGCGAAGGCGGCTGCCGAGCCCGTCCCTGAGACATCCCACGCGGATGCGATGACCACGGGCGAGGTCGAGGAGTTCGACCAGGCGTATGCGGAGGCCGCGCTCGGTGACGCGATGGCCCAAGCCGTTTACAACCGCCGCATTGCACTCGGCTGGACGAAGGCGGAACTCGCCCGCCGCGCGGGGATGAACGAGCGGGTCATCCGCCGCCTTGAGGACGGCGGCCGACCGGTGACCACACCGACATTGCTCCGCCTGGGACGCGCCTTGGGAGGGCACTTCACAGTCGCATTGCTCACTGACAACCCGGTGGTGACCTTTAAGCCGGCTGCCCGCCGGGCAACCCGTTCGACGACTCGGTCGGCTTGTCGCGTCCCCGCGACTTCAACGACGCGCGGAGGCCAATCCCTGCTTACCGGGCTCCCCCACAAGCCTCGCAGCGCCACCACTGCCGGAAACACGGTGCATCGGATAAGGGTAGATATGTAACGGGTACCGGACGTTGCCTCGAAGGCGGCAGTTGCGCTGCCGAGCCGTTCCCGACGTCATCGCGGAGCGGCTCAAAAAGCTCCAGGGCCGACATCGACGCGCATCCACCACGGACCCCACACGCGAGGCGTAGCGAGCTGGGAACGACGAAGGCCCAGGCTGCGGATCATGTCCGTGACCTGGGCCTCAGCCTCACGAGCGGGCGACGAGAATCGAACTCGCGTTCTAAGCTTGGGAAGCGCCGTTCCCTCGCTACGCGAGGATGCCCCGTGACCAGGTACGCGCCTTGGCCAGCCGTCACGGCTCGATAAGCCGTCAGTACCCCTGGATGACCGCGATTCTCCATCCGTTCTGGCACGCATCTGGCACGGCGAACAGCCTGCCTCTCCCGGGTGGAGCGCTCGCTTCACGCGAACCGACGAACGGGGATGCCAAGCTTGGAAGGGTTGCCGCGACCTGTGCAAGTCCCCATCTGCGGCGGGGCGCTCGCTCATCCCCTGAGTGCCCTGAGGATCCCTGAGCCGCGCCCCGTTCTGGTGCGCGTCTTCGTTCCGGGTGCCCAGGAGTTGCCTTCGACCGCTGGCTGCCGCCCCTTCGGGCATGATCGACTGCACTAGCGGTGTGACGCACGTAGCGGATTACTCGGCGATGTTGGTCCACGGCTCCGGTGACGCGACCCGGTTGGCTTCGTTGCGCTTGAAGAGGTAGTAGCCAACGGTTTCGCCCTTGGTGGCTACGTTTTGACCCGAGGAAAGAAACTTGTCACGGCTCTGCTGGCCCTGTTCAACGAAGACAAACGAGCCGTTTACGAGCTCCCAGCCCTCGCGGCAGACTGCATTGACGACCTCAAGCGGGTCGCTGGTCTTCTGTGCGGTCCCGCTACCAACCATCGGCACGATGATTGCCTGTTGGCTCATCACGCTGAACGAGTACTGGTACACCAAGTCGCCACGCTCGAAGGACGTGCGGGCACGCCCGACTGGCGCGGCAAAGAAGGCTTGGCGGTTGCGCTCCATCTTCTCGGCCTGGTGCTGGGCTTCGGCAGCCTGGCGCTTCTGCTCCTTCTCAGCCGCTGCCTGAGCTTGCTCTTCCGGAGTCTTCCGCTGAATCAGCGCCATGCTGCAACCCCCCTGCTCGTCGGGTGCGCTTCTGCGTGCCCGACGTCTGAAGGTACGCGGAACCAGCGACCAGCGTCCGAGGAACGCGACTCAGAGCCCTGCACACGGCTCCGGAGCGAGTGTGAGCCCATTCCCCAAATCGGCCTCTGACCAGCACATGAACCGCGCCAAGGCCGACCCAATTCCAAGATCATTACACGCATGCTGCACAACCAGTCGGCTGCCCCCAAAACCCAACCCACGCACCCGGTCCACGGCATGCCGGGGACCGGGTGGCATGCCGTGGTTTATGCGCGCGGGTCACGCAACCCGACCAACAACCCGGCTGCTCGGCAACCGCGGCCCGACCCCCAAAGCCCAGCACCAACGGTGGTCCTACGCAACGAGCGCGCCCCGGTCGCGGCCAAAGGTCGCGTCGCCGGCCCCCAGTCGGCTCGCAGCACAGCTGCGATCTCCTGTCTGTATGTATCCCGGCCATTCATCATCTATGACGACTCGTCTGGACGTCCCCGGATGGTGACGCTCGGCTGCCTATGCGGGGCCTGTGCTGGCGTATCGGTGAATCTCCGCCAACTCTGACGGCCAGTACCCGTGGCTCCCAAGCCTTCGGGGCACGCGAAGGGCAGAGACAGGCCAGGACCCCCGGCTGGCTGGCGCTTTCCCACAAGTGGGAGCCAAAACGAGGAGGGGACCGCTTCCAGGACCAGCACCACCCATGAACCTCGGCTTCTGGCACGAGCCGACCTCCCCGACCGACGGCCGGAGCCTCCACTTCAGGCTCGCATTACACAACTCCGGGGGCGAAGGGCGTTTGGAAGACGTTGGGCACTGACCTGCGTGGGAGCAGGCCCGACCCCGTGTCACTGGACGGTGGTTCGCTCTGTTTTCGCGTGTCCCCATGGGCCAAACGAGCGTCAAGCCGCAGGATCGCTCTGGCACTGGGGCTGGCAAGAGTGTCGCTGCCTGCCGGGCACGGACGTCGTGGTACGGCTATCAGTGCGTTTCTGGTGCGCTCTGAGTGCTTGTATGGGTACTCAGGTCTACCCATGTGCAGTAGGGTTGCGATGCGTCCACCATGGTTCCGACGACGCGAGAAGGAGTCCGCATGGACAAGAGTCCAGTGCCCCGCCCACTCGTGTTTGTAGCGGCAGAAGTACGTACAGCGTATACGCCAGCGTTGATCGACGACGCAATGATTGCTGCAATTACTACGTCTGTACCAAGCCTAGTTGTCCCTCACCGAGAACAGCGCACTACTTTCACGTGGGGGGCGGAAAAACTCCCGGGTCAGAGCCAAGAGACAGCACTTCGTCTGATGGATAAAGCATCTGGATTTTCTCTGATGCTCACGACCAGCAGTGTGACTCTTGAGACGACGAGATATCCGGGCATTGATGTATTTTCGCAGATATTCCAAAAATGTATCGAAGTTGCGTCCGAGGTAGCCCGCCCGGCAATTGTGGAGAGAGTTGGCCTGCGCTATGTGAATGAATTGCGGTCGCCATCGCCGATCGAGAGAATATTGGATTGGCGTGAGGTCGTAAATTCTGATGCTCTTTGTATGGTCGCAGGTGCGGAAGTCGCCCTGAGGGGAACTGGCTTGCCTGAGGACGCGGTGACCGATACAGCTGGCTATCAGAGTGTCTATGCCGCGAAACTCTCGGGAAATCGTGCTGTCACTATGCGCCTCGTCGCCCTTGAGAGCGGCAGTGTGATCGGGCCTACACCCCTGAGACGAGAATCCCCCGCATCGAATGATCCGCTGTTCGTTGTTGATCTGGACGGTTTTTGGCCTCGGGAGCACGGGGATGCAAACGATTTCGATCCACAAGCCCTCGTGAAGACCCTTTTGTCCCTGCATGCGCCGATCGAAGATCTGTTCCTCTGGGCGACGACCGATCACTTCAGGAGTGTGGCGCTGTGACCAAGGGTGGAATTATGCGTCGTTCTGCAACGGCATCGGCCAGTATCAAATACCCTGATGTTCTCTCGGTGCCGACCGCAGACACTACTCCCGAGCTTGAACGACTTCGCAATGTCTCTGCAGGCCTGCGCGATGACGTTACACTTCTGGGCCAAGAAGTGGAAACTCTCCATAGAGGCGCGCAGGGCGAATCACTTCAAGACCGAGCAGCTCAAAAAAGCCATGAAATGACTTTAGAGCAAATGCTCACTGAGCTATCGGACTCTATCGGGCTTGGTTGGAGTGAGATCTCTGAAGCTGTGGGTGTATCCCCGTCCGCAGTCCGTAAGTGGAGGCGAGGTGGTGAGGCGACTCCGGACAAGCGGATGGCGGTGGCAAAGCTCCTAGGTCTTCTCGACCTTCTGGCTGAAGCGTGCGTCGCAGAGCCTGGTGCATTCTTTATTTCACCTGTCGTCCCAGACGCGACTGTCAGCGTGATGCAGCTATTTAAGCTCGGTCGAGATGAACTGATTCTTGACCTGGCATATCGGCGAAAGCTGCCAACGCAGGTTCTAGACGAATATGCGCCCGATTGGCGCAGTCGCTACGCTCGCGAATACGAAGTTTACGAGGACTCGGACGGCATCCGCTCGTTGCGTCCACGGACCTCTTAAACGACCTCATCTCCCGTAACGTCGGAAACGTTCGAGAGCCACTTGCTGGCGCACGAGAACTAGGCCCGATTCTTCTTTCATCAAATTCCGGCGGGAGTCGTCCTTCCTTGGGTCTCCAAGGAAATCCTGAAATGAAGTACTGGCTTCATGAAGAATCGCTTCATATGATTCGTCGGTGCTTGTTTCAACCGACAGGGCGGCCTCGCACCAGTCTTCCTGCATATCTACTTCAGAATATACGGGCCGAATCTGCCCCATGATCTCGTCGATTTTTACGGTCAAGCGTGAAAGATGATGGATCCAGCGCTGCAAGAATACGACTTGCCCATAATTCGTAAGAGCTGCAATGCGCTTGGCGACGAGTAGGTCTTCCGATTTCACGCTATTCAAGCGATGAAGATAGACGGCGGTACTGATGCTGGTCCCTGTGAATGCGGGTAGAGGCATTACGTCGTAGTGGCCATTCGGCCATTTGGTTGCAGAAATTCCCGGGTAGGGTGAGATTTCGGCAACGACTAGCTCCGGGCGGAGTTCATTACCTTTTCGCATGGCACAGGGGTGTGCCACAAGCATGGCGCGGTCGATCAGTGGTCCATTTGAGAGGCGAACACCTTCGAAACAGTCGCCTTGATTGATCGGCCGATGAGCTGGTACCGGATCGTCTGGATCTGCGTAGAGGTAGAGGTCCTCGGGATTTTGCGGTGCCTGCAGAGGTTCGCTGCTCACGGAACTCCCGACGTAGCTTCAAGGCCTTAGGCCGGACACCACGGTTTGAGTACATGATCATCTCGCCCCGACGTTGCGATAATGCTACTCCCTTGCGCGTGCACGGTGTTGGTCACGCGATCTCGTAGGCACGAGATGAACAGGGTGTTCCAGCTGGCGTGTTGAGGGCCCCGCTGTGATCGGCGGCCACGCCGCACGCGCCGCCCTTGATCCAGTAGAGCCAAATTCGGCAATGGTCGATTGGACGCCGTTGGTGGGTCGGCCGGGCTCGGGATGCGGGTAGCTTCGCGGTATGGCGGATGGCGGGGTGTCTGGGGCCGGTGGTGCGTTTACTGCGGAGCACGCTCGGGAGGTGTTGGGCTCGGCGTGTGCTGTGGCTGGGCTGAGCGCTGAGGGGGCGTCTCTGCTGCGGCTTGGGGAGAACGCTGTCTTTCGGTTGGGCGATCCGGTTGTGGTGCGGGTGGCGCGGTCGGCGGATCGGGTTGATGAGCACGAGCGGACTGTGGCTGCTGCTCGGTGGCTTGCCGAGGTGGGGTTCCCGGCGGTGCGGGTCGTTTCGAGGATTCGGCAACCGCTCGTGGTTGACGGGCGGGTGGTGACGTTCTGGGAACTGGTGGCCGACGAGGAGCGGTTCGCGGGTGTGGTCGCGTTGGCCGAGCTGCTGCGGCGGTTGCACTGGTTGGCGGAGCCGGAGTCGCTGGGGCTGCCGTATCTGGAGCCGTTGGCGGCGACCTGGGGGCGGATCGACGCCGCGGTGGCGTTGGGCGATGAGGACCGTGGGTTTCTTCGGCAGCGGGCCGAGGAACTGCGTAAGCGGTATGACGCTCTGGAGTTCGTGCTTCCGTTCGGGCTCGTGCACGGGGACGCGAACGTCGGGAACGCGCTCCTTGACGATGCCGGGCGGGCGGTCCTGATCGACCTGGATGGGTTCGCGCTTGGGCCACGCGAGTGGGACCTGGTGCTGACTGCGATGTACTACGAGCGGTACGGGTGGCACACCCGGGCCGAGTACGAGGCGTTCGTGCACGCGTACGGGTTCGACGTCATGAACTGGTACGGCTATCCGGTGCTTGCCGACATGCGTGAGTTGATGATGACCGTGTGGCTGACGCAGAACATGGCCGGTGACGTTGCGGTGACGGTGGAGGTCGCGCGGCGCCTGTCTGACCTGCGATCCGGTGCCGACCGGCACGGGTGGAAGCCGTTCTGAGGTCGGATCAACTCGCGGCCTGCTGCCACAGGCGGTGGCTCTCGGCCTCTTCCAGGAATTCGGCAACTGAAGCTGAGGTTGCGAACATCGCCAATTTTGTGCGGAATTCGGATAGATAGGTCACGCATCGGGCGGACTTGAGCTGCCGTCCGAGCTTCAGTGCGGTGAGGGTGCTGCGGCAGGCGAGTTCGGGTTCTCCGGCCGCCAGGTGGGCTGGCGGAGGGCGTAGACGAGACGGGGCTTTTTCCACCCGAGGTGATTTCGGGCCGCGCGTAGGAGATCGGCTTGATACGGCGTGGTGGTCGACACCACGAATCGCCTCCCCGGAAGCGGAGCCAGATCAAGCCATCATGCTCGCGCACACGAAGCGTCGTCAAAGAATCGCAGTGAGTTGATCTTGCTGACGCGCGCTTAGGTGACAAGCCGTGTCACCCCTTGTCATCCCTTGCCGTCTGCCTCGGACCGGTGCCGCCGTCGCATCGTGGTGATGCCCGGCGGAACGACCGGCGGGCTTCGGGAGATGAACATGACGCTTCATCAGGCGGGTGAATCCGCCGGTGCCTGGCTGCTCGCAGCCCTCGGTACCTCGGCCAAGACCGGACACCCCCGGGCACCTCGGCTGTGGGCGACCGGCCACGTCGTGGACGCGGTCATCGTGGCGGACCGGCTGGGCATCGAAGCGGTCGACTGGTATCGGCGTCTCGGTTCCCTGGCCCCGCCGTCTGTCATCGACCACCAGGCTCGAAAGGTTGCGTTCCTCATCGCGCCGGTCGGGGAGCCCTTCTTCGCGGGCGCGTTGACGGTTCTGCGCGGGGACGTGCCGTACCGTTACCTCTCGACCGGCGGGTACCTGGTGGTCCCCGGGCGGGACGTCGAAGCCGGAGACCGGTACCAGTGGCTCAGCAAACCCACGGAGGAATCCACGCTCGACCGTGGTGCGGTCGCGGTGCTCACCGTTCATCTCCTGATCGCGTTGCGCAACCTGTCTGCCGCAGCCGAGGGCACGGGCGATGAGTGACCCGGATGCGGCTTCTTGGTCGCCTATCGACACCACGGCTTGGTACGAGGCGCGGTCCGCCGTCGCGGCTCTCCGAGACGTGCTGATCGCTGCTGGCCTCGCTGAGCACTTCCCCTACCTCCGGGCCGACGTCAACGCCTTCGGCCACGGGTTCGTCGAACTCGGCCGCACCACACCGGAAGCCGCCACCCGGCTCGCCGAACTCCTCGCCACAGCAGAGAAGAACCCCGCCTGACAGGAGGTATCGCCATGCGCCCCGCAGCCGACAACGCTCGAACGTGCGCACCACCTGCCGAGGTTCTGCACGCCGGCATCCCCTACGCCCGTGGCTGGCGCACGGCGAACAACGCCACGACCGAACTCGCCAAACGCCTCACAACAGCCGGCCTGAACGACGGTTTCGGAGCGCTCAAGGCGGAAGTGAACGTACACGGTGACGGCTTGGTCAACCTCGGCCCCGTCCCCGCCGACGCAGTCCACCGCCTGGCCACGCTCCTCGCCAACGGCCTCTGTGCAGAGCTGGATCACATCGCCGCGCACGACGAAGCGGCCTGACCCCACACACCCCGGTCGGGTACGCAGAGCGCTCCCGCGCACCCGGCCGGACCAACGCACCACCGGACCAATATTCGGCAACGGCCGCCACAGGCCGGCTCGCACCGACCAAACGCCCAACGGTGTCGAGACAACACAGCCGAGGTCCCCTCACATACGGGCCCCAACAGGAATCGACCTGACGTCCTGACCTGCGAGGGGACTTGATCCCGTGATCAACAAGACCGGACGGCTCCTGACCGTCCCCCAGACCGCCGACCGGCTCAACGTCGGCGAGCGCTTTGTTCGTCGCCTTATCGCAGAGCGACGCATCACTTTCGTTCGGATCGGCCGCCACGTCCGCATACCGACGGACGCAGTCGAAGCCTTCATCTCAGCCGGACGCGTCGAATCCGGCACGACTCACAGAAGGGCCGCTTGATGCCCAATAACAAAGGAAGGCGTCGTCGCTTCGGCGCGGTCCGGCAACTGCCGTCGAAGAAGTGGCAGGCGCGGTACCCAGACCCGACCGGCAAGTTGATCAACGCCGACCGGACCTTCGTCACCAAGACGGCTGCCGAAGAGTGGCTTACCGACACCGAATCGGAGATGCGGCGCGGCGACTGGATCGATCCACGTGGCGACATGGTCTTCGGCACTTTCGCCACAGCCTGGATCAAGGAGCGGCCAAACCTCCGGCCTCGTACGCGTGAGCTGTACAGCATCCTGCTCCGAATCCACCTGAAGCCCACGTTCGGCGACGCAGCTATTCCGGCGATCAAGGAGGCTGACGTGCGTCGCTGGCGCGCCACTCGCCTGGAAGGCGGCCTTGGCCTGTCGACCACCGCCAAGTCGTACCGGCTCATGCGCGCGATCATGAACACTGCCGTGGACGACGGCCTGATCCGCCGCAACCCGTGCCGCATCAAGGGCGGCGGTGACGAGAAGGCTCCCGAACGCCCGATCCTCACCCTCGAACAGGTCTTCACCCTCGCGGACGGCGTCGGCCCTCGCTACCGGGCCCTCGTCCTCCTCGCCGCCTTCGGCTCCCTGCGCTGGGGCGAACTCGCCGCGCTCCGACGTGACCATGTAGACCTCGACGCCGGCACCATCCGCATCGACGTGTCCGCCATCGAGATGAGCAACGGCCAACGCGTGACCGGCCCGCCCAAGTCGGCCGCGGGCAAGCGCACCGTGACCATCCCCGCGCCGATCCTGCTCGACCTGCGCCGCCACGTGGAGTGGTTCGCCGAGAAGGAGCCGGACGGCCTGCTCTTCGTCGGCCCGAAGGACGCCGCTCTCCGCCGCTGCAACTTCGCCCGGGTCTGGCGCCGCGGTACCCGTCACCTCGGCGTGAGCGACCTGCACTTTCACGACCTACGCCACACCGGCAACGTCCTGGCCGCCGAGACCGGCGCCACCCTCCGAGAGCTCATGGATCGCATGGGCCAGTCCACGTCCCGCGCGGCCCTGATCTACCAGCACGCTCGCGCGGGCCGGGACCAAGCCATCGCCGACGCGATCGCGAAGCGGATCAAGAAGGTCCAGCCCCAAGATCAGCGCGCATCTGGAACGGATCTGGCACGCGAGGCGTAGCGAGCCTGGAAACGGCGAAGGCCCAGGTCACGGATCATGTCCGTGACCTGGGCCTTCATGAACGGAGCGGGCGACGAGAATCGAACTCGCGTTCTAAGCTTGGGAAGCTCATGTTCTACCATTAAACTACGCCCGCATCAGGCGCCCCAAGGGGAACCCTGCACCGTCACTGTACCGGATGGTCGAGTGTGGTTGCAGCAACGATTCGTTGCGCGGGCCGGGCGGGGCGGAGCGTTTGGGTGGATCCGGGGGGCTGCGATTACCCTTTCCACGTGCTTCTATCGGACAAGGACATTCGCGCGGAGATCGACTGCGGTCGGGTTCGGATCGATCCCTACGAGCCGGCCATGGTTCAGCCGTCGAGTGTGGACGTTCGACTGGACCGGTTCTTTCGGGTCTTCGAGAACCACAAGTACCCGCACATCGATCCCGCCGTCGAGCAGCCGGATCTCACCCGCATGATCGAGCCGCCGGACGGTGAGCCGTTCATCCTGCATCCCGGTGAGTTCGCGCTCGGTTCGACCTACGAGGTCGTGTCGTTGCCGGATGACGTGGCCTCCCGGTTGGAGGGGAAGAGTTCGCTCGGGCGGCTCGGGCTGCTGACGCACTCCACCGCCGGGTTCATCGACCCGGGCTTCTCGGGGCACGTGACGTTGGAGCTGTCCAATGTCGCGACGTTGCCGATCAAGTTGTGGCCGGGGATGAAGATCGGCCAGTTGTGCATGTTCCGGTTGTCGTCGCCGGCCGAGTTCCCGTACGGGTCCTCGGTGTACGGGTCGCGGTATCAGGGACAGCGCGGGCCCACCCCCTCCCGCTCGTTCAAGGACTTCCACCGGACGAACGTCCGCGACTAGATCGCGGCGAGGCGGCGATCCCGTCCGTACCGCGACCGACCCTCCCGCAGCGAAGACGAAGATGGGCATACCCGGACATGAGTGACGTGCGCGAAAACCTCACTTGGCCGCTGTTCGGCCAGGCCACGCGTGAGCTGGCGACGCAGGTCGCGGAGGACGGGTACGAGCCCGACATCATCCTGTCCATCGCCCGCGGCGGCGTGTTCGCGGCGGGTGCGCTCGCGTACGCGCTGGACGTGAAGAACCTGCACCTGGTCAACGTCGAGTTCTATACCGGGATCGGGACCACCCTGGACATGCCGGTGATGCTCGCGCCCGTGCCGGACGTGGTGGACTTCTCGAACAAGAAGGTGCTGATCGCGGACGACGTCGCGGACACCGGCAAGACGCTGCTGCTGGTCCGGGACTTCTGCGAGGGCAATGTCGCCGAGGTGCGGTGCGCGGTCGTCTACGAGAAGCCGCAGTCGCTGGTCAAGTGTGAGTACGTGTGGAAGCACACCGACGACTGGATCAACTTCCCGTGGTCCGTGCAGCCGCCGGTGGTCACCCGCCAGGGCCAGATCCTCGACGCCTGAGCGGGGCGCATTCGGCACCGGGCACGGGCACGGGCACAGGGACGGGGCGGCGGCGCACCGCGCCCTCAGCGCCCCTGCGTGCTGAACCGCATCAACGCGCCCAGCACGTCCACCGCACCCGGCAGCCCGCGCTCGATCGGGTCCGGCGGGACCGCCCAGCGGGTGCGTTCGCCGCATGCGGTGGACGAGGGCGGGGCCGGTACGAAGTGGCCCACCGCGTGGTGGCGGACGTCGAACCGGGCCGTGTCGTTGTGGTCGACCGTGTACCAGTAGAGGTTGCGCGCCCCCGGGTCGACCAGGAACAAGAGCCGCTCGCCCGGTAGATGCAGGACCGGCCCCAGCGGCAGCCCGATCACCTCGAGTTGGCGGATCGCCGCGTAGCCGACCTGCGCCGGGGCGTCCAGGACGTCGAACTCCAGGCCGCTCGCGAGCAGGACCGTATACGGCTTGCCGCTCCACCATTCCCAGACGTCGTCGGTGGATCGGGTGGCCCGGGTCAGCCCGGGCTCCGCGGCGGGGTGGGCGCCCGGGTCCGGGCAATCGCCGTCCCCGCACGAACATCGGCCGTCTTCGACGTAGGCACCGGGTAGGACGGGCCAACCCCGATCCACGACGTAGAAGAGGGCGGCGGCCTGGAGCGCAGCCCGGGTGCGTTGCCGCACAAGCATGTCCGTTCCGTTCCTCGCAGCCGCGATGACGACGAGATGTCGCGCGCGGACGGGTGTACTTCTACGAGTACACCGCTCGAAGCCGTTGCCGAACAGATCCGCAACGCGGGCCGACCGTGCCACTTGTGGTCCACCCGGTCCACTGCCGGCACGCTTCCCGCCCGGCCTGACCCGACGTCAGACCGCCACCGCCCCCACCGCCGCCATCCACCCCACCGAAACGCCGGGACCCGAAGACGTCGGGCCACCAAGCCGCCGAGCCGTCCGGCCACCAGGCCGCTCAGCCGTCAGGCCGCCCAACCACCAAGCCGCCCAGCCGTCAGGCCGCGAAGCCGCCAAGCCCAAGCCGTCAGGACGTCAGGACGTCAGGACGTCAGGACGTCAACGGCAGCTTCAACACCAACAGCAACGCGATCAACTCCACCGCGACACACCCCAGCGCCCGAGGCCACGGCAACTCGTGCACCCGCGTCATCAACATCGTCAGCAGCCACGCGGTCAGCGCGAACGACGCGATGCCGATGCCGGCCACGATCGGATTGTCGTCGGGCGCGAACAGCGCGACCACCAACCGCGGCGCGTCCGCGATCCAGACCAGGATCATCGACAGCGTGATGAACGGCGTCGGCGACCCGTTCCCGCCGAACTGGGTCGCGAGCGCATGCGACACCAGCCCGAGCAGTGCGCAGAACGCCGGCACCATGACGACCACCATGCCGAGCGCGGGCACGCTCGTACTCATCGTCGAGTCGACGAGTTCCTTGCGGGACGCGTCGTTCGCGAACACCGCGAGTGCGCCGCCGAGCGCGGACATGATCAGCGCCGGCCACCACACCGCCTGGTCGCGGACCGCGTCCATGGTGCGCAACGGGCGCAGCGCGAACCCGCTCAGGACCTCTTTCCAGTGCAGGTGCCGCGGCGGCGGACCGCTGAACTGCTGCGGCGGCTGCGGGTACTGCTGCTGTTGTCGAGGCGACACCGCGGGCGTCACCGTCGTGTACTCCTCGGGCGGCGCCCCGTAGATGTACAGACTCGTCTCGTCGGGCAGCGACAGCGGTCCGTAGTTCGGGTCGCCCGAGCCGCCGCCCTGTCCACCCTGCGGCGACGAAGGCGGAGGCGGCGGGGGAATCTGCTGCCCATACCCCTGCTGCCCGTACCCCGGTTGCCCGTCGTGCCCCTGTTGCCCGCCGTAGCCCTGCTGCCCATACCCCTGTTGGCCCCCGTAGTGGCCCTGTTGGCCACCGTACGGATCGCCGTTCGCCCCGCCGTGCTGAGGTGGGTAACCCTGGCCGGCAGGCGGGGGCTGTTGCCGGTACGGGTCGTAGGGTCCATTGCCAGTCACATCAATGACGGTACCGGCAGTTCGACTCACCGCGTCGTCTCGGGACGGTCGTAATTCGGGCACAAAAAAGCGACCGCCGTCGACTCTTCGAAGGAGAGTCGACGGCGGTCGCACCACGCGTCACACGAGCCCTACTCGGCCCCCGCGCCCGCCGGTGCCGCTTCGGTCGCCGGTGGTTCGGGGAGTTGCACGGATTGCAGGAGGAGTTGGGCCACGTCGACGACGCGGAGTTCCTCCTTGGCCTCGCCCGCCTGCTT
>NZ_JBEXUX010000103.1:0-26344 GCF_040629175.1 Embleya sp. NPDC005971 | reverse complement strand
TTGCCGAACGCCTCGAAAGCGGCGCCGGATACCGACTGACCGACGCCGACGAGACCTGACCCCAGACGGGTCGAATCTGTGAACTCGGCCCCGCTCGCGGGCCAAGCGGGCGTAGCGTCCACCCACTCGACCCGTGGGGGGACCATGAGACACCGCACCACCGCAGCCCTGGCCGTCGGAGGCGTACTGCTCGCACTGAGCGGATGCTCCGACAGCGGAGACAGCGATCAACCGACCGCCCAACAGCCTCCCGGCGCCGTCGCCCCGCCGGCGGCGACCGGACCCGGGGCGCCCGCGCCGGCCGCAGCGAGCACCACACCCGCCGGTCCACCGGCACCCGTCGCCATCGGACAGCCCGTCACGATCACCCGGGGCGAGGACAGCATCGAGCTGACCGCCGTGAAGATCGTCGACCCGGCCACCGGCGACGGCACCAACAGCGCCCTCGCGCCGACCCAGCGCCTCGTCGCCGTCCAATGGCGGATCGGCGCACCCGGCACGAAGACCATGTCCGAGTACCCCGGCGCGGAGTCCGGCGTCTACGACGACCAGGGCCAGCGATATCCCGCCGAGTACTTCCGCAAGGTCACCGCCGGCCCCAGGTACCCCGACGGCGCCGCAGTCGCCCCGGGTGACCACGTCGTCGGCTACATCGCCTACGTCGTCCCCAAGGACGCCAAGATCACCAAGGTCCAGTTCGCGCCCGGCCTCGGCCTCGCCGCGAACACCGCCACCTGGACCCTCTGAGACCCCCGACGCGGGCGGCGTCGGGACGTAGGTGGGGCCGTCGAGCACCGCTCCGGCCCCACCCACAACCCCGGAGGGAGGCCACCATGACCCTCACCTCCGGCAACGTCCCCCGCGTCGACCTCGCGTGCGCCCGCGGCGAGGCGATCACCCGAACCATCCGCATCCGCACCGGCGGCGCACCCCGACCCCTCGCCAGCCTCGACATCCAAGTCGTCGTCGAAGAGCACGGCGGCGACGTGGCCCGCCTCGTCCGCGGCGGCACCAGCACCGGCGGCAGCATCACCGTCGACGACACCGCCGGCACGGTCACGTTCACCATCGACGGCACCATCACCGAGGCGCTCGACTACACCGCCACCTGGGCCCTCTGGTTCGACCAGGACAACCCCGACACCGCCGACGCCATCGTCCACGGCAGCATCCAGGCAGAGGACACCGCGCGGTGAGCGACACCGAGATCATCATCGAGACGCCCATCACCCAGGTCACCGTCGAAGCGACCGGCCTGCCCGGGCCGCCCGGTGCCCAAGGGTCGACCGGACCGCAGGGAGAGCAGGGAGAGCAGGGGCCGACCGGTGCCACAGGCCCGGCCGGAGCAACCGGGGCCACGGGCGCGACCGGCAGCATCGGACCACAGGGCCAGCAAGGCCCAGCAGGTCCCGTAGGCGCCACCGGAGCACAGGGCCCCGCAGGATCGACCGGCCCGCAGGGCGACGCAGGGCCACAAGGCGCCACCGGAGCAACCGGCCCCCAGGGAACCACAGGCGCAACCGGGGCAACCGGGCCCGCCGGCGCATCGTTCGCCAGCTCCTGGCACGGCGACTGGGACGACGCCACCACCTACG
Source organism: Embleya sp. NPDC005971 (assembly GCF_040629175.1). Classification (NCBI taxonomy): domain Bacteria; kingdom Bacillati; phylum Actinomycetota; class Actinomycetes; order Kitasatosporales; family Streptomycetaceae; genus Embleya; species Embleya sp. NPDC005971. The sequence goes on along the minus strand of NZ_JBEXUX010000103.1, from coordinate 24,749 downwards.
TCACGGGCGACCTGGTCCGCGTCCGCTCCACCGGCGTCCTCGCCATCGCCAAGCGCGGCAACACCAACGTAGCGCCGCCCACCACGCTCACCGCAGGCGAGTTCGGTGTGCTCTACCCGGCCACCCCGGCCAGCCCCACAGAGAGCGACACCGACGACTACGAACTCGGCGTCCGCTTCAGAGTCCTCGTCGCCTGCACCCTCACGGGCATCCGCTGGTACCGCGGCTCGTCCGGCAACACGGCCGACACCGTCCACCTGTGGCGACAGTCGGACTCGGCGCTCCTCGCCACCGCCGTTACAGCCTCACCCGTCGACGGCTGGAACCTGGCCGAGTTCACCACCCCCTTCACGCCGGCCCTCGGCGTGGACTACTGGGCCTCCTACGGCTGCCCCGCCGGCCGATACAGCGTCACCACCGGCGCGTTCGCCTCACCGGTCGACGACGGCGTGGTGCGCGCCACCAGCGGCGGGTTCGCCGCAGCACCCGGCTCCATGCCGGTCAGCACGACCACCGCCTGGTACGGCATCTCGCCCGTCGCCGAGGTCGAGCCCAGCGGCATGGACGACTGGGACATCCTCGCCAAGGGCAGCCCGCTCTGATGGCCTGGACGGGCAGCACCCGCAGAGCCCGCCTTCCCGCAGGGTGGACCAGCCGCACCGTCCCCCGCATCAAGGCCCGGGACCGCGGCCTGTGCCAGTGGCCCGGCGAGCACGGCATCTGCGGCCAGGGCGGCACCGAGGTGGACCACCGCACACCAGGCGACGACCACAGCGACACCAACCTGTGGCTGCTCTGCCACCGGCACCACGCCCGCAAGACCGGCGCCGAGGCAGCGGCAGCACGAGGACCAGGGGTCAGCGAACGCAGGCCCGCAGAGCGGCACCCAGGGCTGAGCTGAGGGGGCGGCGTGGACAGCGCACCAGGAGGCGGCACCGAGCTGAAGGTCTACTGGACCAAGGGCAAGGGCGCGGCCAAGATCAAGTGGGGAACGCCGGGCGACTTCAACAGATGCGTCCGCCACCTATCCAAGTACTTGGTTGACCCACAGGGCTACTGCAACGTCCTCCACCGCCTCGCCCTCGGCGTCGCCCCAGGGCAGGAGAGCGGCGGCAGGCACGGCCGGTAGGCCGAGCGGGCATCCAACCAGGACGTGAGGCCGAGCGGCCAACCAACCTGACCGGGTGAGCGGCGCGAGCACGCCCAACCGGTACGTGAGGCCAACAGAGTTGGCAGAACCAACCAGTACGACAGGCCAACAGTGTTGGCGTATCCAACCGGTCGTTCATGTCAACACTGTTGGCCTACACGGGCGGCCCCCTGGGGGGTGCCTCCCCACCCCCGGGGGACCGGAGACCGAAGGAATGCTGCGGCTAGGGCCGCCGACGGGTCTGGGGGATCACCCCATGGCGCGGAATGCTTGGCAGTCTGACGGCCTCGCGCGCACCGCCCGACCTCCCGGCATCCCCGATTCGGCAGATCGGCGTACAGTCAATCGCATTCGAGAAGGCGTTGTCACGGCTTGACCAGGCATTTTGCAGTACACTGGACTCATGGCGGAGCGACTGTGCGAGCGATGCGAGGGAGTGCTTCCGAAGCGCGCCCGTGTCGATGCCCGCTTCTGCGGCGACGCGTGCCGGCAGGCTGCGCATCGCGCTCGTCACACTGCATCCGCTCCTCGCCCGTGCGTGCCTCGTGAACTGGCCGAGGCGCCGAGGTGGGTGCGCTACTCGCACAAGAAGGTGCCACTCCGGCCTGATGGGCGTGGTGTCGCCTCCAGCGTGAACCCGCGGACCTGGTCGACCTACGACCGGGCGCTCGCCTCGACCGAGGGTGTAGGCGCCGGCTTCGTGCTGACCGGCGACGGCATCGTCTGCGTCGACCTCGACCACTGCTGGTCCGGCGGCGTGCTCGCGCCGTGGGCTCGGCGGATCGTCGACCGCGCCGGCTCCACCTGGATGGAGGTCTCGCCGTCGGGCGATGGCCTGCACATCTGGGGCCGCGCTCACATGACTTCCGGCCGGGTGGTGAACGTACCGGGCGGCGGCAAGGCCGAGATCTATCCGAACGGCCGGTACATCACCGTCACGCATCGCACGTTCGGCGACACGCCGGCGGTGCTTGGCGATCTCTCCGAGGTCATCGGCGAGTTGATCACGTAGCGGCCTCCCGACACGGGCGGCGCTGCCGTCCCGACACGGGAGGTATCACCATGGCCGGCATGGGGCCACCGCCGAAGCCGTCGAGCAGGCGGGCGCGCGGCAACAAGGACCCGATCCCGCAGACCATCCTTCGGTTCGAGCGTGCCGAGGCGCCCGAGTTGCCGAGCTTCGGCATCCAGGGCGAGGACGGCCTGATCGAGTACGAGTGGCCGGAGCGCACGATCCAGTGGTGGGAGACGTGGAAGGCGTCGCCGCAGGCGGAGCATTTCAGCTCGACCGACTGGGAGTTCCTCCTCGACACCGCGCTGATCCACGCGAAGGTGTGGACGGGCGACCTGTCGGTGGCGCCGGAGTTGCGGCTTCGGGTGGCGAAGTTCGGGGCCACGATGGAGGACCGCGCGCGGCTGCGGATGCAGTTCGCCCAGGCCGACGAGGTCGACTCGCGTCGGCCGGTCGCCACCTCGTCGCGGGACCGGTACGGGTCGCTGCATGTTCTGCCGCCTGCCGCGTCGGATGACTGATGCCGTGGCGGCCGTCCGAACCGGGTGAGCTGCCGACGCTGGGGTACGAGGTCCTGGACTGGATCACGGCGATGTTGGCCGCGCCGGACCGGACGGAGTACGAGCCGTTCGTGCCGACGCGTGAGCAGGCCGAGTTCATCCTGCGGTTCTACGAGTTGGACCCGCACACCGGCCGGCGGGTGATCCGCCGCGGCGTGATCTCCCGCCCTCGCGGGTGGGGCAAGAGCCCGTTCCTCGCGGCAATCGCCTGCGCGGAGGCGTTGGGCCCGGTGCTGTTCGAGGGCTGGGACGCGCACGGCCAACCGGTCGGCAAGCCCTGGTCCTCGATACGGACGCCGCTGGTGCAGGTCGCGGCGGTGTCGGAGATGCAGACGCAGAACTCGTGGACTCCGATCCTGGAGATGCTCCGGGAGGGCCCGGTGATCGACGAGTACCCGGGCCTGGAGCCGATGGAGTCGTTCGTCGCGTTGCCGAAGGGCAAGATCGCGCCGATCACCTCGTCGGCCTCTTCGGTCAAGGGCAACCGTGCGATCCATTCGATCCTCGACCAGACCGAGGAGTGGAAGGTCTCGAACGGCGGGGTGCGGCTCGCGCAGCGCATGCGGGACAACGCCACCAAGCTGGGCGGCTCCACGATCGAGTCGCCGAACGCTTACACGCCCGGCGAGGACTCGGTGGCCGAGACGACCGCGGCGTATGCGGCGGCCATCAAGGAGGGCCGGGCGAAGGCCAGGGGCCTGCTGTACGACCACCGCGAGGCACCGCCGGAGACGGACACGACCGACCGGGAGTCCCTGGTTGCGGGACTGCGGTACGCCTATGGGGACTCCTCGGACGACAAGGGCGGGTGCGTCCTGCACCATCCGTCGTGCGCGCCGGGGTGGTCGCCGATCGACGTCATCGCCGCCGACTTCTGGGACTTGTCGAACGACCCGCAGGTGATGCGGGCGGACTTCCTCAACCAGATCACGCACGCGACGGACGCGTGGCTGACGCAGCCCGAATGGTCGGGGTGCGCAGCGCCGGGGAAGCGCGTACTTGCGGGCGAGATGATCACGCTCGGGTTCGACGGCTCACGCAAGCGAAGCCGCGGCGTCACGGACGCCACCGCGTTGATGGGGTGTCGAGTCTCCGACGGCCATGTGTTCCAGATCCACATCTGGGAACAGCCCGACGGCCCCGCCGGTACCGACTGGTCGGTGCCTGTTCCGGAGGTCTTGGCCGTGGTGGCCGAGACGTTCGAGCGGTATCACGTCGTCGGGTTCTTCGCGGACCCGGCGAAGTGGGAGGGGCACGTCGCCGATTGGGAGGCGCGCTGGGGCGCGGGGCTGAAGGTCAAGGCAACGGTCGCCCACCCGATCGAGTGGTGGATGACCGGCGGCAGGTCGATCCTCATCGTTCGGGCCCTGGAAAAGTTCCACTCGGCGGTGATCGAGCGCGAGTTGACGCACGACGGCTCGTCGGTCCTGGCGCGGCATGCGCTCAATGCGCGCCGGCGGGCTTCGAGATCCGGCTTGCAGATCGCCAAGGAGCACCCGGACTCGCCCCGCAAGATCGACGCCGTCGTGGCGTCGGTGCTGGCGTATCAGGCTCGTTTGGCCGCCATCGCCGCAGGCGTGTTGGCGACTCAAGAGGAATCGCTCGGCTGGACGTTCTGAGCTGGTGAGGGGGTGGCGTGGTGCCGTTGCATGACCCCGAGCCCGGCAGTGCGGACTGGTGGCTGCTGCGGCTGAGCCGCAAGCTCTGGGCCCGCCGGGTACTCCTGGACGAGTACTGGGACTGGTACAAGGGCGACCACCCACTGCCGAACGGTCCGGCCAAGGCGGCTCAGGCGTACAGGGATTTCCAGAAGAACTCGCGGACGAACTTCCTCGCGATGGTGGTCGACGCCTCGGTGTTCCGGCTGCTGGCGATCGGCGTGACGGACGCGAAGGGCGAGGGCGACGAGGCCGCCTGGCAGTGGTGGCAGGCCAACAAGATGGATTCGAAGCAGAAGCAGCTTTTCAGGACTGCTCTGACCTTCGGCGAGGCGTACCTGCAGGTGGGTGAGCATCCGGATCGGCCGGGCGAGCCGCTGATCACGGTGGAGCATCCACGCGACTGCATCGTGGAGACGGACCCTGCCACCGGTGAGGTCATCGCCGCCTTGAAGGTGTGGTACGACGACGTCGCGAGGGAAGCGCGCGCGACCGTCTCGTTGAAGGACGGCCGCACCGAGTACCGGCGGCAGCAGGCCGGGCGGCGGTTCTCCATCTCTGCAAAGACGTGGGAGACCGGCGAGTTCATCGCACACGACTTCGGTCGGCCCGCATTCGTGGCGTTTCAATGCCGGCCGGAGTTGGGCGAGGATCCGGAGCCGGAGTTCTGGGCGGGGCGTCCGGCCCAGAACCGCATCAATCTCGGCGTCCTGAATCGCATGACCGCAGGCCGGTATTCGGCGTTTCGGCAGCGGACCCTGTCGGGCCACAAGTTCGCCACGCGGATCGAGATGGTCCCGGGCGCGGACCCCGAGACCGGCCTGCCGGTGATGGTGCCGAAGAAGGTCCCGGACGGGAATCCGTTCACTCCGGACCCGGCTTCGTTGTGGGTGTCGGAGAGCCCGGATGCAAAGTTCGGCGAGTTCTCGCAGACCGACCTCATGGGCTATCTGAAATGCCACGACGTCGACATCCGGGATCTCCTGGTGCAGACGAACACGCCGACGTACTCGGTCGTCAACGAGTTGGTGAACATCGCGACGGACACTGTCGTCGTGCTCGACGGCCTGCACCTGGCGAAAGTCGGCGAGCACCAGACGCACTTCGGCGAGCAGTTGGAGGACATGCTCGGGCTGTGTGCGGTCGTTGCGGGTGAGCCGAGGGATTTCACCAGCCACGAGATTCGGTGGCAGGACCCGCGGTCGCTCAACCCTGCGGTCCTGGCGGACTCGGCGACCAAGCTTTCGTCGATCGGCTACCCGCTGGAGATCCTCGCCGAGAACATGGGCGAGTCTCCGCAGCGGACCAAGCGGATCGTGGCGGCAGCCGCAGGTGAGACGATGCTGAAGGCCGGAGCCGAGCAGGCCGCGCGCCAGCCGGCTCCTCCGCAGCAGCTCGCGTTGCCCGACTTCAGTCTGGACGGCGCGTGACAACGCCGGCGCCCCCTCGGGCCGTCACGGTGACTGCGGCTGCCGCGTACATCGCGGCGTCGGCGCATCTTCGTGCGGGCCTGCTGGGTTACATCGGGCGGGCGTTCATGCTGCGCGCGGCGTGGAATCGCCCGGACGCGGCTTGGTTCGCATCGACGGTGGCGCCGACGATCATCGGTTCGCAGCAGTACATGGCCGCGCTCACCGACCGGTACATCGCGGCGTCGCTGGCCGAGCAGACCGGCCGGGTTGTGGATCCGGTGGGCATCGAGTTGCCGGAGGATCTGCGGGGCGTGCCGACACGGGACGTCTACGAGCGGCCCTACGTGCAGTTGTGGACGGGCCTCGGAAAGGGCAAGCCGTTCGACCGGGCGCTGTCCGAGGCGGCGATGCGGGCCGCGGTGCTTGCCGACACCGACTTGCAGATGGCCCGGATGCGCGCGTCGCAGATGGCCATGGGTGGCCAGTCGGGTGCGGCGGGCTGGAAGCGTGTCCCGACAGGGCCCCGCAACTGCCTGCTCTGCTTGGTTGCTTCGACCCAGCGCTACCGGCGCCAGGATCTGGCCGCGATCCATCCGCAGTGTCACTGCATCGTCGAGCCGATCCCCGGTACTCGGGATCCGGGTCAGATCATCGATCCGGTGCTGCTGGAGCGGGTCCACCGGGCGGTCGAGGAAGCGGGACTGCAGGCCGACCGCGGCGGCCGGACGCCGGACTACCGGCAGTTGATCGTCACCAACGAACACGGGGAGATCGGCCCGGTCCTGTCCCGCCGGGGCCAGACCTTCACCGGCCCCGACGACCTCAACGGCGGCACGACCGCCCCCTGAGACTTCCGTGCCCGACACGGGCGCGGCACACCCGACACGGGAGAAACACATGCAGCGCATCACGCGGCTGACGCACGCCCCGGGCGAGGTGCTCGGCTACGTCAACGGCCGACCGGTCTACCCGATCGCGGGTGGGTCCGGGGAGGGCGAGGGACAGTCCGACACGGACGGCCAGGATCAGGGCGACGGCGACGCGGGCGGGGATTCCGACACGGAGACCCCGGAGAGCGACGCGGCGGACTGGGGTGACGACAGCAAGAAGTGGGCTGCTCTCGCCAAGAAGCACGAAGCGCGCGCGCGGCAGAACGCCGCCGCCGCCGTCAAGTTGCAGGCCGTCACGGCCGAGCTTGACGAGGTGCGGCGTCAAGGGATGTCGGATCACGAGCGCGCACTCGACGAGGCGAAGGTCGCCGGCCGAACCGAGGCGGCGTTGTCGTTCCGGTCGCAGATCGGACGGCACGCGATTGCCGCAGCGGCGGCGGAGGCGCACGTGGTCGTGCCGACGGCGGCCCTGGCGCTGATGGACCTGTCGGCGCTCACGGACGACCGGGGCGAGGTGGACGCCGACAAGGTGGCCGCCCTCGTGTCCGAGTTCGCGCCCGTGGCCCAGCAGCCCGACGAGCGCAGGCATGTGACGGCGGGCCAAGGCCCCCGGAGTACGAGCAAGGACCGATCCACGGGGTCGGTCGCCGCGGGGCGGGATCTGTACGCCGAGCGGCACAACAAGACCTAAGACATAGGAGAAGGCATGGACCTCAGCCTGAGGACCGAGACCTGGGGGCAGGACGATCAGTCCTGGCTGGGGTCCCAGCACGGGACGGAAGCGGCGCGGAGCATCACGCTCGACGTCAGCAAGTTCACGAGCGGCACGCACTACCCGAGCGGCTTCTTCCCGAGCGGGATTCCGCTCGGCAAGGTCACCGCGACCGGCCTGTACGGGCCGTATGCGCCCAAGACCAGCGAAGTGCAGACCGTGACGATCACGGGCGCGCCCACGGGCGGAACTTTCACGCTGACCTGGAGCGGCCAGACCACTGCGGCCATCGCCTACAACGCGTCGGCGGCCGTGGTCCAGGCGGCCCTGGAGGCGCTGAGCAACATCGGTGTCGGTGATGTGACCTGCACGGGCGGCCCGTTGCCGGGCACCGCGGTGACCGTGACGTTCGGCGGGACTCTCGCGTACACGGACGTGGCCGCGATGACCGCGTCGGGTGCGAGCCTGACGGGCGGCAGCTCGCCCGCCGTCGTCATCGCCACCGGCACTGCGGGCGGCGCGGAGCCGTCGCTCGGCGGCCTGGAGACGCTGGTCGGGTTCCTGTTCTGCGCGGTGGCGGCGCCGACGTCGAACTCGACGAACACCATGATTCCGGCGGCGCTGCTCGACCACGGCAAGGTCGTCTCGGCCAAGCTCCCGTTCCCCGTGGACGCGGCCGGTATGACCGACGTCGCCGGCCGTATCCAGTTCCTCTGAGAGGGGTGACCGACCATGTACCTGAACACCGAATACATCACCCCGTCGGAACTCACCGGGTACGCGCGCGAGTCGCTGCGAGACCTGGAGATCAACCGACTGACGCTGTCCCAGTACCTGCCGAGCGTGCAGGTCGACGACCTCATCTACCGGTTCAACAAGGGTGGCGGCAGCCTCCTGGAAGCGGCTCCGTACCGGAGCTACGACACCGAGGCGTCCATCTCCGGGCGCGAGGGCATCACCCGCGTGACCGGCGAACTCCCGCCGATCTCCCGCAAGATGCGGCTCGGCGAGTACGACCGGCTGCGGCTGCGGCACGCGTCCAACGACGAGATCACCAACGGGCTGTTGACCGACTCGGAGAAGATCACGCGCGAGATCGCGACCCGTGTCGAAAAGGCGCGGGCAGACGCTCTCGTCACCGGCCAGGTCGTGATCAACGAGAACGGCGTGCAGGCCACGATCGACTTCGGCCGAACCGCCGCGCACTCGGTGTCGGCCGCGATTCCGTGGTCCACCGTGGCGTCGGCGACGCCGGTCACGGACATGCTGTCCTGGCGGGACACCTACGTGGACACCAACGGCGACGAACCCGGGATCATCCTGACGTCACGACGAGTCCTTGCCTACCTGCTGCGGAACGCCGAGATCAGGGCCCTCGTGGCGACGGTGAACGGCGCGCCGGACATCGTGTCAGAGGCGAACCTCGCGGCGACGCTGACGGTCTACGGCTTGCCGGAGATCCGCACCTACGACGCGAAGTACAAGAGCGGCGGCGTCGCCACCCGGTTCATCCCGGACGACAAGGTGCTGTTCCTGCCGAGCGACTCGTCCGAGCTGGGCGGCACGTTCTGGGGCACGACGGTCGAAGCCCTCGATGGCGGCTACAGCCTGGGTGCGGGCGAGGAGGCCGGGATCGTGTCCGGCGTGTACCGCGTCGAGGAGTCGCCGGCGCTGTGGACCAAGGCCGCGGCGATCGTGGTACCGGTTCTGGCGAACCCGGACCAGACCTTTGTCGCCGACGTGGCCTGAGGAGACTGACATGGGCAAGCAGTTCACCGCGTTCGTGCACGTCGACAACGGCGACGGCAAGTCGCAGGTCTTCTCTCCGGGTGATCCGATGCCGGAGTGGGCCGAGGCGCACGTCAAGAACCCCAAGGTCTGGTCGGACGACGGCCACTCCCCGGCCACGCAGGCACCGCCGGCGGGCGAGTCGGAAGAGGGTCCGGTCGAGCCACCGCGATCCGGACCCGGGTCGGGCAAGTCCGCGTGGGCGGAGTACGCGTCCGCGAGGGGTGTGACCGTCGCGAACGATGCGTCCCGTGAGGACATCATCGCCGCGGTCGACGCCGCTTCGAAGGTCGGTTGATCGTGACCGCGTTCGCGACCGTCGAGCAGTACGGGGCGCGGTCGGGTGGCACTCCGACGGGTGCGGACGCGGTCAGGGTGCAGGCCATGCTGGACGACGCGTCCGCGCTGATCCGGTCGCGGCTCCCCCGGGGGTTCACGCCGGATCCAGCGGTGGCCTTGGCGCTGACCGTGGTCGTTGCGCGACGGGCGATCACGAACCCCGGCGGGTATCGGCAGCGGACGATCGGCCAGTACTCGGAGACGATGGGCGAGTCAGGTGGCCTGTACGTGACGGACGGGGAGATCGAGTCGCTGCTCGGTGACGCGATGGGCGACGGTGACGCCGCCTATTCGGTGATCTGCGCGGACGAGGGTCCGATCTGGTCGTCTCCTCGGAGGTGCTGGTGATCGGCCCGGACCTGCTGCCGCACACCGTGCTGTGGCAGACGCCGACGATGGGCCGTGACCCACTCGGCAACGACAAGCCGACCTGGTCGACGGGCGTCTCGATCCCGGCGTGGGTGCAGCAGTTCAGCACCTCGGAGGACGGCTCGGGGTCCAGTGGTCAACTGAGCGGGATCGGCTCGAACCGGATGGTGTCGTGGGTGTGGCTGATGATCTGCAACACGGACGGCATCGGTGCGGGCGATCGAATCACCTGGCAGTCGACCACGTTCGAGGTGGACGGCCTGCCGGCGCCCGTCTTCACGCCGGCCGGGTTCCACCACTGCGAGGCCAAGTTGAAGGCGGTGACCGGCTGATGGGTGCAACGTTCAGGCTGTATCCGACCGGCGTGTCCGCACTGCTGGCGTCTCCGCAGATGATCGCGGGGATTCGGACGATCACCGAGACTCACCTCAAGCCGATCGCGGAGGCGATCGCCCCGGTGGGCGTGCCGCCTCAGGACCCGCATCCGACGTTGTATCAGCGCTCGTTCCGGGTGGTCGACCGGTCGCACTGGATCACCCGCACGCAGCGTTACGGGTCGCAGCCCCGTGCGCAGATCAGCCTGATCAACTCGACGGAGCACGCGCTCGGCATCGAGTTCGGCAACAGGAACATCAAAGCCCGACACACGATCCTGCGGGCCTGCGCGATCGCGGCGGCCACATGAGGACGCGGCCGATGGTGGACGTCGAGCTGCTGCTCACCGGGTGGCTCACCGCGCGACTCGACCCGATCCGCGTGGTCACCAACACGCCGGCCGACCTGGAACGGATCCTGCCGGTGGTGCAGGTCGAGCGTGTGGGCGGCCCCACGTTGCAGTTCCGGGACGCCCCGCTGGTGTACGTGTACACCTACGCGGCCGAGCGCGCGGACACGCAGGCTCTCGCGATCCGGATCCAGGACCTGATGCTGCATCACCTGCCCGGGGTGACCGCCTCGGGTGGGCGCGTGCAGCACGTGGCGTGCCCGGTCGGGCCGCAGTGGCTCCCCTATGACGACCCTGCCGTGAGCAGGACCCAGGCCACGTATGCGCTGGCCGTCCGGCCGGTCGCGACCGGCTGACTGACCCCCTTCCTATCTCAGCCCTCCCGCGCCGGGGGCTCAGTCACCCATGGAGTGATAGCAGTGACCGATACCCGCAATGCGGATCTGGCCTTTGGGGCCGACGATTTCCTCGTCTTCATCGCACCGGTCGGCACGCCGAAGCCGACCGACTTCAGTCCTCTCACCTCTCCCTGGCTGTGCCTGGGATGGATGGCGAAGACCGGCGGCGAGTGGTCCGCCGACGAGGAGCGGAAGGACTTGGAAGCGGCCGGCGCGGTCGGCCCGATCGCATCCAAGATCACCAAGGCCAGCAGGGCCATGAAGTTCACCGCCGAGGAGGCGTTGAACCCCCTCGTGCTCGCGCTGTACGAGAACGTCGACCTGGCCGATCTGGCACCGGTCGCCGGGGTCATCTCCTACGACCTGCCCGACCGGCCGAGCAAGCACCGGTATGCCGCCTTGTTCTGCGCGGAGGAGACCGACAGCAAGAAGTGGTGGCGGTACATGTCCAATGCCGAGGTGACGGGCCGCGGCTCGTCGAACTCGCCGACGGACGACTACACGGTAAACGAGCTGACCATCACCGGCTTCCCCGGCCTCAACGGGGAGAAGGCCGTGTCGAATCTGATCGATCTGGCCGGTGCGGACGTCTCTGCGTTCTGGTCGAACGAGGTCCAGACCGTGACGATCACCGGCACGCCGACCGGCGGCACCTACACGCTGACGTACAGCAGCCAGACGACCGGTGCAATTGCGTACAACGCGACCGCGACCGTGGTGAAGACCGCCCTCGAAGCGCTGTCGAACATCGAGGCAGGCGACATCACCGCGACGGGCGGCCCGCACCCGGGGTCCCCGGTTGTCGTGACGTTCGGCGGCTCGCTGGGTGGGACGAACGTGGACCAGATGACCGGCTCGGCCGCGTCGCTGACCGGCGGCACGACTCCGGCCGTCGTGGTGACCACGGGCACTCCTGGCGGCGTTCCCTCGCTGCCGTAACGAGACCGGTGGGCGGGTCGACCAGGCGCGGACCCGGCCCGCCCACCGCTGTACCCAGGCCCGCGCCGAGCACAGGAGGGTCCGCGCATGGACGCGATCGAAGGCAAGGTCGTCAATCGTGGCGACGAGGACGAGGACGAGATCCTCGACATCGACGTGTGGCTGCATGAAGTGGCCGAGGAGGAAGAGGGGAAGCCGTTCACGTTCGTAATGGGCGGCACGCTCTACACGACCTTGTCGCCGGAGGATTTCGACTGGCAGGACCAGTCGAGGGCGGCGAGTGATCCGAACGGCGGCGACATGCGGCCGTTCGTGCGGATGCTCCTGAGCGAGGAGCAGTACGAACTGTTCTGCCAGAAGCGCCTGCCCGGCCGTGCCCTTGCGAAGATCGTCGAGGACTGGCAGTCGCACCACGGGATCACGGTCCCGGAATCCAGGGCCTCGCGGCGCGCCTCCGAGCGCACCGCAAAGAAGCCGAGGCCGACCTCCAGGCGACGTACCAAATAGACATCCGGGATCTGTGCCGGCCGGGCCGGGGCCTCACATGGCGCCGTCTGCGGGACCTCCTAGACCAACTGCCGATGGAGTCGCGGTGGCAGACCGCGCTCCGGGCGAGCATCCCGGATGAGGTTCTCGCCGAGATGGTCAGCGACGCCCGCCCCGAGGACGGGCGTTGGTCGCAGGTCGAGATGCTGCTCTGCACGAACATCGACCTCCTCGGCCAGGTGCTGAACGTCCTGGTCGTCGCGAACGGCGGCGAGGCGATCGACATCAAGCCGATCCGCCGGCCTGGGCACGTGCCTGCCGGTGGCCGCCGTCGCGCGGTCGAGACGCCGGACGAGAAGACCGCTCGGCGCGCGGCGATGAAGGCCCGGATCGACGGCACCGGTAGCAACTGAATAGCTGATGGGGGTGACCATGCCCCCGTTCATCCCCATCGGCTCGGTCGGCGTCGACGTCGTACCGAACGCGAAGGACATCTACGCCCGGCTGTCCGCGCAGATCCTGCCGGACGCGGACCGGGTGGGTCGCGAGGCCGGGGATCTGATCGGCCGCCGGATCCGCGAGGGCATCCGCGGCTCGCTCACGGAGCCGATTCGGGTCGAGGGCAAGCTCGCCACGGTCCAGGCGGGCCGAGCCGGCGGAGACGCGGGCGGGGCGTTCGGGCGGCAGATGCGGACGCGCCTGGAGGCCGCGTTGCGGGCGATCCCCGACATCAAGGTCGGGGCGAACACTTCCGAAGCGGACGCGGATCTCCAGGCTCTTCGCGTCCGCCTGGAGTCCCTGCGGAACAAGCGCATCGGCATCGACATCGACACCGAGGCCGCGCGTGCCGAGGCCGAGGACATCGAGCAGCAGCTCCGCCGGATCGGCGCGATCTCGCCGAACGTCCAGGTGCGGGTCGACACTGCGGCGGCGATCGCCGAGTTGGAGCGGATGCGCGAGCAGATCCGCCTGGCGACGCTGCGGCCGTGGGAGGTCAAGCTCGAAGTCGACGGCAGCTTCGGAGCGAGGCTGCGCGCGGCGGTTCAGGCGGCTCAGGAGTCGCTGCCGAACATCAACATCGACAGCAATACCGATCCGGCCAGGGCTCGCATCCAGGGGCTGCGCGCCGAACTCGACCTGATCCGTGATGTACGGATCGGCATCGACATCGACGCCGGTGCCGCGCAGGCGCAGATCGATCGGATTCGTGCCGAACTCGCGCTGCTGGCGCGGGACAAGAACATCGACATCGACGTGCGCGTGGACGCGAGGCGCGCCCGGACCGAGCTGCGTGCCGTCCAGGTCCAGGCGGACATCCTCGACCGCAAGCGGATCAACATCGAGGTCAGCACCGGCTCGGCGATGTCCAACATCTTGGGGCTGGTCGCGATCCTCGGGACGCTGATCGTGCCACCGGCGATCGGGGTGACGGCCGCCGCGCTGGGCGCGCTGACGGCGGCCACGGTGACGGCAGCGGTCGGGTTCGGCGCGCTGGCTCTGGTCGCAGTACCGGCGGTCATGAAGATCGCCTCCGCGCTGCAGGCTCAGAAGGCCGCGACGGATGCCGCCTCGACCGCCTCCGAGAAGGCTGGCCGCAGCGGCGCGCAGGAGGCGGTCCAGGCCGCTCAGCAGGCGTTGCAGATGGAGGGCGCCCAGCAGTCGCTGACGCAGGCGTACCGGCAGGCGGCGACCCAGCGGACGCAGGCTCTGCGGGCGGTGTCGGACGCGCAGCAGGGACTCGCGGATGCTCAGGCCCAGGCGGCGGATCGGCAGCAGCAGGCACTGGCCCGGGTGAGCGAAGCTCAGCGCAAGGCCGCGAGTGCCGACGAGGACGCGCGTATCGCGCAGTTGGATCTGACGCGGGCACGCAAAGAGGCTGCGGATCAGCTCCAGGACCTCAACGACCAGCTTGCGGGGTCGGAGATCTCCCAGCGGCGCGCGGTGCTGCGTCTCCAGGACGCGAAGGCCGCGCTCGACAAGGCGTCGGCGCCGGGCTCGAAGGCGACGCAGCGCGAACGCGACGAGGCCCAGCTCGACTTCGACGAGGCAACGCAACGCCTGAAGGAGCAGGCCAAGGACACCGAGCGCCTGAAGGCCCAGACCACGGAGGCGAACCGGGTCGGGGTCGACGGGTCGGACCTGGTGACCGAGGCCCAGAAGCGACTGGCCGCGGCACAGCTCGGAGTGGTCGACGCCAGTCGGGATGTCAAGGCCGCCCAGGTCGACGCGGCCAAGGCTCAGGCCGAGAGTGCGAAGTCGATCGCGAAGGCCCAGCAGCAGGTGGCCGACGCGCAGCAGCATGTCGCCGATGTCGCGGTGCAGTCGGCCGATCAGATCGCATCGGCTCAGCGCGGGATCCGGTCGGCTCAGCTCTCCGCTGCAGCAGCGGCGGAGTCGGGTGCGAGCGGGATGAACGCCGCAGCTACGGCTGCGGACAAGTACAAGCGCGCCCTCTCGGACATGAACCCGGCGACGCGCGCGACTTTCGACGCCGTCTTGCGGTTGAAGGACGCGTTCAAGCAGTGGTCGGACTCTTTGAGCCCGACCGTGATGCCGCTGTTCACGCGGTTCATCAACGGGCTGATCCGCTCCCTCCCGTCCCTGACCCCGATCGTCCTGGCCGCGGCCGACGGCATGGGCAAGCTGATGGACCGGGCCGGCCGCTCGTTCCAGTCGCCCTGGTGGATCCAGTTCAAGCACGACCTCGTCGTCGCGATGCCCGCGGCGATGGTCGGTACCGGCGTGGCCTTCGGAAATGTGTTCAAGGGCATCGCCGGAATCATCGGCGCATTCCTGCCGCACATGGATTCGATCTCCGAGCGGATGCAGCGGATCACGGGGAGGTTCGCGAACTGGGGTGTGAACCTGCGGGGTTCGCCCGCGTTCGAACGGTTCCTCGACGATGCCGCGAAGAACGCGCCCCAACTGGGGGCCGCGTTCTCGTCGATCGCGCACGCGTTCGCGGATGTCTCGCATGCGCTGGCTCCGTTCCGTGGCCCCCTGCTGACGGTGCTCACCGTGTTCGCGGACACGATCAGTTGGATCGCGCGCGAGGCGCCGGCCCTGGTCCAGGGCCTGTTCCTCGCGGCCATCGCGTTCCGTGCCGTCAGCATCTCGATCGCGGCGATCAACGCGGCGTCCATGGCCAACCCGTTCGTGCTGCTCGTGGCGGCGATCATCGCGGCGATCGCCCTGGTCGTCATCTACTGGGACGAGATCGAGGCGGGCCTGAAGTGGGTCTGGGAGAAGGTCCTGAAGCCCGTCTTCGACGCCGTCGCGGCCGGGGCGATGTGGCTGTGGCGCAACGGGATCCAGCCCGCGTTCGAGGGGATCTCGACGGCGGCCCGCATCCTCGCGGCGATCGTCCTGACGGTCCTGATCACGCCGTTGCTGCTGGCGTGGATGGCGCTCTCCGCAGGGGCGATCTGGCTGTGGGAGCACGGGATCAAGCCTCAGTTCGAGGCGATCGCTACGGCCGCACTGTGGCTGTGGGACAACGCCCTGGGCCCGGTGGTCGGCTGGATCGCGGACGGTTTCGCGTGGATCGGCGATCGGGCGGCGTCGCTGTACCGGGAGTGGATCAAGCCTCAGTTCGACGCGATCGGCCTGCTGATCCGCTGGACCTATGACTGGATGATCAAGCCTGCGGTCGGCTTCATGTCGGATGCCTTCGAGGGCCTGGGCGGCTGGGCGACCTGGCTGCACGACAAGGCGATCAAGCCGGCGTTCGACAAGATCGGCAGCGCGGTTTCGAGCGTACTGAGCGGGATAGAACGTGCGTTCGAGTCAACGAAGTCCGCGATCGAGAAGACCTGGGACGGCGTGAAGGCGGTCGCCGAGGCGCCGATCCGCTTCGTGATCGACCGCGTCTACACCGGCGGGATCAAGAAGGTCTGGGACAAGGTCGCGGACGTCGTCAGCCTGCCTCATCTGCCCGATGTCGCCTACGCGACGGGTGGCGTGGTGCCCGGCTACACCCCGGGCGTCGACACCACGATGATCGCCGTCGGCGGCGGGGAGGCCATCCTCCGCCCGGAGTTGACCCGGGCGCTCGGCTCGGAGTGGGTGCACACGGGCAACGCCGTGGCGCGCAACCGGGGCGTGGCCGGGGCCGCCCAGTGGCTGTCCGGCATGCGGTTCGGCGGGGCGTTCTCGTGGGGCGGCATCGTCGACAGCATCAAGAGCGACATCAGCTCCATCCCGTCGCCGGGCGATGTGATCAAGAGCCTGGGCGACCTGGTGCGCGGAGGCATGGCCGCCGCCGCCGAGCTGGGGTTCCAGCCGGTCAAGGCCCTGATCAACCAGCTCCCGGGGGATGGTCCCTGGTCGAAGCTCGCGCGCGCGGTGCCGACCAAGGGCATCGACTCGCTGATCGACAAGTTGCGCGGCGACGACGAGATCTACGCGACGACCCATTTCGGCGGCGGCGATGTCATGCCCGGCAACCCCGGGCCGATCCTCGCGTATGCACGCCAGTTCGAGGGCACCCCGTACCTGTGGGGCGGTGAGACGCCAGCCGGTTTCGACTGCTCGGGTCTGACCCGGTACGCCTACAAGAACGCAGGCAACTATCCGCTCGGGCGCACGACCTACGATCAGGTCACGCAGGGGCAATCGATCCCCAAGTCCAAGGCACGGCCCGGTGACCTGGTCTTCGAGCACTTCGGTGGGCAAAGCCCGTCCCACGTTGGCTTCTTCCTACGGGACGGCTGGATCTACGACGCGCCCAAGCCTGGGGATGTCGTCGGCCCATCGCCGATGGCCAACGTGGTGGACATCCGCCGGTACCTCTCGCCCGAGTTGCTGGGCGGGGACGTGGCCGGGGCCGGTGTGCTGCGGTGGGCGCCGGTCGTGCAGCAGGCGCTCGCGATGGTCGGGCAGCCGGCGTCGCTCCTGGCGACCACGCTGCGGCGGATGAACCAGGAGTCGGGCGGCGACCCGAACGTGGTCAACCGGTGGGACAGCAACTGGTACGCGGGCACCCCGTCCGTGGGCCTGATGCAGGTCATCGGCCCGACGTACAGGCGGTACGCCGGAGCATTCAAGGACACGCCGCCGCAGCTCTACGGTGTCTCGACCGCACCGCTGGCCAACGTGTACGCGTCGATGAAGTACGCGCTCGATCAGTACGGTTCGCTCTCGCGGGCCTACGACCGGCCGGGCGGGTACGCGTCCGGCGGCATCGTGCCGCGCCTGTACGACTCCGGTGGTCCGCTCGCGCCCGGCATGACCTTGGCCTACAACGGCACGGGCCAAGCCGAGCAGGTGTACACCGCCGAGGTCAACCGCGCGTTGCTGACGCTCGCGCGCCGGGGTGTCGAGGCGGGCAACGCCGCCCGGTCGGCTCCGGCCGGGGCGTCCGGCCTCGCGGACGGCACCCGCGTGTACCTGGTGATGGACGACGGCTCGACCATCGCCGCGCACGTGGAGCGCCGTATCGCCGGGGCGGGGGTGAGCTGATGCCGGCCACCCTGCACGGGGAGTTCGAGTCGATCTCCCTCGGCAGCCTGCCGCTGCACGTGGAGGACGACAGCGGGATCGACTGGCTGGTCACCGACCTCCAGGGCTGGTGGGACTCGCCGGGCGTCACCCTCGACGTGCAGCAGCGGACTGCCGACCACGGCGGCTGGGGCGGCGGATCGTGGCTCACCCCGCGCACCATCACCCTGCAGGGGGAGATCCTCGCCCCCGACCGGGCGACACTCCTCGCCGCCGTGGACCGCGTGCACGCCGCCGCGTCCCTCGGACCGACGACGCTGCGCGTTGTCGAGCCGGGGTCGCTGGACCGTTCGTGCGCGGTGCGGCGGGCGGGCCCGGTGGCGGTGGCCACCCTCGGGGCGTCGGCGTCGTGGTCGGTGCCGCTCGTCGCGCAGGACCCGCGCCGGTACGGGGCGGTGGTGGGGCCGCTCACCACCCATCTGCCGTCGACGTCGGGCGGCCTGTCCCTGCCTGCTGCTCCGCCATGGACGATCGGCGCGACCGTCGTGCAGGGGTCGGTCCGGGTCAGCAACGCGGGAACCATCGCGTCGCGGCCGACGCTGAGGATCGACGGCCCGGTGCAGCATCCGCAGGTCGTCGTCCTGGACTCGGGCGGCGGGATCCGCACCCTCACCTACAACGCCACCCTGGCCGCGGGCGAGTGGCTGGTGATCGACACCGACGCGCACTCGGTCCTGATCGGCGGGACCGTCTCGCGTCGGGGACTGGTGTCGGGGGACTGGCCGGAGATCCCGGCGCTCTCGTGGGCCGACGTGCAATTTCGAGCCGCCGCCTACGACGCGGGCGCACTGCTGACGGTGTCGTACCGCTCGGCCTGGATGTGAGGAGGACTCGTGCCTGATCCGATGTGGCTGAACTCGGTGGCGATGGATGCCGGGGAGATGCGGCGCGCGCAGGCGCTGGGGATCATGCCGTCGTCGAGTGCGCTGTCCGGCCGGCAGGGTGTGCGGCCGGGTGGCGGCCTGGCGGTGTCGGTGCTGTCCGGCACGATCACGGTGACCCCGGGCGCCGCGCTGATCCACGGGGTGACGGCGGCGACGCAGGGCGCCTACTGGTGGGCGCAGGACGTGAACTGGACGACGTCGCTGACGGCCGCGCACGCGACCCTGGGCCGCAAGGACCTGGTGTACATCCGGGTGCGGGACTCCGACGTGGACACCTCGGGCGCCAAGGACACCGCCCCGGTGTACCTGGCGGGGACCGCTTCCTCGACACCCGCGACTCCTGCCCCGGCCGCCGGAACCTCGTACCTGCCGCTCGCGGTGATCACCGTGCCGTCGTCCGGATCGGGGCAGCCCCCGAGCGTGGACATGTCCGTGCGCCCGTACACCGTGGCGTCCGGCGGGATCCTCCCCGTGGCGTCGCAGACCGAACGCGACGCGATCTCCGGGCCCTACGCGGGCCTGGCCGTCTACCGGATCGACACCGGCACCACCGAGCGATACTCGGGCACGGCCTGGCGTGACGTCGTCGAACGCCACGTTCTGACCGTGGAAAAATCCGGCACGTTCAGCCTGAACCCCAACGTCACCGCCTACGACTGGCTGTCCTGGTCCTCGGCGAGCACGATGACCGACAGCAGCATGTGGACGGTCGGACAGTCGACTCGCCTGTACGCGCCCGTCGCGGGAGCGTGGCTGGTCACCGCCGGCTTCCCCTGGCCGGCCGGAGCCCTGGAGTGCCGCCTGCGCGTGCGCACGAACGGCTCTTCGGGCCCGGGGCCGGAGTGGCAGGCGCAGTATCTGCCGTCGTCGTCGGGCACCGGCACCACCGAGACCGCCCGCATCATCCGCCTGTCCGCGGGCGACTACATCGAGGTCGGGCTCTACCACAACACCGGGTCGACGCTGACGAACCTCTCGGGCCCTGCCTGCTCGGCGTCGATGGCGTGGATGCATCCGTGAGCGTGCAGTGGCTGGCGTGCGACCTGCGGACCGGCATGGTCATCGAGGAGCTACGGGCGCTGACACCGTCGGGGGCACTGTCGCGGCGCCTGGGTGCGCACACCTCCCTGTCGGCGGCGCTGCCGATCGCGGGTGCCCCGGTCGGGTGGCAGGAGTGCACGCTCCCGGGACGCACGATGCTGGTGGCGGTGTCGACGACCCCGGTGTGGGCGGGCATCGTCCTGTCCCGGCGCCGCGGCTCCGCACCCGCCTGCGACCTGGGGCTGGCGACACCGGAGGCGTACCTGGACCGGCGGTACGCCCGGGATCACACCTGGACCCAGGTCAACGAGGCGTCGGTGATCGCCGCGGGGCTGCTCGGTGATGTGGCGATCGACGGGATCGGCCTGACGGTCGACGCCCCCGCGACGGGTGCGCTGCGGGACCGCACCTACGCGGACAGCGAGGACCGCACCGTGCTGTCCGCGCTGGTGGATCTGATGGGCGTGCAGGACGGGCCGGAGTGGGAGATCGCCCCGCGGTGGCGGGACGGGTCGCAGACCTCGATCGAGTTGGTGGCGCGCGTTCGCCCCCGGATCGGCGTGCAACCGGCCGTACCCGCAGCCGTGTTCGACCTGCCGGGCTGCGTGATCACCTACGAGCAGAGCGAGTCCTACGAGCAGGGCAAGGGCGCGACAGTGACCCGGGCGGCGGGCGACGGCGAGGGTTCGAGCCGCACCGTCTCGGACGACATGATCGCGGCCGACCTCCTCGCGGCCGGCTGGCCCCGATACGACTACCGGTGGACACCGTCCACGTCGATCTCCCAGCAGGTGACGGTCGACGACCACGCCCGCGCGGCGCTGGCGTTGATGGCCACCGGCTCCAGCGTGTGGACGGTGCAGGCCCGCGCGTCGGCAGGGCCGCAGCTCGGGCAGGCGTGGGACCTCGGGCACACGATCCGCCTGCAGGTCCAGGCCGGCCACTCGGACGGGCATCCCGACGGGGTCGATGTCGTGGCCCGCGCGTGGGGTTGGGACTGGGATCCGGCCGCGGACGTCGTCACGCCGATCCTGGTGGAGGAGGGCTGATGCCCACAGCGGGAGACATGCTGCCCAACGGTCCCGGGTGGATCATGCGGGAACTGGCCGCGATCCGGCGGGCGATCACCGAACTCCGCGCGGCGCGCCGTCTGGAGCGGGCGTCGATCGGTGCGGGCGGGCTGACGATCGACTCGGGTGGGTACCTCGCGGTGCAGACGCCGGCCGGGACGCAGACGGTGTACGTGGGCGCGCTCGGCGCCGAGCTGAACCACACGAACGGGTCGACGCAGCAGGGTGTGTGGCTTCGGCGCGAGGACGGCACCCTGGCGTTGGCGATCTACGCCGACCCGACGGTGGGCGGTGACGACCGGCAGGGCGTGTCGCTGTGGGATCGGACGGGGCGGATCGTCGTCGCGGACGACATCGTCGGGGGTGGTCTGGCCCGGCCGTGGATTCCGGCGGCGGGCTGGTACGACATCACGGGTACGGAGGTGCCGGTGAGCACCACGACGTCCGGCTCGTTCACTGCGGTGGTCGAGCAGCAGCTCTACCAGCAGCATCCGAAGGTGCGGGTCGTCATGCGGGTGCGCTGCTCGGACGGCACGACGGGCGGCGAGGTCCGCGTCATGTCGGGGGCGACGCAGGTCGGGGCGACGCAGACGATCGCGGTGGGCACCTACGCGCAGTACGAGATCGCGGGCACGGCCCCGATCGTCCCGGGCGGCTGGGGCATCTTGCAGATCCAGGCTCGGCGCACGGCGGGCTCAGGGTCCATCGGGGTCCGCGGGCTCACCACCTGGGGCGCCCAGACCTGAGTCGTTGCTTACGGGCATCTCGCCGGGGAGTTGGGCCATCGGCTCTCGCTCGACGCCCTCGCTGCTGCCTCCGCTGTTCCAGGCGGGGAGTTCGTCGCTCATGACTCGATCGTCCCACCGCGACACGGGAGGTGTGCAATGCCCACCGGTATCGATTCGTTTACCAACGTTCCCCCGGCGGTGGTCGCCAAGGCGGGGCACAGCTTCGTCGTCCGCTACCTGACCGACCTCGACAGTTCGCTCGGCCACAAGGCGAAGGCGTGGACGACGGCGCAGGTTGCGGCCTGTCGGGCGGCCGGCTTGGGTGTCGTCGCGGTATGGGAGGGCGGCGAGGCGGACCGCACGACGGCGTGGCGCGGGGGCTACGACCGGGGCCGTCGGGACGCGCTGCGGGCGGCGACGCAGGCGACCGCGCTCGGGAGGCCGGATGGTCGGCCGGTGTACTTCGCGGTCGACTTCGACGTGCGCAAGGCAGCCGATTTCGCCGTCCTCGCCGAGTACTTCCGGGGCATCGCGAGCGTCTTCGATCGGCAGAACATCGGGGTCTACGGCGGCAGGTTGACGGTCGAGTGGGCCCAGCGCGCCGGCGCCGCGGCTTGGTTCTGGCAGACCGGGGCCTGGTCGGACGACTACCAGGTGCCCGGCAATCACCTGTGGCAACGCATCCCGCAGACGCGTCTCGGCGCGTATCAGATCGACATCGACGACGCCCACCAGGCCGACTACGGCCAGTGGTTCAACCCTCCGGGAGGAGACATGCCCGATCTGTGGATGCCGGGCGCGACCCGGCTCGACATCGGTGACCACAGCCCGACCGACGGCGGGCCGGCGAAGGCCCTCGCCCACATCACATGGGACCGCAACGCAACGGCCGCCAACCCTGCCGATCTGATCAGCTACGAAACCCTCGTGCAGTACTTCGGCCGGAACCCGGCGGGCATGAAGGCCGCACCGCACATCATCTGGGACCCCTTTACGGGGCGCTTCACGCAGCTCGTCCCTGCGAACTCGCGCTCGAAGTCGGTCGTGGACGTGGCCGGCGGCACGCGCACGAACCGGGCCGGGAAGGTCGTGCTCCAGATCGAGGCGGTCTTTTTTCCGTACTGCCGCTGGAGCGGCCGGGTGTATGCGCGGCTGGTCGATACCCCGTGCAAGGGCTGGGCGGAGCTGAATGCGTGGGTGCGCTCGTGGGGTGTGCCCGACGTGTGGCCGATGGGGCGGCCGATGAGCTTCGCGGCGAACCGCTCCGAGTCCGTCTGGGAGCGCCAGGCCGGCTGGTACGGCCACAGCCAGGTGCCGGAGAACGACCACCAAGATCCGGGCTCGTGGCCCGAGTTCACAATGATGGAGGACGACGACATGACGCCTGCACAGGCACAGCAGCTCGCGGAGCTGCATGACGCCCTGGTCCCGTATCAGGGCTGGGGCTACCAGGAGCACGGCGAGGGCCCGGACGCGTGGGCGCTGCTGCAGCGCGCGGCGGATCCGACGACGGAGCTGGGCTACAAGTACGCGGGCGACGTCGAGGCCGCGAAGAAGGCGGGGCGGCCGGCGCCGCCGGACGTGTACGGGATGATCGGCGAGACCCGGGCCCGGGTGGACGCGCTCGACGCGAAGCTCGACGCGATCCTCGCGACACTGAAGGCGGGCAAGTGATGACGCCGACGATGCTTCAGGCAGTCGCCGAGACGGGCGACCCGGTGCGCGTACAGCTCTGGTCGCTGCTCGTGGGCGTGGGCCTGCCCTTGTTGGTGGGGCTGGTCACGAAGGTCACGACGAGCGCCTCGACGAAGGCTGTGTTGCTCGCGTTCCTGTCTGCGGTCTCGGGCTTCGTCTCCGAGATGCTGGCGTCCGGTGACGGGTTCCTGTGGAGCACGGCGCTGATCACGTGGCTCGGGACGTTCCTGGTTGCGGTGGGCGTGCACTTCGGCATCTACAAGCCGACCGGTGCGAGCGGGGCCGCGCAGAAGGTCGGCGTTCGGTGAGGCGCGCGGTGGCCCGGTTGCGGCGACGCCTGGGCCGCCGCGGCTCGATCCTCGCGATCCTGGGCGCGGGCAAAATCTGCCTCGGCGCGGGGTTCCTGGCCGCTCCTCCGACGTCGACGCGGGGTCTGGAGTTGCTCACGGACCGGGCGCCACTGCACTGCTGGGCGTGGGTGTGGGTCCTCGCCGGGTCGGTGACGTTCGCGTCGTCGCTGCTGCCGGTGGGCCGTGACGCGGTCGGGTTCTCGGCCGCCCTGGTCCCACCGTCGTTGTGGGCTGCGGCGTATCTGTGGTCGGCGGTGTCGGGGGACTATGCGCGGGGTGCGTGGGTGGCCGGCTGGTACCTGACGAGCCATATCGGGGTGATCTTGTGGGCGAGCGCGGTGCCTGAGCACTCGGTGCCCCATCGTGCGGTGAGAGACCCTGGGAGCGGTCGTGGGTGAGATCTGGGGTGTCGTCGGCGCGCTGGTGGGGGCGGTTGCGCTGACGCTGGGTGGGCTGTTCACCGCGCGGGCGACGAGGGCTGCCGCTGCTGCGACGGCGGAGGCCCAGCAGGCCGCGGCTCGGATCACGGCCGAGCCGGAGCAGAGGCGCCAGGACCTGGAGGCGTTCAGGGCGATCCGCGCGGAACAGTCGGCCGAGATAGACGAGATGCGGGCGGAGGCTCGGAGTCTGCGTTCGCTGGTGCGGGCGTTGGCGCGGGCTTACGAGGGTTTGTATCGATGGGCGGCGACGCCGGTGGGGCCGCCTCCGGAGCCGGAGGACAGGGTGAAGGAGTACCTCCGAACTGGAGTGTGACCAGCCGTTTGACCTGTGCTTGAGCCCCTGCTGCTGCCCTTCGTGGGCGGCGGCGGGGGCTCTTTCTCGCGTTCGTTGCACGGATGTCGGGATGCTGGGCTACGGTAATTCGTGTCGGCCCCGCTTCGGCGGGGACGCCTCGTGAAGAGGTCCGTTCAACAGCTTGGCCCCGAGCAATCGGGGATGACTCCTGAAGCGGTCTCCTCGGGAGTTCTGCCCCGCTCCAGCGGGGATGGATCGTGGCTGACCGTCGGGTCGGCGATCGACCAGATGTTGGCCCCGCTTCGGCGGG
>NZ_JBEXUX010000102.1:0-26398 GCF_040629175.1 Embleya sp. NPDC005971 | reverse complement strand
CACCCGCCGAACACGAAGCCAAGCACTACCAGAGACAACCAAAACCGCAGGTCATTGCCACACACCCAAGTCTCTAACGAACCCGGAGCGGTTCAGTACCTGGGATAGGTCGGGAAGATCGACCGCGGCGTCGTCACGGTGATCACGTGTTGGGCGGACGAGCGCCTCTACTACCCGCTGCACGCGGTTCCCTACTGAGGTTGCCCCTGGATCATGGACACCGGTTTTCATACCGCGAGTGTCACGGTATCGGTCTTGTGTGTTTCTTGTGCCTTGAAGGCGTTGGGGCTGAGGTGGCCGAGGCCGCGTACGGGGCCCTCATCCCGATCTCGTCGGCGCACGCACGGCGGCGTGGTGGCCAGGTCGGCACGGTCGCCTTCGTGGGTGTTCGCCGATTCGATCGGTTCCGGGGGCGTGATCGCGGTGTGGGGTGGACGATGGTCGGATGACGGGGTGGGCGAAGGCCTGGTGGGCTCCGGTCGGCGTCGGCGTCGGGGTGGCGGTCGGGTTGGTGGTGTGGGTGTCTGCGGCGGACCTGGAGCGGTTGGATCAGGTCGCCGGGGCGGTCGGTGCGGTGGTCGGGCTCGCCGCTCTGGGCGTCGCGCTGTGGCAGCTGCGGACGGCGAACCTGCCCCCCGCCCCGGAAGGTGTGCGCGCAGAGGGTGGGTCGGTCGCGGCCCGCGGGAACGTCGGGAACACCCGGGCCCACGACACCGCGCCAAACACGTCCGCCGCCCCGGGCGCTGCGGCGGGCACTTGGGGGATTCACGCGAGGGGCGGGTCGATCGCGGCCGGCGGCGACGTCGACGGCTCGAGCGCGCACTGCGGCCCGTGAACGATCGACACCCCTGGTGGCGACGCGCTCCGAAACCGTCCACCCCGAAGGCGTCCGCCCCGGCTTCGTCCCCGCCCGCACCGGGCCGGGAGGTGTCCGCCGGGCAGGGGTCGATCGCGGCCGGGCGGGACGTGGTGGGCTCGGTGGCGGTGTTCGCCGAGCGCGCGCTGCCCCCGCAGGCGTACGCCCCGATCCCGGCCGACGCGCCCGGCCCGGGCGTCGGCAACATCCCCCGCACAGGACTGTTCGTCGGCCGCGACCACGAACTGGCCGCGCTGGACGAGGCGTTCGCCGCTCCCGGCGAGGTGGTGGTGCACGCGATCCACGGCCTGGGCGGCGTCGGCAAGTCGGCGCCGGCGGCCCGCTGGGCCGCGCGACGCCCGGAACGCGTGCGATGGTGGATCGTCGCCGACACCACCAGCTCCGCCGACGGGGCCGCCGCCGTCGATGCGGGCCTGGCCGCCCTGGCCCGCACCCTGCACCCCGGACTCGCGGAACTACCCACCCCCGCACAGGTCGCGCGGGCAATCCGATGGCTCGCCGAGCACGACGGATGGCTGCTGGTCCTGGACAACGTCGAGGACCCCGCCCACGTCCGCCCCCTGCTCGACCGGATCCCCGGAGGACGGGTACTGATCACCACCCGCCGCGCCACCGACTGGCACCGCGACGCCACCACCCTGCGCCTGGACACCCTGCAACCGTCCGAGTCGCTGGACCTGTTCACCCGGATCCTCACCCACGACACACCCCAAGACACCCGG
The DNA here is from genome assembly GCF_040629175.1 of Embleya sp. NPDC005971. Taxonomy (NCBI): domain Bacteria; kingdom Bacillati; phylum Actinomycetota; class Actinomycetes; order Kitasatosporales; family Streptomycetaceae; genus Embleya; species Embleya sp. NPDC005971. The sequence continues at coordinate 24,799 of NZ_JBEXUX010000102.1, read as the reverse complement.
GGCGCGGAAGCGGTGTGCGCGGAACTGGGGCATCTCGCACTGGCGGTGGAACAGGCCGCCGCGTTCTGCGCGCGGACCGGCACCACACCCACCGCCTACCCGGACATGCTCGCCCGCCGGCCGGGAACGGTACTGGCCACCGCCGAGCGAGGCACGCCGGAACGCGCGGTGGCCCGGGTATGGCGCCTGACCCTGGACCACCTCGCCGACACCCCCCTGGCCGGGGACATCCTGCGGATCCTGGCCTGGTACGCCCCCGACGCCATCCCCCGCGACCTCCTCGACCCCCTGGCCACACCACCCGAAGTGGCCACCGCGATCGGCGAACTCGTCGCGTACAGCATGCTCACCGACAACCGGGACACCACCCTGTCCGTCCACCGCCTCGTCCAACACCTCGCCCGCACCCCGGACCCGGCCGACCCCCACCGCCTGCCCGAACACATCGACCACGCCCGCGACCGCGCCACCACCCTCCTCGCCGCCGCCTTCCCCACCGACGTACGACACCCCGACACCTGGGCCCGATGCCACACCCTGCTCCCCCACGCCGACGCCCTCACCGGCCACCACACACCCGACCACGACACCCCCCACACCGCCCATGTCCTCACCCGCGCCGCCGCCTACCGCTGGGAACACGGCGCACTCGCCCTCGCCGTCCCCGCCCTCGAACGCGCCCACACCACCCATGAGGGGATACTCGGCGACGACCACCCCGACACCCTGACCGTCCGCAACAACCTCGCGGGCGCGTACGAGTCGGCGGGTGATCTGGCGCGGGCGATCCCGTTGTACGAACGCACCCTGGCCGATCGCGAACGGGTGCTGGGCGGCGACCACCCCGACACCCTGACTGCCCGCAGCAACCTTGCGTACGTGTACGAGTCGGCGGGTGATCTGGCGCGGGCGATCGAGCTGTACGAACGCGCGCTGGCCGACCGCAAACGGGTGCTGGGCGACGACCACCCCGACACCCTGACCGCCCGCAGCAACCTTGCGTACGTGTACGTGTCGGCGGGTGATCTGGTGCGGGCGGTCCCGTTGTTCGAACGCACCCTTGCCGATTGCGAGCGGGTGCTGGGCGGCGACCACCCCGACACCCTGACCGTCCGCAACAACCTCGCGGGCGCGTACGAGTCGGCGGGTGATCTGGTGCGGGCGGTCCCGTTGTTCGAACGCACCCTGGCCGATTGCGAGCGGGTGCTGGGCGGCGACCACCCCGACACCCTGACCGTCCGCAGCAACCTTGCGTACGTGTACGAGTCGGCGGGTGATCTGGGGCGGGCGATCGAGCTGTATGAACGCGCGCTGGCCGACCGCGAGCGGGTGCTGGGCGGCGACCACCCCGACACCCTGACCGTCCGCAGCAACCTTGCGTACGTGTACGAGTCGGCGGGTGATCTGGCGCGGGCGGTCCCGATGTTCGAACGCGCCCTGGCCGACTGCGAACGGGTGTTGAGCCCGGGGCACCCGCTTACTGCGAGGGTACGGACGCATCTGGAACGGGTGCGGTCCGCGTAGCCGGCGTGGGTGGGTGCGCGGCAAGGTGGGGTGGTCGCCGAGGCGGGACGACGCAGTCCGGAGGCGGAGGAGGCCCGCAAGGCGGAGAACGAGCGGATTTACGCCCTGCGGAGCGAGCGTGCTGCGAAGGCGAGGACGGAGCCGGCCACCGACGCGCAGGTGAAGTACCTGACCACGCTTGCGGAGAAGGTGGGCAAGGAATAATTCGACGCGGAGTTCGCCAAGGTGATCAAGGGCAGCGACATCCTCTTACGCGCTCCCCGGCAGCGTTGCGCGACGGTCGCGAAACGGCTGACCAAGGCGAGGGCCCGCACGGATGAATCACGCCCCCACCACGGCCGCACCCTCCCCGGCAACCGGCTACGCGCCCGGTACGACGCCTTCCACGCCGCCCGGGCCCGCACCGATCTGGTCACCCGCCTGTACGCGCGGGCGATGGGGGAGGACCACCCGACCGACGTCGCCGCCTCCGGCTCGTGCGACATGCCCCTGCTCGGGCCGACGGCCGCGCGCCTGCGGATGCGCCCGGGCCGGCTCCTGACGGACGCCGGCTGCGGCACCGGCGGCATCGGCCTGTGGCTCGCCCGCGCCCTCGCCCTGCGCCTGGACGGCTTCGACTGTTCACCGGTCGCCGTGGCCCGGGCCGGCACACGTCGCCACGTCTTCCTTGGCGCCCGCGCTGGCCGGGCCGTCTTCCGCGTCGCGGAACCGGAGGACACCGGCTGCCCGACGTCGTTGCCGACGGCATCGTGCGTGTGGACGTCCTCGGCGGCGCCGCCGGCCCGGACGCGATGCTGCGCGAGTTCACCTGCGTCCTGATCCCCGGCGGGTGTCCCGGAACGCTCGCATATCCGCCATGGGGGCGGTTCTTTCCCTGCACGACCGCACACGGCACACGGTTTTCGTGGGTCGCGCTTCTGGCTATGACGGTCGCAAGCGGGTGGCCGTCATAGCCACGCTTCCTCGGTCACGTTTCCCGGGTCACGCTTCCTCGGTCGCACCCGAGTGTTCCCTCGAACACGCCCGAGGAGGGCCCTCCAGGTCTTGCCCGAAGCCTCCGCTCGACCTCCGTGACCCCGGGCACCCGTTCGGATGTGTGCAGTAGCCGGGTCCGGCCGGTCGGTCGATGCTGTCCGTATGCTTCGTTGCGCTCGTGTCGTCCTGGTACTGGTCGTGGGCCTGTCGGCCGCTTGTTCCTCCGACGATTCCAAATCGACGACCGCGCCATCCGCATCGCGCACGCCGGTGATCGCGGCGACGTCCGGCTATCTGTTCACGGCACCGGACACCGTCGCGTACCTCCAGTGGCAGACGACCGTCCCCGGAGCCATCTCGGGAACCGGCCTGGAGTCCTACGTGGTCGGAACCGCCCCGAACGCGAGCGTCGTCACCAAGGACTACCCGCTGGGCGGACGCACGAATGGAGACGCGATCGTCTTCGAGGTGGAGGACCAACACCTCAGGGCGGGTCGCATCGCCGCCGGCACCCTGACCGTCGAGTTCGCGCAAGCCGACGGCGGAACACGACCCGTCACCTTCCGTTCCGCCTCGCCCGCGGAGTACGCGGACGCGCTCAGCCGACTGCGCGCGAGCGTCGAGGCGAGCAACCACGGCTGAGTGGGGCCGAGTCACCTGCTCCGCTCACCAGGGACGGGCAACGAAAATCGCCCGCCTCTGCCGAAGCCAAGTACGGGCGTCCATCGGGATGGCGGCGCACGGTGCGCGCTGCGCGGGTGCGCGGGTGCGCGGGTGCGCGGGGCAAACGAAACAGCCTACGAGGTGGGCTCCCTGCGCCGGCATCGTCCGGATCAGGTGCTGGAACCACGGCGCGACGGCCGGGACTTGTTACCGCACAGGCGGTGTGCGGGCATGGCCGTAGACCGCGACAACCGGCAGGCTTCTTCGCCGCGACGTACACCGCGACCTCCCGGCCGCGAGCGCGGTCCGGCCGGAACCGGTCCGGCGCCTGCTCCAGGAACGCCGCGTCGTCGGTCCAGGCCGGTGGGAGGTGGACCTCGCGCAGGGTGTCGACCAGGTCGGGGAAGCGCCCCTCGCGCCGGGCCTGCGCAAGGCGGGAGGACAGCCGGCGGTACATCGACGGCGTGTTCGGCACCAACCCCTCGGAGATCGCCCGATACCAGAGCTGCCTCAACGTCACGTGCGTTGTAATCGGCGACGATCCTTCGGACCCGGTCGACCACGATCGGCCAGTGGACCCGCTCCGCGCGGTACATGTACCCATCGCCCCGCCACCGGCCCGGAAACGGGTGCGTGGCGACCCGATCGTCGCAATGCCCGCATCCGCTGTCCCCGGTCCTCGTTCACCGGGCGTCGGCGTCACGGATGGGCGCGGTTCCGAGCCTTCCTTCCCCGAGGACCCGGAACCGCGCCTCGGGATGTGCCTGCCCGCGGGTCGACGGTTCACGGGTCCCCCGTTCGAGTGACCTCTGCCTCGGGCCCACCCGTCGGACCCTCACGCGAACGGAAGACCCAGCCGTGACCACTGCCGCTGTGGACCTGAACTCCCGCGCCACCGCCCTCTTCGACCGTCACGAGGACGACACCATCGCCTGGCCGTACGCGATCGCCGACCCGCCCCGCTGCAACCCCCGCACCCGCGACGACCCCGACGCCGCGTTCGAGACGGCCCTGCGAGGACGCCGCGACGCCCGGCCCCGTTCTGCTGCTCGGGTAACGCCTGGACCCACCGCCGACCTGCGCGGGCAACGGATTCGTTACCCGTCGACAGGGCCTCGGGTAACACCGGCTCGGGCGCCGGCGGTCTACGTCTGGTCGCCCCGGTCGCCGTGCGGGCCGCGCACGAGGCCGACCTCGGGGACCGGGCGCGCGAGCAGCGACTGCGGGACCACCCGGACCTCGCCGTCCTCGACGCGGACCCGGACCGCATCCGACACGGCCCCTGACCCGGCCCCGCCTCGCTACGCCGGTCCCGCCGCGAGCACGTCCAGGAGCCGGCGCAGCGAGCGCAGGGCGGGCGCCTCGGCCCGCACCGCGGTGGGCCCCGCTATCGGGTGACATCCGGATGTGCTGAGGGCGGGGCGGAGTGTCCGCGGTAAAGATGCGGGTGTGAACCGATATCTTTGGTCGTCCCGGGCCCTTTTGTCCCGTCTCCCTGACAGGCGCGGTGCAGAAGGGCCCGGCTGCGCCTGTCGCAATGTGGCGCCCTCCGAGCGGCAGGGAACCTGGTGGTCGTCATCCGCGTCGTCGCCATTCGGCGGCATCGGTCAACGGCTTATCCCCAGGTGAGGGGATCGAGGTGCAGATAGAAGTCCTCTCGGCCACGATCGAGGACGATGTCGTAGCGGTTGGCGAACGTCTCGTCCGCTGAGTTCGACTGTTGGTCGTCGGTCCACATTTCGCGGGCAGTGGCGAGAAGAAGGGCGATGTCGGCGTAGGGGTCGGCCCGTCCGAGGCGGCCGAGATCGATGAAGCCCGCCACGGTCATGCTTTCCGGGTCGAGGATGATATTGGGCAGGCATAGATCCCCGTGGCAGACCACAATTTCTGCGGCTTCCTGCGCGAGACGGCATTCAACTTGCGGGGCAAGTCGCGCGAGCAGCTCGTCGGGAGACGTTTGCTGCTGATCTTGCGGGAGGAAATCCGGGTTGACCGCACCTCGCGCGACGACGTCGCGCGCAGTGGCGAACATCTGAGCAAGGCCGCGAGTGAATGGGCACTGCTGCGGAGGAAGATCGTGCAACCGACGCACGGCATCAGCGATCGGCTTCCAGGCCGCCTGGAGCATCGAAGCCGAAACACGATCGGCGGGGACTCCTGCGACCGTGCTTGTCAACAAGGCGGCACCATTGGCGCTGACGCGCCAGTCGAGTACGCGTGGACCAGGCACACCCTGCGTGCTGAGCCAGACGACACGGTCCCGCTCCGCCTCCAATGAGGCCACGTGGTCGGCAGCGACGCACTTGGCGTATCGCGACCCATCATGAGAACGAAAGACACTGGCCTCAGACTCGCCTTCCGTGACGGGTTCCCACCCGCCGCCGTCGCGGCCGACATCCAGCAACGTTCGGAATACAGACATCGGATCGATCATGCCCGCCAACCTAACCAGCATGGCCAGCACCCCGCACCGCGATTAATCCCGGAGGTCGACCATGCCGGCGCGTTGGGCGTTGAGGTGAGGACGTCGGTCACGGCATCGGCTTCGCCCGGCTTTCGGCCTCGGTAGCCTGGTAACGGTAGGATTCGGTGCCGGTCTGGATCAGCGTGCAGCGGAAAGTGATCCGGTCGGCGATGGCCGCGCAGAGCCTCGGGTCGGCGAAGATCCTGTCCCATTCGGCGAACGGCGAGTTCGTGGCCTCCGCGGTCGCCTTGCGTTCCTCACGCTCGGGGAAAATCTGGAACAGCAACCGGGCGCCCTTCTTGTCCAGATTCAGATATCCGAACTCGTCCGGGCAGAGGAGATCGACCTTGCTGTAGCGCCGATCACCGAGGAAAGAGGGCGGGCTGCGTCAGCCTCGGCGAGTTCGTTCACCAGCGCCGAAGTAGTGGTGTAACGGACCGACAGACCAGCCTCCGCGATCGCCGTACCGACTCCGATCAGGAGATGCGATTCGGCGGTGCCGGAGTCACCAATCAGCACCAGGGGGCGGTCGTCACGTACCCAGGAGGTGCTTTTGAGGTCACCGACCGTCTCGGGCAGCACGTTGGGGTTGCGGTCGAAGTCGAAGCCTCCAGCCGTTTGGGCCGGGGGCCGTCGGCTCTGAACGCCGCCCGGTTGCGGGCGGATTCGGCGCAGTAAAGGGGCAGGGGACGCTCTCGGGCTTCTTCGCGCTCACCGGACACCGCGTGCCGGGGCGGGACCGGTCTCCGACCGGCCCCGTCGGGTCGACCTGTGCAGCGTGGTGTCGTCCACGGTTCCGGTCGAGGGTGATGCCGGGTCCGGAACGATTACGTGGCGAAATCCCGATTCAGGACACCGGTGCGCGTGCCCCGGCCGGCCGAACACGGGGTGAGCGACCAGCCGGAACACTCGGGACGCGGGGCGGGTTTATCGCGGCTGCTGCTTACTGATCACCATCCTGTAGACCCTTTGAATGTCCCCCAAAGTCCTCATCCTCTCGGTGGGGGTCAAGTCGAACGGTTCGGCGAGAGGTGTATTGGGGTTGATCGGAAGTCTTTCTGTGTACTGCTGATACAAATTCCGGAGGCCGATCGACTGATGGGAACGGTAATGGCGCAACGCGTCGAGATAAACCTGAACAGATCTTTCTTCATGGTTCATTGCCTCCCCGACGCGATTGCGGTAGGCGGTGAAGCGCGCGCCCAGTTCATAGGCTGCAGCCAGGAAGAGCATGCTTTCCGCGATGTTTCGATTCCAGGCGGTGGGGTCCGCGGGCACGTCGTAGAGGGTACGTGCGGAGCGCCGGAAGTCTTCCACCCCCATCTGATAGGGAAGGGACCAGTGGGAGGCGTTCAGCGTCGCCTCCCAGGAGGTGTAGGAGCCGTTCATTCGAAGCGCTCTGGCCTGCCTGCCGTTGTCGGCGGCGTACCGTTCGATCTCCTGGATTACTTCCGGGTGCGCGTCCTGGAAGTAGAAGATGACGCCGGCCCGGGTGTCGAATCCGGCGAGGTAGCCGGAGTGCGGGTTCATGAAGAGCCTGCCCAGGGTTTGATGGAAGGCGTCCTCGATTTGGATCCCGACCACCCCCCCTACATATTCCTGTGTCACCAGGACATCCCCGAGAAGATTATGCCCGACGGTATTGCGAAGTCGGGTGATGAAAGCCCAGTAGTCTTCCCTGCCCTGGCCGATTCCGACGCCGGGCAACGAATGATAAACCCACGTCACTCGGCCGGGTCGGACGTCCGCGGATGCCGGCGGGACGGTGACCGTCATCATCACCATGGCGGTGCACAGTGACAGGGCGAGCGCCACGAATCTGCTCGTTCGGATTCTTCTTTTCACCGCTGTTGCTCCGTTGTCCGTATCGGCGTCGGTACGTGACGGCAGGGGGTGAACCCCGGAGGCCGCCCCGGGAGGTGCCCCGGGGAACGGGGCACCCTGTTGTGCGTCACCTGTCACGGGCCGGGACTTCGGTGCCCCGGTCGCGGATCACACCCCAACGGCCTTGTGCCGCCCGACCGATGACGCACACTCACATGACCGCGCAGCCGCCCCATCCGTGACATCGACAGTCCCCGGCCGTGATCGTGCGTGATCGAGTGCCCGGGTCGGTTCCCGGTTCGCGCTTCTCGCGGCTTCGAGTTCCGCCTCGGCCTTCTGCGAGGGGCGGCCATCGTGAACGGCCCACTCGCGCACTGCCCGTTCGCGTCGACGACCAGGCGCAGCGCGCAGTCCCCGGTGGTGTGGTCGGTGCCCCAGGGCATGACGATCACCGTGCCCGGCCTCGCCTGCTCGATCCACGCCGCGGGGATGTGGCGCACGCCGGCGGTGACCTGGACTCGGTCGTAGGCGCCCGCGTCGGGGTCTCCGAGGACGCCGTCGCCGGTGACGATCCGGACGGCGTCGCCGTACCCGGCCCGCGCCGGATTCGCCCGGGCCCGTTCCGCGACTTCGGGGTCGATGTCGACGGAGACGACGTCGCAGCCGTGCGCGGCCGGCAGCGCGGCGCCGTACCCGGTCCCGGTCCCGGTCCCGATCTCCAACACCCGCATACCGGGGGCGGCGTCGAGGTCGTAGAGCATCTCGGCGACGGTCGAGGGCGCCGACGTCGCCAACCGCCCCGCGTCGCCGCCTTTGTGTCGACCGTCGTCCCACTGGGTCACCAACGCCGATCCGAATACACCGCCGCCCGCCACGTGTCCGGATCACGGCGGCGGTCGACGTCGTCGTCGCCGTCCTCGGGCCAGACCCGCTCGGGAACGAACTCCCCCGCACGACGCGCCCGCATGTGGCATCCGAGGTGCGGGACGCGGATCGCCACGAACCCGCAGCGACCATCGGCCATTTCGGCTTCGCTCCGCACCACCCCCTGCTGTTCCCGCCCCGACCGCCGGGGCCGTGAGCGCCTCCCGGAAGGTGCGGGTCTCGCCCGTCGACGACCCGGCCACCAACGTGACCATCACGCTCTCCCCGTCCGCCGCCCGCCTCACAGCGTCGCCCGGCACCGCGTCGTGGGCGCGTGCCACGAGCCGGCGGAGTCCGAGACCATCGGCTTCGGCATGCACTTTGCCGACGTGGTGTTCGGCCGCGTCGGGCGGGACGGCGAGCACCCCGCGTGGCGCCCCCTGGACGCCTGACGACGACAACGCGTCCGCCGCTGCGAGCGCATCCGCCCCACCGCCACCGACGCCGACGCCACGAAGGCCGGCCACTCCGTCCGCCACACATCGTAGGATCGCGTCTGCGAGCGGTCGGGGCGTGCGACGCGGAGCGCGTCGAGCACGCCGAATCGGGGCTGACAGGGGTGAGTTCGGTGGGTTCGGCGTCCGATCGGGAGGCAACGCCAGGGCACATGGGCCCCTACGTCGCCCTGCGGCTCCTCGGTGAAGGCGGAATGGGTCGGGTCTTCCTGGCCCGCCGGTCCGGCGATTCGACGGCGGCTCCGGTCGCGCTCAAGGTCGTGCACCGCCGTCTTGCCCGGGACGCGCAGTTCCGGGCACGGTTTCGGCGGGAGATCGCCTCCGCACGAGCGGTGGAAAGCCGGTACGTGGTACCTCTGGTCGATGCCGACGCCGAGGCGGACGTGCCGTGGTTGGCGACCGCCTACGTCCCCGGCCCCAGCCTCGCCGAAGTCGTCGCCGCCGACGGTCCCCTCGCCGAGGAACCTCTGCGCACCCTTTCGGCCGCACTGGCCGGCGCCCTGGGAGATATTCACGGTCGCGGATTGGTCCATCGTGATCTGAAACCGTCCAACATCCTGATCCACCCCGACGCCGGCCCCCTGGTGATCGACCTGGGCATCGCCCAAGCCGTGGACGCGACACGGATCACCTCGACCGGGGTGGCGATCGGGACACCCGGATACATGGCACCCGAACAGTTCACCGGCGGCAGCTCGCATCCGGCGGTCGACGTCTTCGCGTTCGGTGCGGTCCTCGCCTTCGCGGCGACCGGGAGGAAACCGTTCGGCGAGGGCCCGGTCCATCGTGTGGGATACCGGATGCTGACCGAGGAGCCGGACCTCGCCGGCTGCCCGGAGTTCCTGCTTCCGCTGCTCACCCGATGCCTGGCGAAGGACCCGGAAGAGCGCCCCGGAACGCGCGAGTTGCTCGATGCACGTCCCTTCGGAGGCGCTGCGAATCCGCCCCCGCCGGGGGTTGCGAACGGATCGGGCCCACGGGGGGAACGCCTGCGCGCGCGGCCCTTCCCCGCCGGAATACGGCCGCATACCCCACGGTCGAAGCGCGGACGCCTCGCTCTCGCCACGGTGCTCGTCGGCGCGCTCGTCGCAGGGGGAATCGCGCTGCACACGCGTACGGACGGCGCGGCCCGGCCGAGCGCCCGCGACCTTGCCCCTCCGGCCGCGCAACAGCCCCCGAGCCCGTCCGCGGCAAACCCGACGTCGGGCGCGTTACCACCGCCGGTATCGGTGCTGGGAACTCTTCCCTCGGCGGCCGACTGGCCGGTGGCCTGGCGCGACGTCAAGACGTACACCGATTACTCGGACGCCGAGTGGGACGAGATGCCCAGGGAGTACGCGCTCGAAGTGTGGCTCACGGACAAGCTGTTCGTCCGCGTGACCCGGTCCGGCGTGCAAGGGTTGGCTCCGGCCACCGGGCAGACCCTGTGGACGTTGTCACCGCCCGCCCCGGGCATGCTGCCGTGCCGGGTGTCCCGCACCACGGAGAACGGGATCGCCGCCGTGGTGTTCGGTTCCCTCAAGGGCACTCGCCGGCCCACCGACTGCGATCGGGTCGTCGCCATCGACCTCGACAAGGGAACGTCCCTGTGGGACAGGCAGTTTCGAGCCGCCCCCCACACCTTCGACGACTTGGACGACACCGAGGTGGTCGGGGTCGGCTCCGGCAGGGTGGTGGTCAAGGCCGGCTCCGTACTCACCGCGTGGCGCTCGCGTGACGGCGAACAGCTCTGGCAGAGCGACAGCGCCGCGGAGAACTGCGCACTCAACGCGATCGCGATCGGCCCCTCCACGATCGCGGAAGCCCTCACCTGTCCTCGCCCGGCGCAGGGCCTCGCGAAATACCCCACGTCGGTCCGGTCGGTGGACGCGGCCGACGGCCGAGTGCGCTGGACCTCACCGGTACCCGACGGCAATACGCTCTTCAACCTGGAGACGGCCGAACCACTGACGATAAGTCTGCCCGGGCCGCAGTCCGGCGCCCGGGACACGGGCCCGATGCTGGTATTCGACGGGAACGGCAAGCCCGGACCACAGCTGCGCACGGGGCAGGACTTCGGGGATCTCGGTGCCTGGCCGCGCAATCGGGATCAGCTCAGTCCTCGCGTGTTCGGGTGGAAGGACACCGTCGTCACCACCACGAGTCGGGGCGAGTCGGGCGCGGACAAGAGCGAGGTGGTGGCCATCGGCGCCGGCACGGGGCGCATCCGTTGGCATGTTCCGGTGCGGCGTGGATACGACCCGCTCATCGCGGGTGTCGGCGACCGTGGAGTACTTGTCGTCGAATGGGGCCAAGACCCGGCGCTGCTCTGGCTGGACCTGACCGACGGACGCATCAGTTCGGCGGGTGCGCTCTCCGGTGTGGACACGAGCCGGATCGCCTTCGACGCGGTCCGCGTGCGCGGACCGCACGTTCTGGTGATGAGTTCGCAGGCCACCCTCCTGCGCACGGGCGCACTGGCGTACACGGCGGCCGGAGCGGGTGCATCGTGAACTCAAGTGGGGGACCCACACGGTGGCTTCGGTGAACGCGGGGATCGAGCCGTTGGCGGACGGCGATCCGAGACAGGTCGGCGGATACGTACTGATCGGGAGGCTCGGCCAAGGCGGGATGGGCCGGGTGTTCCTCGGCGAGGACACCGACGGGCGCCGAGTGGCCGTGAAACTCGTGCACGAGGAGTTCGCCGCGGACCCCGAGTTCCGCACGCGTTTTCGCCGTGAGGTGGAGACCGCCGAGAGAGTCCTGAGTTACTTCACCGTTCCGCTGCTCGACTCCGGACCGGACGACGAGATCCCGTGGTTGGCGACCGAGTTCGTCCCCGGCCCCTCCCTCGCGACCGCGGTGCGCGGGGAGGGAACGATGTCCACGTCCGAACTCTGCACGCTGGCGGCGGCTCTCGCCGAGGCGCTGATCGTCATCCACGCGGCGGGGCTGGTGCACCGTGACCTCAAACCCTCCAACGTCCTGATCGCCGACGATGGGCCCAGAGTCATCGACTTCGGCATCGCCCGCGCGGTGGACGCCGACGCGCTCACCGGGACCGGCGTGGCCCTGGGGACCCTGGGTTACGCCTCGCCCGAACAGCTCACGGCCGACGGCCCCGTCGGACCGGCCGGCGACGTGTTCGCCCTGGGCGGCGTACTCCTGTTCGCCGCCACGGGACACGACCCGTTCGGTGTCGGGCCGCCGGCCGCGCTGATCTTCCGCACGGTGCATCAGGAACCGGATCTCTCGGGCGTGCCGGCACCGCTGCTTCCCCTGATCCGGCAGTGCCTCGCCAAGGACCCGGCGCAACGACCCACGCCGCGCCTGGTGATCGCCGCGGCCCGGGCGGCCCGATCCGGAGTCCGGGGCGCCGAGGCGGCGGCGCGACGGAACGCGGTCGCGCGCCGCGCCGAAGGCACCACCGTCGTGGTGTCCCCGCCAGGGTCGACCGACTCGATGTCCAACCCCGAGCCGACCGGTCCGGAGCTCGAACCTCACCCGGCCGAGCCGGAGTTCGAGCCCGATCCGGAGCCGGGGTCGCCTGCTTCGTCACCTCCCGACCGCCGAGCGGTCTCCCGCCGGCGTGCCTGGACGATCGGCGCCGGCCTGGTACTTGCGGTCGTCCTCGCGATCGTCGCGGCGATCGGGCTGCCGGACACAGACGGCGCCAGTGGCATGGGCGCCAAGGAGGCGCGCGACGGCGCCGGCACCGCCGCGCCCGCCGGTCGGTCCGCGGCGCTGCGGCCGGGCGCGGCGTTCGGCGGAGACCCGCTGCCTCCTCTGGTCGTCGAGGGTGAGCGGCACCGGACCTGGTCCGCGATGCCCGGCGACCGCGATCTGGACGTCGACGTGGTCGGCCTCTGGCTCACCGCGGACGTCCTCGTGCGGATCGACGTGTCCGGGGTGCGCGCCTACGACCTCCACTCCGGTGCCCAGCGTTGGGAGGTGCCCGCCCCCGTCGAGAACCTGGTCCCGTGCAGCGCTTCCGCGGGTGGCACGGCGACCAGCGGCGGCGTCGGTGTCATCGGATACGGGAAACCGCACAGCGACCCGGTCGCCTGCGAGGAGATCGCAGCCCTCGACACCGCCACGGGCACACTGTTGTGGCACCGAAACGTCGGCAAACCGCAGAACGGCATCCGGCTCGCGGCCACTGCCGGCGACACGATCACGGTGAGCGCGGGCGACGGCATCCTGGGCCTCGACCGGGCGACCGGGACCACCCGCTGGACGTACCGCTGGGTCGTCGGTGACTGCCGGGTGACCGACGTTCTCGCCGGGTCCACCGACACCGCCGTGTCTGCGACGTGCGAGCCACCGGGCAGCCTCGACCGCTTCGCGCGCGTACTCGAACTCGACACCGGCACCGGCGTCGAACGGCGGCGCCACGACATCCCCGACTCCTCCCAGGCCGTACTCCTGACCGCCCAGCCGCTGGTGGCCACCTACCCGGCGCGCGGGCGGGGCGGAGACCGGCTGTTCAGCTTCCTTCCCGGCGACCGGGGCGGTCAGGGCGCCCAAGCCGGCCGGGACGCCGCGGCACCACCACTGCTCGCCGAACGTTCCGGCACCGTTCACGCGACGGCGTCACTCCTGATCGTCCGAGCCCCCACCCCCGGAGGCGCCGGTCGCGACGCCCGGAGCATCATCGCCCTCGACCTCACCACCGGAGGGGTCCGCTGGAGCCGCCCCCTGCCGGAATGGGTCGGCTTCAAGACCCTGCGCGTCGGAGCCGAGGAGATGTACACCGTGGAAGCGCTGACCGCCGACACCATGCAGATCACCAGGCGCAACCTGTCGGACGGCGCGATCGCGGCAAGGGCCGCCCTGCCCGAAGACTTCGCGAAACACAGCTACCCCGACCACCTCATCGCCACCGGCTCCCTGTTGATCCAAGCCAACCACTCGTCACGGCCGGCTCTGGTGGCGTACGACATCCCACCCACGTGAGACGCAGGGCTCGCACGGCGCCGCCCTGCTCGGGCCGCCGACCAGGACCGTGACCGGCGAAGCCACCGGGGAGGTCGTTCCCGCCCCATCCTTGGTCCGGGTACACCTCCACCCTGGATGGTCGAGCCAGGAATCGACTGAATTTTCAGTAAGTGAAACGGTGGGGTCACGGTGACCCGGGTTCGCGATCCGCAATCCTCGCGAGTCCGCGCCGGCCGCCTCGGATGCGCCGCGGGCCACGGAGCGGTTCTCCCGCACCCCCTCTCTACGCACGCCGCGATCCGTGTGGCAGCACGACCGGTTGGAGGTCTCCCATGTCCGATTCCCGTCCCGCCCGCAGCGGCATCCTGCGTGCCCTGGGATTCGGCGCCGCCGCGGGCGGCACGTCGCCCGCGCCCGGCGACCTCGGCCCGCGGGTGCCCGCCGACGACGTGCCACAGGCGGACCTGGATGTCGTGGCCGGCGAGCCGGTCGATCTGGGGCCGGCAGCTCGCCGGCGTGCAGTGGGACATCGCGCTGATCGCCCGGACCGTCGCGGGCTACGAACGGTGATCGTGCGCGCGGTCTGGAGCCGAGGCCGCCTCGCCCCCCGGTGGCCGCCGCGTTGGCACTGGAGGTGTGGTCCTCGTGGTGGGCGTCTGGCTCCAGGTCGGCGAACGCATGGCCTTGGACACCCGTCACCGCGCGTCGAGTTCGGCGCCCGACCGGGTGGACGTGCGGGCCTCGGTGCAACGCGTGGACGCGACCGCGCGCGAACTCGTCCTGCGCCTGCTCGTCACACCGCGCGGCAACCCGGCCGAGGACGGCGGTCCCGCCCCTGCGGCGTGGCCTGTCGCTACAGACCCCGCCGGAGGTGCGCGGTGACCTGAACTTCCCTGCGCACACCCGAAATCCACTGTGGACCTCAGACAGCGACGCCGCCGTGCTGCGCGCCGAAACGCCGACTCCGACACCGGAGGAGTGCGTGGCCGCCCTCGACGGACGCCCCACCGGGACCGTCACCTTGCGCGACGTGTCGGCGGGACGGTCGTTCTGCGTCCGCTCGCGCACGACGCGCGAGTTGGCTCTCGTCCGCGTCGTCACCGCGGCGGGCGGCTCACCGGTCGAGGTCGGCCTGACCGCGTACCGCCCGCGACGCCGACCGCCCCCGCGCGCGAACGCCCCGAAGCGCGGTACTCGGGAAACGCCGGTTGCCCCGGTCGGCGCGTCGGCTCGTGGCCGAGACGCCGCCCGGGGCGACCGGTCTCGGTCAGGCCGAGCGCAGCGCGTCCGTGGGGGAGGCTTTCGCGGCGCGCAGTGCGGGGTAGATCCCGGCGAGCGCGGCCACGACCACCGACACGGCGGGGCCGGCGAAGAGCGTGTAGAGCGGGATGGCCACCGCCCAGCCTTGGACGAGCGCGTACCCGTAGACGGCCAGGCCGCCGAGGAGCAGTCCGCCCATTCCGCCGAGGAAGCCCATGAGTACGGCTTCCAGGAGGAACTGCATGGCGATCTGGCCGCCGCGGGCACCCAGGGCGCGGCGCAGTCCGATCTCGCCGCGGCGTTCCATCACGCCCACGACCATGGTGTTGGCGATGCCGACACCGCCCACCAGCAGTGCCACGCCGGCCAGGGCCAGGACGAGCCCGGTGAGGGTGTTCTCGGTTTCGGCGCGGGCGGCGAGGAGGTCGGACGGGCGGCTGACCGCGACCATGTTCGGGCTGCCGGGGTTGGCGCTGGCCGCGGCCACGGACTGTACCTGCGGGACGCGTTCGGAGTACGACCGCAGGTAGACGGTGGCGGCGGTGCCGTCCGCGCCGAGGTGGGCGACCGCCTGTGGCCAGCCGACCAGGGCGGTGGTGCTCAGTTCGGGGGCGAGTTCGTTGGGGGCGAGGATGCCGACGACCTTGTACCACTGGCCGCCCAGCCACACCCGCTCGCCCGGCGTGGTCACGCCGAGGCGCTGTGCGGTCTGGTCGCCGAGGACGGTCACCGGAAGGTTCTCGCTCGCGGCGTCGAGCCAGTGCCCGCTGCTCAGCGTGGCGCGCAGCACGTCGAGCAGGTTCAGGCGGGCGGCCAGCACCGTGATGCTGCCGGTCTGCTGCTCGGGGACGAGGTCGTTGCGGTAGACGTCGGCCTTGGTGGCGCCGGTCGCGGTGACCTGCTGCACGGGGCCGATGGCGGCGAGCATCTTCTCGGCGGCGGGCGGCAGCGGTACCGGTTTCTGGTCCGAGCCTTTGCCGGGGGCGACGGTGATCAGGTTGGAGCCGAGTTGGTCCAGTCGTTCCAGCAGGTGCTGTTGGTTGGAGTTGGAGATGCCGGTGACCGCGACGACGGCGGCGATGCCCAGCGCGATGCCGAGTGCGGACAGCGCGGAGCGCATCTTGCGGGTGCGCGGTCCGATCATGCCCAGGCGGAGCAGGTCGGTGGGGCGTAGTCGGGTACGGCGGCGTGTTGTGGTGCTCACAGGCCGGCTCCGGTGGGCTGGGGGGCGCGTTCGTCGAAGTCGATGCGGCCGTCGTGGATGCCGATCCGGCGGGGGAAGGAGGCGGCGAGTTCGCGGTCGTGGGTGATGACGACGACGGTGGTGCCGTCGGCGTTGAGGGTGCGCAGCAGGTCGACGACGGCGGTGCCGGAGACGCTGTCGAGTGCGCCGGTGGGCTCGTCCGCGAGCAGGAGTGCGGGGCGGCCGACGAGTGCGCGGGCGATCGCGACGCGTTGTTTCTCGCCGCCGGAGAGCTGGTCGGGGTGGTGGTCCAAGCGGTGGCCGAGTCCGACGGAGCGCAGCGCCGCGGCGGCCCGCGCGCGCCGTTCGGACAATCCCGCGCCGCTGTACAGGAGCCCGGTGGCGACGTTTTCGACGGTGGTGAGTCCGGACAGGAGAAAGAACTGTTGGAAGACGAAGCCGATGCGGTGGGCGCGTAGCGCGGCCAGTTCGGCATCGGACAGGTTCGACACGTCGCGGCCTTCGAAGCGCAGTCGGCCCGAGGTGGGGCGGTCGAGGGAGCCCAGGAGCGCGAGCAGGGTGGATTTGCCGGAGCCGGACGGGCCGACGACGGCGAGGAGTTCGCCGGCCTCGATGGTCAGGTCCAGGCCGTGCAGGATGCGCAGCGGGGGTGAGCCCGGGTATTCCTTGACGATGCCGGAGAGTTCCAGGACCGGGGTGGGGGATTGCGGTGGGGTGGATGTCATTTGGGGATCGCCACCTGTGCGCCGGGCTGCACGTCGCCGGTGATCTGGGCCTTGGCGTCGGCGATCAGGCCCAGTCGGACCTTGACCAGTCGGGTGGTGGGGCCGTCGGCGACGCGAATGCCGTAGCCGCCGCCGTCGAGGGCGAGGAGCGCGGTGACCGGGACGACGAGCGCGTTGTCGGCGGTGTCGCCGACGACGTTGACGGTCACCGGGGAAGGCCCCGCCTGCTGGGCCTTGTCCTGGTTCTCCAGCACGATCGTGACGGTGGTCTTGTTGCCGTTCGGGCCGTCTCCGGAGCCGCCCGACTTGTCCTCGCCACCGGTGGAGCCTCGGGCCAGGGAGCGGATGCGGCCCTCGACGGCGGTTCCGTCGGTCAGTTTGACGCGGACCTTTCCGTCGGGTTTGAACCGGGAGACCTGGTTGTCGGCGGGTTGCGCGGTGACGACGAGGTCGGTGCGTGTGACGGTCATGATCGAGTCGCTGCCCACGGTCGAGCCGAGTTTGGCGCCGAGTTGCTGTACGCGCACGGACTCCTGCGCCAGCATGACGACGCTGCCCAGGGCGACGGTTCCGGTCTCCTTGACGCCCAGCGACTTCTGCCAGCGTTTGACGGCGACGGCGGTGGCGGAGGTGAACTTTCGGTCGGCGGACAGGTCCAGGCCCTTGGCGTGGCCGAGTTTGATCAGGTTCTTCTCGAGTTGCTCGACGTCGGAGCCGTCGGGGACGTCGAGGCCCAGGTCGCGCCACATCGGGCGGTCGCCGGTCATCAGCACCACCGGTTGCCCGTCGACCTCGTACAGCCTGCCGCCGGTCTTGACGACGGCGCCGACGGCGGGCAGGGCGGTGACGGTGCCCTTGCCGGAGGCCACGATGGGGGCGGGGGTGTCGAACGCGAGCGAGCCGGTGAGCTGGATGCTGGTGGACAACGATCCTTGCTCCACCGGGACGAGGTCGTACCGGACGGCGGCCTGCTTCGTCGTTGCGCTGTCGCGGTCCCAGGGGCGGACCACCGCGACGACGCCGCCGCCGGCCAGCACGGCGACCACCAGCAGCGGAACGACGACCCTCGCGCGCTTCCTCTTGCGGCCGGGGCCGCTCTCGTCGCAGGCGGGGGCGGGGGTTTCGGCGGTGTGGGTCACGGTCATTCGCCGATCGAGTAGCCGGCCATCGGGAACTGCGCGTCGCAGGCGCGCGAGGCCGCGTCCCACTTGGTGGGGTCGAACACGGCGCGCGGGATGGTGACGATGGCGGTCTTGGGGTCGGGGTCGGGCATGTCGGTGTAGCCGTTCTTGCGGGCGCACGCGACCCACTTGCGGGACATCTCGACGAACTTGGTGTTGTCGGCCTGCTTGGCCTGCTTGATGCCCGGGACCTTCTCGTCACACAGCTTGGTCGCGGTCTCGTAGCCGGGTTCCAGGCCGGTGTCGGTCTTCGCGGCGGGGAGGCCGATGTTGCCGTCCTTGTTCTGCGTGACGCTGGTCTGGCCCTGCTTGTGCATGCAGTCGACCCACGCCTTGCGGACCGCGTTGTCGTCCTGCGGCTTGGCCTGGCCGGCCCCTTCGTCCCCGGCGACCTTGGGGGCCGAGTCGTCGGAGGAGCAGCCGGCGACGGCCAGGATCGTGCCCGCTGCGGCGGCGGCCAGCCCGACTCGTATCGACCTGCGGCGCATGGTGGAAGTACGCATGTTCGATCTCCCTTGTGAACGTGGGGTGACGTGCACAGTTCTACGGAGGCCGCGGTTAGCCGGCTGTGACTGCGCGCCTAACCGGTGGCTAACACCACGCCGGGCAGGCTTGGTCTTCGGTGCCCGTGCGGCACAGCGGCGGTGCGAGCGAGCGGAGCGGGACACATGCGGGTGCTGATCGTCGAGGACGAGCGGGAACTGGCGGCCATGCTCGCCGAGGGGCTGCGCGGCGAGGGCATGGTCTGCGACGTGGCCCACGACGGCCTCGAAGCGCTCCAACGCACGGCCGCCGCCGACTACGACGTGGTGATCCTGGACCGGGACCTGCCCGCACTGGGCGGCGACGCGGTGTGCCGGGCGCTGGGCTCCACCGGCCATCCGGCGAGGATCCTGATGCTCACCGCCGCCGACACTCTCTCCGACCTCGTCGAAGGTCTCGGGCACGGCGCCGACGACTACATGGCCAAGCCGTTCTCCTACCTCGAACTCGTCGCCCGGCTGCGTGCACTCGGACGCCGCTCCGCCGGGAACCGCGCCGCGGTCGTGATCGGCAGGCGCGGCGTCAGCCTGGACACCGCGCGCCGCGCCGCCGAACGCGAGGGCCGCCCACTGAACCTCACCCCCAAGGAACTGGGCGTCCTGGAACTGCTGCTGCTCGCCGACGGTGCGCCGGTCCCCACCGAGGAACTCCGCGACCGCCTGTGGGACACGGCCGTCGACCCGGCGACCACGGCGGTCCGGGTGACGGTGCACGCGCTGCGCCGCAAGCTCGGCGACCCACCGCTGATCGTGCACGACGCGGGTTACGGATACCGGCTGTGAACCCACCCGGCCGCGCATCGCGTCCTCCGTCCCGCCTCCCGTCTCGCCTCGCCCCCGACCGGCTGCCGCTGCGCGGCCGACTGACCCTGGTCACCACGGCGGTGTTCGCGGTCCTGGGCTGCGGAATGCTCGCACTGAACTGGTTCAGCGCACGCCAGCTCATCCACGCCAACCGCGACCTCGTCACGTCCGCCAAACCCCTCGAACCCGCCCAGCCCGTGCAACCGGGCACGCCCGTACCGGCCCTGCCCGGCACGCCCTCGGAGGGGTCGGCACCACTCCCCACCTCCCCCGCGCAAGGCTTCGGGAACTTCCAGGACACCATCCTGGCCGACCTGCTGACCCGCTCCGCGTTGCTGCTCGCCGCGTTCACCGCGCTCGCCGCACTGCTCGCCTGGTGGGCGAGCCGCCGCTCGCTGACCCGCCTCCACCAGGTGACCGCGACCGCCCGCCGGATCAGCGCCGACCGCAGCATGGACGAACGACTGGCCCTGGACGGCCCGTACGACGAGATCCGCGAACTCGGCGACACCTTCGACGCCATGCTCGACCGCCTCGACCGAAGCTTCACCGCGCAACGACGCTTCACCGCCCACGCCTCACACGAACTGCGCACCCCCCTCACCATCCAACGCACCGCATTGGAGATCCCGCTCGCCCAGGGCCGCGTCCCCGACGAACTGCGCCCCGCCGTACAACGCGCGCTGGACGCCAACGCCCGCACCGAACGCCTGATCGCCGCACTGCTGACCCTGGCCCGCGGCGAGAGCGCCACGCTCCAGGCGCGTCCCGTCGATCTGGCGGACACCGCCCGGGCCGCCGCGCACGATCTGGCCGACGAGGCCCATGAAGCCGGTGTCCGGGTCACGCACACGACGGCTGCCGCGCCGGTCGAGGGCGACCCCGCCCTCCTGCGGCAGGTCGCGCTCAACCTGCTGGCCAACGCCGTACGCCACAACCACCGCGACGGCACGGTGACGATGACCACCGGCCTGGTGGGGGACAGCGCGTACCTGGAGGTCACCAACACCGGCCCGATCCTGGACCCCGAAGAGGTCCCCGCCCTGTTCGCACCCTTCCACCAGGCCCGCGAACGCGGCACCGGGTTCGGCCTCGGACTCGCCGTGGTCGAAGCGATCACCACCACACACCGCGGCGAAGTCACCGCCGACGCCCGCCCCGGCGGCGGGCTCACCGTGCGCGTTCGGCTGCCCACCCCGCAGCACGGCGACCCGCCCGTACTCCGATGACGCGTACCGACTGGCCGTCCTCCCGGAACGCCGACGCGGCCGGGAGCCCCGCCCTCGCTCGGGTCGGCCACGGCACCGCGGACCCCGGGCCCGGAGGTGCCGGGGCAGCGGGCCGCCGAGTCGGTCCTGTCTGCGGATGCCCAACCGCTGGGGTCCGTCGTATGTGCACCGGGCGTTCCTGCCGCGACCACGCTATCCGCGTGCGTCCGACACCGGTCGGGAAGCCGGGCCGAGTCCCGCCTCGTAGGCGAGGATGACCAGGTGCACGCGGTCGCGCGCGTCCAACTTGGTGAACAGCCGCGCCACGTGCGTCTTCGCGGTGGCGATGCCGATGGTCAGGTGGGCGGCGAGCTCGCTGTCGGACAGCCCGCGCGCGACCAGGGCCAAGACCTCGCGCTCGCGGCCCGTGACGCCGTCGAGCGTGCGGCGCACCGGCGTTGCGATGTCGCCGCCGCGGCCATCGCACTGTTCAGCCAGATCGGCCTGGAGACGGTCCCGGTCGCGGCCGGCCGGGTTCGCGAGCCCGGCCGCAACGTGCCCCGGGCCACCGTCCACGGCACCCTGGCCCGCGCGGCGGTCTACCTACTCGGCACGCTCGCCGTCTTCGGCGCCGTTCCGCACGCCGAACTCGTCTCCTCCACCGCGCCGTTCACCGACGTGGCCGATCACATGGCGGGTGCCTCGTGGGCCGGGGACGCGGTCGCGGTGGCCGCGATCGTGTCGGGGATCGGCGCGCTGGGCGGCTGGACGATGGTCTGCGCCGAGATGCCCTATGCCGCCGCTCGCGAGGGTTTGTTCCCCAAGGCATTCGCTCGCAAGCGCGGCGACACCCCCGTCTTCGGCATCCTCGCCGCCACCGTTCTCGCCTCGCTGATCACGGTGGCCGCCTACACCAGCTTCGACAACGTTTTCACCGGTATCGTGCTGCTGAGCGTCCTGACCGCGGCGATCCCCTACCTGTTCCCGGCCGCCGCCCAGTTGTACCGGCTGCTCACCCACGCCCGCCAGGCGAGCCGAGGCCGCTTCGCCCGTGACGTTCTGGTGGCGGGCACCGCCTTGGCGTTCTCCTACTGGTCGATCCAGGCAGCGCGCGTGCGGCGCACCGGTTCCTCGAACAATCGGCTCCATGTGTCCGTCGGCTTCCGCTTGTCCAAGCTCCGATTCGCATCCGGGGGCCAGTCGAGTGCGCATATCAAGCGAAGTGGTAGTCGGCGCCGATCGGCCTCATCGGTCGCCGTGAGCGTGGCCGTGACCGTTGCCCGCCCGGTATGACTGGCCCAAGCCGACGCACGCCGCGGGATTCGGCCCGGACTCCACCCTCGTGGTCGCCCCGCGGGAGGCCTGAGGGTTCGCCGACGGGGGAGCGACGGGTGCGCCGAGGGGCGCACGATCGGGCCACGACGCTGTGGCGGACATGTGCGCGAGTCGTGTCATCGGAAGTCGGCGGCGTCGATGTCGTAGTGGATGAACGCGCCCGTGCTCTCCCACCCGGCGTGAATGCCGGTCGCCAGGAGGAGTCCGCCCAGGGAGGCCTCGCCGTCGACGGTCGCGGCGAAGCGGTGTTCGCGCCAGGGGCCGCCGTCGGGGTCGCCCCACCACGGCAGGGAAACCGAGGCCAGGGCCCCGGACGGGCTCACGGTCACGGCCACCTCGTGCGGATGCCCGGCGACGACCAGGTGGGCGACGGCTTGCGTGTCGTCGACGGCCTGCCAACGCACCTCCGGACGCAGGGCGAACGCGGGCATCATCAGGTACTCCCCGGCCAGGCGGCCCGCGACGCTGCGGGTGATGTCCGTGCCGGACGCCCCGACGAAGGGCAGCACGCCGAACAGCCGCCGGCACATCGCACCACCGTCCCCGTCCAGGCGGTCGAATCCGCTGATCCGGATCCCGCCCGGGCCGCGCACGCGCGCGTCCCAGCGGAACGCGGTGGGCGGGGTCAGGGTCTGCCGGGCCACAAACGGACACCACCTTCGCCGGCCCCGGATGCGTCCGTGCGCGCGCACGTCCACCGATGTCGGCGTACATCTGAATGTTGCCCAGGGAGGTAGCCGAACGTGCTCTGGATGTTCGCCGTTCGGTCCTGGTGGTGGGGTGTCCGGGCGTAAACGAGGGGCGGGGTGGGTGGGGAGTGCGGCACACTTCGCGCGTGATCACCATGCGGCCCGTGTTGAGGGTGGATGTCCACGACGGCGACTTCGCCTTCTGGCCGGTTGCCGAGATGAAGTCCTTCGGCCACCTTCCTCTCGGTGGTGGTCTTTCTCCCGCCGAGGTCGGGACGGCCATGATGCGCATCGTCGGCTGCAACGACATCGGCCCCGACCCCGGGGAGGGCTTCCCGCTCCCGTCTGCCGACCCGCTCGGATCCTTCCTGCACGGATTGCTCACCTCCGAGGAACCCATCGCGGGGGGCGGCCTGCTCGTCGCGGACACCTCCTCGGGGGTCGTGGTGCCGCCCGGTTGCTGCTGCGGCCTGGAGGACTGGCGCGAATGGCAGGACGTGGTCGACGGCGGCGACCCGCCCTGGCTCGGCCACGATCCGCAACCGACCGCCGAACGGCTCGGCGACACCGTCCGGCTGACCCTCGACTCCGGGAAGAGCGACGGCCCGGTGATCGAGCTGCCCGCCTGTGAACTCGCCCGACTCCTGGAGGGCGTCGATCGTGACCTCTCCGACTTCGTCGCCCTGGCGGCGGACTGGGCGTCCCACCACCTGCCCGACCACGCCACCCCTGTGGTGGCCGCCCTCTCCCGCCTGCTCGATCTGCCGTCGCCGACCGGGCCGGGGCAACGGTAGACCCGGAAGCCGGTTCCGCCGACCAGGCAAGTGGGCAGGCAGCACCGGCCCGCCATAAGCACGTTCACGTGTACCTGGTTGGGCACATTGACGAGTACGCCGACAACCGAGGTCGAGGCGGGTGCGGCGCCCGGGATCGCGTGGGCGAGCCATCGCCGGATCGGCTCCGGCGGCTCGCCGCGCACGGGATCGGCCGATTCGGCGGGGCGCGCGGAGTCGGGGTCCTCGGGCCGCGAAGGCGATGTTGGCATGGCTTCGGCTTCCGCCGGTAGGGATCGGATCCGGATGACCCGACACACGAGACTCCGCCGGGCCCGTCACATGGGCGATGCCCGGCCGGGTCGCGCGGCGATCAGAGCAGCCAGCGGTGGTCGCGGACGATCGGCAGTCGGGCCCACAGTGCGCCGAGGCCGAGTCGGCTGCCGACGGCGATCGCGGCGAGGGCGATCAGGGAGATGGCGTAGATGACGTGGTAGTCGGCGAAGGGGTTGGTGGAGGCGGTGGGCTTGCCGCTGTCGAGGTGCTTGGCGGGCGGCCACTCGGCGATCCACATCAGCGTCATCATGGCGGTCCCGGAGAGGGCCGCCAGGCGCAGCCCGATGCCGAGCACCAGGGCGGCGCCGACGCCGAGCAGGCCGAGCATGAACAGCCGGTCGGCCCAGGGCTCGCCGGCCCAGCCGCGCAGGGTGCCGGCCATCGGGCCGACGTTCACGTGGGAGAGGAATCCCTTGGTGGGGGAGCCGCCGTCGACCCAGCCCTTGCCGCTCGCGGTGGCGTAGCCGAGGCCGAAGGTCTTGTCGAGGAACGCCCACAGGAACACGAAGCCCAGCAGGACCCGCAGGCCGGCCACGGCGATGTCGGAGGTGCGGACCGCGGCGACGGCCGGGGAGTCGGTCGCGGTGTCCTGCGCGGACTCGTCGACCGTGACCCGGGGCGCCGGGGCGAAGCGGCGCGGCAGGCGCAGGCGCGAGGACAGCCGGTGCTGGTGCGATATTGCCATGTCGGTTCCCTCCCTGGTGGCGCCGGGCCCGGTGCCCGGCGCTCGGCCACGAACGTGTTCCGCCGGGCCGTGACGTCAATCTCCCGCGTGTCCGGTGTCCGTCCCAGAGCCGACCGGCCCGACCTGTCGGGTCCAACAGCCGGTTGCCCGCGGGGCGTTGCGGGCGAGCGGCGCAGGCGCACAGCGAAAAGCGGGCGGTCGTCCCCGATCGATCGGGGACCGGGTCGGTATCGCCGCCGTCAACGGCCCGGAATCGGTGGTGCTCTCCGGCCTTCGCGACCAGGTGCACGAACTCCGGGACCGGCTCGTCG
>NZ_JBEXUX010000101.1:0-26647 GCF_040629175.1 Embleya sp. NPDC005971 | reverse complement strand
GGGTCGACACCAACGACCAACCCACATCCGCAGCCGTCAACCCCGGCCGAGCCGACACAAACGAGGCCAACCGCCCCGCCTGCGCCCGCAACGCCTCCACCGACCGCCCCGACAACACCCACGGCACCACACCCACGACGGACCGCGCCGCCGCGTCACCCGACACCACCCCCGACACCGACCCGCCATCCGGCGGCGCCTGCTCGACGATCACATGCGCGTTCGTCCCGGAAATCCCGAACGACGACACCCCCGCCCGCCGCGGCAAACCACCCACCGTCGACCACGACCGAGCCTCCGCCAACAACCGCACCCCACCCGAGGACCAGTCCACCTCGGGGGTCGGCTCGTCCACGTGCAACGTCCGCGGCAGCACGCCCGCCCGCATCGCCAGGACCATCTTGATCACACCGGCGACCCCGGCGGCGGCCTGCGAATGCCCGATGTTGGACTTCACCGACCCCAGCCACAACGGACGATCCGCCGGCCGACCGCGCCCGTAGGTCGCCAACAGCGCCTGGGCCTCGATCGGATCGCCCAGCGCCGTCCCGGTCCCGTGCGCCTCCACCACGTCCACATCGCTCGGCGCCAGGCCCGCGTTGGCCAACGCGGCCCGGATCACCCGCTGTTGCGAGGGACCGTTCGGCGCCGTCAACCCGTTCGAGGCGCCGTCCTGGTTGATCGCCGAACCCCGCACCACGGCCAGCACCTCGTGGCCGTTTCGCCGGGCGTCCGACAACCGCTCCAAGGCCAACACACCGACGCCCTCGCCGAATCCCGCTCCGTCGGCCGCGGCCGAGAACGCCTTCGCTCGGCCGTCGGTGGCCAGCCCGCGCTGGTGGGAGAACGCGGTGAACACGGTCGGCGTCGCCATCACGGTGGCACCACCGGCCAACGCCAGATCGCACTCGCCCGCCCGCAACGCCTGGGCGGCCGAGTGCAGTCCCACCAGTGACGACGAACACGCGGTGTCCACCGTGACCGCGGGGCCCTCCAGGCCCAGTGCGTAGGACACCCGGCCGGACATCACACTCGCCGAACACGCGGTGGCCAGGTAGTTCGCGTACTCGCCGCCCGATCCGGCGAACAGCGAGAAGTAGTCCTGACCGATCGTGCCGAAGTAGACGCCGGTTCGGCTGCCCTGGAGCGACCGGGGGTCGATCCGGGCCCGCTCGATCGCCTCCCACGAACACTCCAGCAACAACCGCTGCTGCGGGTCCATCGCCAACGCCTCACGCGGCGAGATCCCGAAGAACTCGGCATCGAACTCCCCGGCGTCGTAGAGGAATCCTCCCTCGCGGACATAGGAGCGGTTTTCGTCGAACGCGGCGTCCAGGTCCCAGCCCCGGTCGGTGGGCAGCGGTGCCAGTGCGTCCACGCCGTGGTCGAGCAGCTCCCAGAACCGTTCCGGTGAACGGGCTCCGCCGGGCAGTCGGCAGCTCATGCCGATGATCGCGATCGGCTCCGCGTCCTTGCGCTCGGCCTCGCGCAGCCGCTGTCGTACGCTGCGCAGATCGGCGACGGTCTTCTTCAGATAGTCGCGGAGCTTTTCCTCGGTGGACCCGGCCGTCATCAGGACTCCCCCAGGTCGCTGTCGACCATGGCGAAGATCTCCTCGTCGGTGGCCGCCGACAGGTCGTCGTAGTCGGTCACCCGCTCGCGCGCCGCCGTCGCCGCGCGCCACTCGACGAGCAGCGCCTCCAGGTGGATCGTCACGTCGTCGATGCCGTCGGCGGCCGGGTCGAGACCGCGCAGTTCGCCGCGCAACCGGCCGACCGCGGCCAGTACCGGCTCGGTCGGGGACACCGGGTCGGTGGTCAGCAGCCCGTCCAGGTACTTGGCCAGGGCCTGCGGTGTCGGATGGTCGAAGACCACGGTGGCGGGCAATCGCAGCCCGGTGAGCGCGGTGAACCTGTTGCGCAGCTCGACCGCGGTCAGCGAGTCGAAGCCCAGCTCCCGGAAGGGTCGATCCGTGGCGATCGCGTCCGCGGTGCCGTGGCCGAGCACCGCCGCCGCGTGCTCGCGCACCAGGCCGAGCAGCAGTTCACCGCGTTCGGCCGCGGTCAACGACGCGAGTTGCTGTTCCAGACCGGAGTCCTGCACGGCGGCGCTCACCGTGCGCCGGGTCGCGGAGCGCACCAGTCGGCGGAACATCGCCGGCACCTCGCCACTGCGGCCCCGCAGGCCGGCGACGTCCAGGTGCATGGGCAGCAGCAGTGCCTCGCCCGTGTCGCGGGCGGCGTCGAACAGGGCCAGTCCGTCCTGTTCGGACATCCCGGCGACACCGTTGCGGGCGATCCTGGCCAGCTCGGTGGAGCCCAGTCGTCCGGTCATCGCGCTGCGGTCGGTCCACAGGCCCCAGGCCAGCGACTGGCCGGCCAGGCCCGCCGCGCGGCGGTGTTCGACCAGTGCGTCGAGGAAGGCGTTGGCCGCCGCGTAGTTGGATTGACCGGCGCCGCCGAGGACCCCGCTGGCGGAGGAGAACAGCACGAAGTCGGTCAGTGGCGCGTTGCCGACCAGTCGATGCAGGTTCCACGCCGCGTCGACCTTCGGGCGCATCACGGTGTCGAGGCGTTCGGGGGTCTGCTTACCGATCACTCCGTCGTCCAGCACGCCCGCCGAGTGGATCACCGCGACCAGCGGGTGCCGGTCGTCGACCGAGCGCAGCACCTGCTCCAGCCGCTCGGCGTCGGCCAGATCGCAGGAGGCCCAGGTGACGGTGGCGCCGAGTTCGGTGAGTTCGCGTACCAGTTCGGTGTGTTCGGCGCTGCGGCCGATCAGCAGCAGGCGGGTCGCGCCGTGCTCGGTGACCAGGTGTCGGGCGACGAACCCGCCCACCGTGCCGCCGGCTCCGGTCACCAGCACCGTGCCGTCCGTCCTGATCGCCCGGGGAACGGTGAGCACGATCTTGCCGACGTGCTTGGCCTGGCTGATGTGCCGGAACGCCTCCGGCGCCCGGCGGACGTCCCACTGGGTGATCGGCAGCAGCCGCAACTTTCCGGCCTCGAACAGTCGGACGATCTCGGCGAGCATCTCGCCGGTCCGTTGCGGACCGGCCTCGACCAGGTCGAAGGCCCGGTAGGCGACACCGGGATGGGTCTCGGCCACCTGCTCGGGGTGTCGGATGTCGGTCTTGCCCATGTCCACGAACCGGCCGCCGCCGGGCATCAGTCGCAGCGAGGCGTCGACGAACTCCCGGGCCAGCGAGTTCAGTACCAGGTCCACACCGCGTCCGTCGGTGGCCGCCAGGAAGTTCTTTTCGAAGTCGAGGGTGCGGGAGGAGGAGATGTGCGCGTCGTCCAGCCCCAGTTCGCGCAGCGTGCCCCACTTGCCCGGACTGGCGGTGCCGAACACCTCGGCGCCCAGTTGCCGCGCGATCTGCACGGCCGCCATGCCCACACCGCCGGCGGCGGCGTGGATCAGTACGCGGTCGCCCGCGCCGACCCGGCCGAGGTCGCACAGGCCGTAGTAGGCGGTGAGGAACGCCGCGGGCACCGAGGCCGCCTGGGTGAAGGTCCAACTCGCCGGGATC
Organism: Embleya sp. NPDC005971; assembly: GCF_040629175.1. Taxonomy (NCBI): domain Bacteria; kingdom Bacillati; phylum Actinomycetota; class Actinomycetes; order Kitasatosporales; family Streptomycetaceae; genus Embleya; species Embleya sp. NPDC005971. The sequence goes on along the minus strand of NZ_JBEXUX010000101.1, from coordinate 23,115 downwards.
CGCGCCAGGTAGCGGTGGCCGGTCACCGCGAGCGGACCGAAGCCCGCGGACAGGATGCCCATCACCCGGTCGCCCGGGGCCAGGTCCGGTACCGCGCCGCCGACCTCCACCACCACGCCGGCGGCCTCGCGGCCCAGCGTCAGGTCGTCGTCGACCATGCCCAGGGCGGCGACCACGTCGTGGAAGTTCAGGCCGCCCGCGTGTACCGCGACGCGCACCTCGTGATCCGCCAGTGGCTTCTCGGCGTGCGGGTAGGCGCCCAGGGTGAGGTTGTCGAAGGTGCCCGGTTCGGTGATCTCCAGTCGCCAGGCGGCCGTTCCGGCGGGCGGCACGAGGTCGGTGGGCGTGACGCGCAGCAGTCGGGCGGCGGTGGCCTTGCCGGCCCGGACCATGACCCGGGGTTCGTCGGCGTGGATCACCTCGGCCAGCGTCGAGAGCGAGTCCGCGTGGTCGTCGACATCGACGAGGGTGATCCGCCCGGGGTTCTCGGTCTGCGCGGATCGCACCAGGCCCCAGACCGGGCTGTGGATCAGGTCTCCGGGCAGGGCGTTGCGGGTGACCACGACCAGCCGGGAGTCGGCGAACCGTTCGTCGGCGAGCCAGTCCCGGATCACGGCCAGCACGTGCCCGACGGCCGCCCGGACGGCCGCGGGCACGTCCTGGTCGGGCCGGGTCGGGTGCACGCACGGCAGCACCAGCACCTCGGGTACTGGCTCGACGGACGCCGGCTCGGCGGCGGTGGCCACCTGCCAACCGGCGGTCTCCAGGGCCGGGGCGAGGCCGAGCGGGTCGTCCCCCAGCACCGCGGCGCGCGCGGCTCGGGCGTCGGTCCCGACCACGGGGACGGCTTCGTCCCAGCCGACCTTGAACAACGATTCCGGGCGCTTGGCCGCGAGTTGGTCTGCTTCGACCGGCCGGGTGGCGAGGTTCGCGAGGCTGAACACCGGCAGTCCGGTGCCGTCCCAGGCGTGCCAGGACCTTCCCTGTGCACCGGCCGGGCCGACCCGCACCCGCAGGGACCGGGCGCCGGTGGCGAACAGTTGCACGTCGGTGAAGGAGAACGGCAGCCGGGTCTCGCCGGCGCCGAGCGCACCGACCGCGCCGGCTTGGAGCGCGGCGTCGAACAGGCCCGGGTGCAGGCCGAATCCGGATACGTCGACGTCCTCGGGCAGGTCGACCTCGGCGAACAGTTCCTCGCCCGCCCGCCACACCTTGCGGACGCCGCGGAACACCGGTCCGTAGCGGTATCCGGCGTCGTCCAGTCGCTCGTAGAACCCGTCCGCCTCCACCGGGGTCGCCCCGGCGGGCGGCCAGACCGCCATGCTCTGCGGCTGCCGTCCCTCGATCGTCAGGAACCCCTCGGCGTGCGTCACCCAGTCCTGTTCGGCGCCGCGCGAGTGCACCGACACCGACCGCCGCTCCGGCTCGCCGATGTCGGTGACGACCACCCGGATCTGTACCGACTCCGTCTCGTCCAGCACCAGGGGTGCCTGCAGGGTCAGTTCCTCGACGCAGCCGAAGCCGACCTGGTGGCCCGCGTGCAGGGCCTGCTCGACCCACACCACGCCCGGCACCAGCACCGAGCCGAGCACCTGGTGATCGGCCAGCCACGGATACTGCGTCAATGCCAGCCGGCCGGTCCACGCCCACTGCCCGCCCGGCAACTCCACCGCTGCGGGCAGCAGTTCGTGGCCGGCCTCGACCAGTCCGGCCGCGCCCACGTCACCGGCGTGCGCACGCGGCGGCTCCAGCCACAGGCGCTCGCGCTGGAACGCGTAGGTGGGCAGGCCCACCCGCCGGCCGCCGGGCACCATGGCCGGCCAGTCGATGGGCAGGCCGCCGGCCCAGGCGTCGCCGGCCGAGGTGATCATCCGCGCCAGGTCGCCCTCGTCGCGGCGCAGGCTCTGCAGGACCACGGCCTGCCCGCCGGCCTCGTGCACGGTCTCCTCGATCCCGACCGTCAGGACCGGGTGCGGGCTGCATTCGAGGAACACGGCGTGGCCCTGGTCCAGCAGGTACCGGACACCGGTCCGGAATTCCACCGTCTGCCGCAGGTTGCGGTACCAGTACTCGGGGCCAAGCTCGGCGGTGTCGATCCGCTCGCCGGTCACCGTCGACACGAACGGCAGCTCGCCGGTGCGGGGCGAGATGCCCGCGAGGGCCGCGAGCAGTTCCTCGCGGATCGTCTCCACCTGTGCGGAGTGCGACGCGTAGTCCACGTCGATCCGCCGGGCCCGGATCCCGTCGGCCTCACACGCGGCGAGCAATTCCTCCAGGCCGGCGACGTCGCCGGAGACCACGGTGGACGAGGAGCCGTTGACCGCCGCCACCGACACGCCCGGGTAGTCGGCCAGCAGCGGCAGGACCCGCTCCCGGGACAACGCCACCGACACCATCCCGCCCGGGCCGGAGAGTTTCTCGGCGATCAACCGGCTCCGCAGTGCCACCACCCGGGCGGCGTCCTCGACGGACAACGCTCCGGCCACCGTGGCGGCGGCGATCTCGCCCTGCGAGTGCCCGATCACCGCGCCGACCGAGACACCCCAGGACCGCCACACCTCGGCCAGCGACACCATCACCGCCCACAACGCGGGCTGTACGACCTCGACCCGGGCCAGGGCGGCGGCGTCGTCGAGCACGTCGAGCGGCTCGAAGTCGACGAACGGAGCCAGCGCCTTGGCGCACCGCCGCATCGAGTCCCGGAACACCGCGGAGGACTCCAGCAGTGCCCGGCCCATGCCGAGCCATTGACACCCCTGGCCGGCGAACACCAGCACCGCACCGTCTCGCACAGTGGCCGCCGGGCCGTCGGGGCCGGTGGCCACTGCCGCCAGGCCCGCGAGCAGTTCCTCCCGGTCCCGGCCCACCACCACCGCGCGGTGCTCGAACGCGCTGCGGGTGGTCGCGAGCGACCAGCCCACGTCGACGGGGTCCAGGTGCGCCACCCGCGCGCCCAGTTGCGCCGCCTGTGCCCGCAGTGCCGCCGCGGTGCGGCCGGACAACACCCACGGCAGCGCGTCGGGCACCGGTGCGCGCTCGGCCCGGTCCCGGACGGACTCGGCGGGCGGCGCCTCCTCGACGATCACGTGGGCGTTGGTGCCGGAGATCCCGAACGAGGACACCCCGGCCCGGCGCGGCCGGCCGTGCCCGGCGGACCATTCCTGCGGCGACGCCAACAACCGCACCGAGCCCGAGGACCAGTCCACCTCCGCCGTCGGCTCCTGCACATGCAAGGTCCTGGGCAATACGCCTTCGCGCAGCGACAGCACCATCTTGATCACGCTCGCCACGCCGGCGGCGGCCTGGGTGTGCCCGACGTTGGACTTCACCGACCCCAGCCACAGCGGACGATCCGCCGGCCGCCCCTGCCCGTACGCGGCCAGCAGCGCCTGCGCCTCGATCGGGTCGCCCAGGGCGGTACCCGTGCCGTGCGCCTCGACCACGTCGATGTCCGAGGGGGCGAGTCGGGCGTTGGCCAACGCCGCCTGGATGACCCGCTGTTGGGACGGCCCGTTCGGCGCGGCCAGGCCGTTCGAGGCGCCGTCCTGGTTCACCGCCGAGCCGCGCAGCACGGCCAGCACCTCGTGGCCGTTGCGCCGGGCCTCGGCGAGCCGCTCCAGTACCAGTACGCCGACGCCCTCGGCCATGCCCATGCCGTCGGCGGACGCCGAGAACGCCTTCGAGCGGCCGTCCCAGGCCAGTCCCCGCTGCCGGGAGAAGGACACCAGCGCCAACGGGGTGGACATCACCGTCACGCCGCCGGCCAACGCCAGGTCGCATTCCCCGGCCCGCAGCGCCTGCGCGGCCAGATGCAGCCCGACCAGCGAGGACGAGCACGCGGTGTCCACCGTGACGGCGGGGCCCTGGAGACCGAGCACGTAGGACACCCGGCCGGAGACCACGCTGGACGCGTTGCCGGTCAGCAGGTGGCCCTCGGAGCTCTCCGCCCCGCTCGTCCTGCCGTAGTGGCCGTTCCAGGCGCCGATGTAGACGCCGACGTCCGTGCCGCGCAGCGACACCGGGTCGATGCCGGCCCGCTCCAGCGCGCCCCAGGAACACTCCAGCAGCAGCCGCTGCTGCGGATCCATCGACAGGGCCTCGCGCGGCGAGATGCCGAAGAACCCGGGGTCGAACTCCCCCGCGTCGTACAGGAAGCCGCCGTCGCGGACGTAGCACTTGCCCGGCTCGTCGGGGTCCGGGTCGTACAGCTCGTCCAGGTCCCAGCCGCGATCGTCGGGGAACCCGGCGACCGCGTCGACGCCGTCGTCGAGCAGCGTCCAGAAGTCCTCGGGCGACCGCACGCCGCCGGGATAGCGGCAGCCCATGCCCACGATGGCGATCGGCTCGCAGTACCGGTCCTCTGCCTGCTGCAACCGCTCCGTCACGTCCGCCAGGTCGGCGGTGACGCGCCGGAGATAGGTGCGGAGCTTGTCTTCGTCCCCCATGGAGAGACCCATCCTTTTCGCGTGGTAGTCGACAGAGGTCAGGAACGGCCGAATTTGGCGTCGATGAAGTCGAAGAGATCGTCGTCGCTCACGTCGTCGACCTGTTCTCGGGAAGCACTCTGATCGCCGCCCCGGGCCTGGTCCCATCCGGTGAGCAGGGCGCGCAGCCGCGCGGTGAGCGCCGCCCGCTCCCGGACGTCCGGCACGACCGCGGGCAGGGTGTCGCAGGACAGTGCCGCGACGGTGGACTCCAGTCGGGCCAGGTCCTCGAACAGGGCGGAGCGGACCGGGTTTTCGTCGAAGGCGAGCCGCGAGCCGAGGTACGTCGCGAGCGCCGCGGGGTTCGGGTGGTCGAAGACCAGGCCGGCCGGCAGGCTCAGTCCGGTGGCCGCCGCGAGCCGATTGCGCAGCTTGACCGCGGTGAGCGAGTCGAAGCCGAGGTCGCGGAACGACCGGTCGACCGGGACCGCGGCCGCGTCGGGGTGCCCGAGCACCACCGCGGCCTGCGCCGCCACCGCGCCGAGCAGCGCCCGACGTCGCTCGTCCCCGGAGAGCGTGGCCAACCTGGCGACCAGGTCCGGGGTCTGCTCCGCCGGTTCCGGCGCTCGCACCGGCCGGGCCTCGGGAATCTCGCCGATCAGCGGCCGATCGCGCGCCGACGTGTAGCGCGCGGCGAAGGTCGGCCAGTCGATGTCCGCGACGACGAGGGTGCCCTCGTCGTGTTCGAGCGCCTGATCCAGGGCGCCGATCGCGACCTGCGGATCCATGAACCGCAGCCCCTGGCGGTGCAGGCGCTCCTCGGCGGCCCCCGTCGCCATCCCCTCGCCGGCCCAGGCGCCCCAGGCCACCGACGTGGCGGCCAGGCCCCGACCGCGGCGGTGTTCGGCGAGTGCGTCCAGGTCGGCGTTGGCCGCCGCGTACGCACCCTGTCCGCCGCTGCCCCACACTCCCGCGCCGGAGGAGAACAGTACGAAGGCGTCCAGATCGCCGAGCAGTTCGTGCAGGTTTCGCGCGCCCGCCGCCTTCGGCGCGAGCACTGCGGCGATCTCGGCCGCGTCGGTGTCCAGCAGCCGCGCGGACCGTCCCGAGCCCGCCGTGTGCACGACGGTGCGGATCGGCGGGCCGGCCGTGCGCAGTTGCTCCAGGAGCGTGGCCAGGGCGGCGCGGTCGGCGACGTCGCACGCGGCGATGGTGACCCGGGCGCCGAGGGCGACCAGCTCCTCGCGCAGTCGATCCGCGCCTTCCGCGTCCGGGCCGCGGCGGCTGACCAGCACCAGGTGCCGTACGCCGGCGTGCGCCAGCCGGCGGGCGACGTGGCCGCCCAGTCCGCCGGTGCCGCCGGTGATCAGCGCGGTGTCGCGGAACTGCGGCGCGCTGCCCGCGCTTTCGGATGCCGGGGCCCGGACCAGCCGCCTGGCCAGCAGCCCGGCCGGGCGCAGGGCGAGCTGGTCCTCGCCGTCCGGGGTGGACAGGGCGGCGAGCAGCAGGGCCGCCGTACGCTCGTCGAGTTCGGCCGGCAGGTCGAGCAGACCTCCCCACGACTCCGGGTGTTCCAACCCGAACACCCGTGCGAGACCCCACAGTTGCGCGGGTTTTGTGGAGTCCACCGAGTCGGTGCCGGTGGCCGCGACGCCGCCGCGGGTGAGCGTCCACAGGCGGGCTCGCACTGCGGCGTCGGTCAGCGCCTGGACGAGCAGCACGGTGTCCGACACGGCACGGGGCAGTACGTCGTGGTCCCGGTGCGTGGTCTCGGCCAGTCCCAGCAGGGACACCAGCGCGGTGGGGCGGACGACGCCCAGCCGCTCGGCGAGCGTCGCCCGGGTGTCCTGCGGTCCCAGGGCCAGGAGGTCGACGTCGGCGCCGGCGCCGGCCAGGGCCGCGCGGATCCGGTCGGTGTCCGCGTCGTGTTCGAGTTCGGCGGGCACGACCACGGTCCAGCGGGCGATCGGCTCGGCGGGGGGCCGGGGGTCGGCGACCGGCCGCCAGACGACCCGGTAGCGCAGGGCGTCCGCGGCGAGTTTGCGCCGCCGTTCCCGACGCCAGTCGGCCAGCGCCGGCAACACGTGCGCCAGGGGCGGGCGCAGGTCGTCGTGGTCCTGCCCTGCCGGACCCCGCAGCAGGGCCGCCAGTCGGTCCGGGTCGCCCTGGTCGACGGCGGTCCAGAAGTCCTGGTCCCCCTCCTCGGCGGCGGGCCGGGGCCGGTCCGCGGCTTCCAGCCAGTAGCGCGAGCGTTGGAAGGCGTATCCGGGCAGTTGCACCCGTCGGCCGCCGGCCAGCAGCGGCGTCCAGTCGATCTCGACACCTCGGGTCCAGGCTTCGCCGGCCGCCGTCACCATCCGGGTGAGGTCTCCCTCGTCCCGGCGCAGGCTCTCCAGCACCACCGCCTGATGGTGCTGGGCCGTCTCCTCGATGCCGACGGTCAGGACCGGGTGCGGGCTGGACTCGATGAACACCGCGTGCCCCCGGTCCAGCAGGTGGCGCACACCGGCCCGGAATTCCACGGTCTGCCGCAGGTTCCGGTACCAGTACTCGGGGCCCAGTTCGGCGGTGTCGATCCGCTCGCCCGTCACCGTCGACACGAACGCGAGTTCGGCGGTTCGCGGGGTGATCCCGTCCAGCAGGGTGAGCAGTTCGTCGCGGATCAGCTCGATCTGCGCGGAGTGGGAGGCGTAGTCCACGTCGATCCGTCGGGCCCGCACCCCCTGCCCCGCACACGCGGCGAGCAGCTTGTCCAGCCCGGGGATGTCACCGGAAACCACGGTGGACGACGACCCGTTGACCGCCGCCACCGACACGTCGGGGTAGTCGGCGAGCAGGGCGACCACCTCGTCGCGCGGCAACGCCACCGACACCATCCCGCCCAACCCGGACAACCTCTCGGCGATCAGCCGGCTCCGCAACGCCACCACCCGCGCGGCGTCGTCGACGGACAGCGCCCCGGCCACCGTCGCGGCGGCGATCTCACCCTGCGAATGCCCGATCACCGCGGACACCGGCACACCCCAGGACCGCCACAGCGCGGCGAGGGAGACCATCACCGCCCACAGCGCGGGCTGCACGACCTCCACCCGTGCCAGCGCCGTCTCGTCCGTCAGTACGGCCCGCACGTCGAAGTCGACGAAGGGCCGCAACGCCTCGGCGCAACGCCCCATCGACTCGCGGAACACCGCGGCCGACTCGGACAACTCCCGCCCCATGCCGACCCATTGGCAACCCTGGCCGGCGAACACCAGCACCACGCCGCGGTGGACGCCGGCCGCCCCGGGATGCTCGCCCCCGGCGGCCACCGCCGACGTGCCGGCCAGCAACTCCTCGCGGCTGCGGCCGACCACCACGGCACGGTGCTCGAACACACCGCGCGTGGCGGCCAGCGACCAGCCCAGGTCCAGCGCGGCCGATTCCGGACGAGCGGTGGCGTGCGCCGCCAACCGCGCGGCCTGTGCCCGCAACGCCTCGGGCGACCGGCCGGACAACACCCACGGCAGTACGTCGGGGCCCGCCACCACGACGTCGTCGGAGGGCTCGTCCGGGGCCTGTTCGACGATCACGTGCGCGTTGGTGCCGGAGATCCCGAACGAGGACACCCCGGCCCGGCGCGGCCGACCGTGCTCGACGGGCCACGCCTGCTGCGCGGTCAGCAGTCGCACCGCGCCCGAGGACCAATCCACCTCGGGAGTCGGCTCGTCCACGTGCAACGTCCGCGGCAACACGCCCGCCCGCATCGCCAGCACCGTCTTGATCACGCCGGCGACCCCGGCGGCGGCCTGGGTGTGGCCGATGTTCGACTTCAGCGAGCCGAGCCACAGCGGACGATCGGCGGGCCGACCGGGTCCGTAGACCGCCAGCAGTGCCTGTCCCTCGATCGGATCACCCAGCGTGGTGCCGGTGCCGTGCGCCTCCACCGCGTCGATCTGATCCGGCGTCAGCCGGGCGTCGTCCAGGGCCTGCCGGACGACCGCCTGCTGCGACGGGCCGTTCGGCGCGGTGAACCCACTGCTGGCACCGTCCTGGTTCACCGCCGAACCGCGCAACACGGCCAGCACCTCGTGCCCGTGCCGCCGGGCGTCGGAAAGCCGCTCCAGCACCAGCACCCCGACACCCTCGCCGAAGCCCGTGCCGTCCGCCGTGGACGAGAACGCCTTGCAGCGACCGTCCGCCGCGAGTCCGCGCTGCCTGCTGAAGGTGGTGAACACGGTCGGCGCCGAGATGACCGACGCTCCGCCGGCCAACGCCAGCGAGCACTGTCGTTGCCGCAGCGCCTGCGCGGCCAGGTGCAGGGCGACCAGCGAGGACGAACAGGCCGTGTCCACGGTGACCGCGGGCCCGGTCAGCCCGAACGTGTAGGAGATCCGCCCGGAGGCCGCACTGCCGGCGTTGCCGATGCCGACGAACGCCTCGACGTCCTCGTCGAGGCGAGGCAGTCGGGTCGCGTACTCGTGGGTCATCAGTCCGGTGTAGACACCGATCGGGCTGTCCGCGAACGCGGCCGGGCCGATGCCCGCCCGCTCCAGGGCCTCCCACGAACACTCCAGCAGCAGCCGGTGTTGCGGGTCCATCGTCAACGCCTCACGCGGCGAGACACCGAAGAACCCGGGGTCGAAGTCGGCGACGTCGTAAAGGAATCCGCCTTCGCGCACATAGGACCTGCCGGGCGCGTCCGGGTCGGGATGGAAGAGGTCGGCGTCCCAGCCCCGGTCGGCCGGGAACGGCGCGATCGCGTCGCGGCCCTGTGCGACCAGGTCCCACAGCTCCTCCGGGGTGCGGACGCCGCCGGGGAAGCGGCAGGCCATCGCGACGATCGCGATCGGCTCGACGGCCGCCGACTCCAGTTCGCGCACCCGCTCGCGAGCGGACCGCAGTTCCGCGGTGACCCGTTTCAGGTATCCGAGCGCCTTGTCGTCGCCGTTCACTGCGCACCTCCGATTCCCAGCTCGTCGTCCAGGTAGGCGTAGATCTCGTCCGCGGTCGCGGTATCCAGGTCGCCGACGTCGTCGGCGGGTGCGGCCGACGACCGCAGCTCCGCCAGCAGAGCGGTCAGCCGTTGGGCGATCAGGCCCCGGTCCAGTGCGTGCGAGGTCGGGCCGGTGAGGTCGCGGCGCAGCACGTCCAGCCGCTCCAGCGCCGATCCGGTGGCGTCGACCGTGCCCACCAACCGCCCGACCAGGTAGGCGGCGAGCCGTTCCGGGCTCGGGTGGTCGAAGACGGTGGTGGCGGGCAGCCGCAGATCCAATTGCTTGGCCAGCCTGTTGCGCAGCCGTACCGCGGTCAGCGAGTCGAAGCCCAGGTCGAGGAAACCTCGCGAGGGGACGATCGCGTCCGGGCTCTCGTGGCCGAGCACCGCGGCCGCCGCGCCGAGTACGACGTCCTGCACCAGGTGCAGCCGTTCCTCGCCGCTCAGCTCGGCCAACCGCTGTGCGAACCGTCCGTCGGTCGCCGGAGCCGCGGCGGCGACCGTCCGCCGCGGCGCCCGCACCAGGCCGCGCAACATCGCCGGCACCTCGTGCCCGGACCCCGTGTCGAGTCGGATGGGTACCGCGAGCGGCGCAGCGGCGCCGAGCGCGGCGTCGAAGGCGGCCAGGGCCTCGGCGGCGGACAGCGCGCCGACCGCAGCGATGTTGCGCGACGCGGACCCGACCTGCCTGGTCATTTCGCTGCGCTGGGCCCACAGTCCCCAGGCCAGCGACAGGCCGGGCAGGCCGCGGGCCGCGCGGTGCGCGGCGAGCGCGTCCAGGAAGCCGTTCGCCGCCGCGTAGTTGGCCTGGCCGGCCGCGCCGAGGACCGAGGCGGCAGAGGAGAACAGTACGAACGCGCTCAGCGGCAGGTCGGCGGTCAGTTCGTGCAGGTGCCAGGCGGCATCGGCCTTGGGGCGCAACACCGCGTCCAGCCACTGCGCGGGTTGGTTGCCGAGCACGCCGTCGTCCAGCACACCGGCGGCGTGCACGACGGCGGACAGCGGGTACTCCGGGTCCACTCCGGCGAGCAGTTCGGCCACGGCGCCGCGGTCGGCGACGTCGGCCGCCACGATGTCGACGTGTGCGCCCAGTTCGGTGAGTTCGGCGTGCAGCCGGTCGGCGCCGGCGGCCGCGGGGCCGGCGCGGCCGACCAGCAGGAGCCGGGTGTTGCCGTGTGTCTCCACGATGTGCCGGGCCAGCAGTGCGCCCAGGGTGCCGGTGCCACCGGTGATCAGGACGGTGCCGGTGCCCAGCGAACCGCCCCCGGTCGGCTCGCCGATCCGGGCCAGTCGGGGCACCTTGCCCAGGCCGGCCCGCACCAGCACCTCGGGTTCGGGGCCGGCCGCGAAGCCGGGCACGGTGGCGATCGAGTCGGGGTGGTCGTCCAGGTCGAGGAGGGTGATCCGGTCCGGGTTCTCGGTCTGCGCAGTGCGCAGCAGTGCCCGGACGGTGCCGTGCACGAGGCCGTCGCGGGACTCGTCGCGGGTGACCACGACCAGGCGGGATTCGGCGAAGCGGGCGTCGGTGAGCCACTCCTGCAACACGCCGAGGACCCGCCCGGTCGCCGCGCGCACGGCCGCGGGCGGCTCGTCGCGATCGGCCGCGGGCCACCGGCACGGGAGCAGAACCAGGTCGGGCACGATTCGTACGGCGGCCGGGTCGGCGGCGGTGTCGACCCGCAGGCCCGCGTGCTCCAGTGCGGCGGCCAGGTCGAGGGGGTCCGGGCCCAGGACGACCGCGGAGCCGGCAACGGATCCGGGGGCCGGGGTCACCGGCTGCCAGTCGATCCCGAACAGGACTTCCGCGGGCTTCGTCGCCAACTGCCCGGCGTCGACCGGCCGGGTGGCGAGCCGTCCGATGTCGAACACCGGGAGTCCGTCGCCGTCCCAGGCCCGCCAGGAGGATTCGCGCGGGTCGATCCGCACCCGCAGCGCGGTCGCGCCGGTGGCGAACAGGTGCACGTCGGTGAAGGAGAATGGGAGTCGGGTCTCGCCGGGACGGTGCCCGGCCGCGTCGTCGAAGGCGATGCCGTGCAGGGCGGCGTCGAAGAGTGCGGGGTGGATGCCGAACCCCTCGCTCGTCCCGTCCCCGGGCAGCGCGATCTCGGCGTACAGCTCCTCGCCGCTCCGCCAGATCCGCCGCAGGCCGCGGAACGCGTCGCCGTAGTGGTAGCCGGCCGCTTCGAGTCTCTCGTAGAACCCGTCGACGTCGAGCGCCGCGGCCCCGGCGGGCGGCCACTGCGTGAGAGCGGCGGGGGGCGGAGCGGCCACGCCGAGGATGCCCTCCGCGTGGGTGGTCCAGGTCCCGTCCGGGCGCTGCGAATGCATCGACACCGCCCGGCGGTCGGGGTCGTCGAGCTCGGTGACCACCACCCTGATCCCGGCCGGAGCCGACTCGTCCAGCAGCAGCGGTGCCTGGAGGTTCAGCTCCTCCACGGCGCCGAAGCCGACCCGGTGTCCGGCGTGCAACGCCAGTTCCACCCAGGCCACGCCGGGCAGCAGTACCGATCCCAGCACCGCGTGGTCCGCCAGCCACGGAAACGCCCGGGTGGAGGGTTGTCCGGTCCACACCGACCGGCCGCCCGGCAGTTCCACCGTCACGGGAGCCAGCGCGTGCCCGGCCTCGGCCAGTCCCACCGCGGCCACGTCGCCCGCGTGGCCGGGCGTCGCGTCCAGCCAGTGTTGCCGGTGTTGGAAGGCGTAGGTGGGCAGTTCCACCCGTCGGCCGCCGGCGAGCAACGGCATCCAGTCGACCGCCACACCCCGGGTCCAGGCTTCGGCCGCCGCGCCGACCATCCGGGTGAGATCGCCCTCGTCCCGACGCAGGCTCTCCAACGCCACCACGCCGTCCGCGGTCTCTTCGATGCCCACGGTCAGTACCGGGTGCGGGCTGGCCTCCAGGAAGACCCGATGTCCCCGGTCCAGCAGGTACTGCACGCCCGCCTGGAACTCCACGGTGCGGCGCAGGTTGCCGTACCAGTATTCCGGGCCCAGTTCGGCGGTGTCGATGCGCTCACCGGTCACCGTCGACACGAACGGCACGTCACCGGGCAGCGGACGAATCCCCTGCAACGCGGTCACCAACTCGTCGCGGATCGACTCCACCTCTTGCGAGTGCGAGGCGTAGTCCACGTCGATCCGCCGGGCCCGGATCCCGCCGGCGTCGCAGGAGGCCAGCAGCGCGACCAGCCCGGCGAGGTCGCCCGAAACCACGGTGGACGACGGGCCGTTGGCGGCCGCGATCGACACGCCGGGGTGCTCCGGGAGCATCGCGACGACCTGGTCGCGGGGCAACGCGATCGAGGCCATCCCGCCCGGGCCGGAGAGTTTCTCGGCGATCAACCGGCTGCGTACCGCCACCACTCGGGCGGCGTCCTCGACGGACAACGCCCCGGCCACCGTGGCGGCGGCGATCTCGCCCTGCGAGTGCCCGATCACCGCGGCGGCCGAGACACCCCAGGACCGCCACACCTCGGCCAGCGACACCATCACCGCCCACAACGCGGGCTGTACGACCTCGACCCGGGCCAGGGCGGCGGCGTCGTCGAGCACGTCGAGCGGCTCGAAGTCGACGAACGGAGCCAGCGCCTTGGCGCACCGCCGCATCGACTCGCGAAACACCGCGGACGACGCGGACAACTCCCGGCCCATTCCCACCCATTGGCATCCCTGGCCGGCGAACACCAGGACCGGACCGTCGTCCACGGCGACCGCATCGGCGCCGGCACCGTCGGCGGCCACCGCCGACAGCCCGGCCAGCAACTCCTGCCGGTCCGCGCCCACGACCACCGCACGCTGCTCGAACGCGCTGCGGGTGGTCGCCAACGACCAACCCACGTCCAGGGCGGTCGAGTTCGGCTTGGTCGACAGGTACTCGGCCAACCGTGCGGCCTGCGCCCGCAGTGCCTGCGGCGAGCGGCCGGACAACACCCACGGAATCACGTGCGGCGCGGGTGCCGGTGCCTCGTCCGGTTGTTCGTCCGGTATCTGTTCCAGGATCAGGTGCGCGTTGGTACCGCTGATGCCGAACGAGGACACCCCGGCCCGGCGCGGCCGGCCGTGCTCGGCGGACCACTCCTGCTGCGCGGTCAACAACCGCACCGCGCCCGAGGACCAATCCACCTCCGGCGTCGGCTCGTCCACATGCAGCGTGCGAGGCAGCACCCCTTCGCGCATCGCCCGGATCATCTTGATCACACTCGCCACGCCGGCGGCGGCCTGGGTGTGGCCGATGTTGGACTTCACCGACCCCAGCCACAGCGGACGATCGGCGGGCCGGCCCTGCCCGTAGGTGGCCAGCAGCGCCTGGGCCTCGATCGGATCGCCCAGCGCCGTCCCGGTCCCGTGCGCCTCGACCACGTCCACATCGCCCGGTGCCAGGCCCGCGTTGGCCAACGCGGCCCGGATCACCCGCTGTTGCGAGGGACCGTTCGGCGCCGTCAACCCGTTCGAGGCCCCGTCCTGGTTGATCGCCGAACCCCGCACCACCGCCAGCACCTCGTGCCTGTGCCGCCGGGCGTCGGAAAGCCGCTCCAGCACCAGGATTCCGACGCCCTCGGCCCAGGCCACGCCGTCCGCGGCCTTGGCGAACGCCTTGCTGCGGCCGTCGGCGGCCAGTCCGCGCTGCCGGGAGAACTCGACGAACGGACGCGGGGTGTGCATCACCGTCACCCCACCGGCCAACGCCAACTCGCACTCGCCGGCCCGCAACGCCTGGGCGGCGAGGTGCAGTCCGACCAGGGAAGTCGAGCACGCCGTGTCCACGGTGACCGCCGGGCCGACGAAGTCGAAGGTGTAGGAGATCCGCCCGGAGGCGATGCTGCCGGCGCTTCCGGTGCCGAGCGTGCCCTCGTATCCGGCCGGCACCGCGCCCAGCCGGGAGGCGTACTCGTGGTACATCACGCCCGCGTACACCCCGGTTCGGCTGCCCTTGAGCGAGACGGGGTCGATGCCCGCGTGTTCGAGCGCCTCCCACGAACACTCCAACAGCAGGCGCTGCTGGGGGTCCATCGCCACCGCCTCGCGGGGCGAGATCCCGAAGAAGCCGGCGTCGAACCTGCCCGCCTCGTGCAGGAAACCGCCCTCGCGCACATACGACTTGCCGACCGCGTCCGGGTCGGGGTCGAACAGGTTCCGGGTGTCCCAGCCGCGGTCGACCGGCCACTCGGATATGCCGTCGCCGCCGGAGACGACCAGGTCCCACAGGTCGTCGGGTGTGCGGACGCCGCCCGGGTAACGACCGGCCATGCCCACGATGACGATCGGATCGTCCTGGACCGGCGCGGCGACCTCGGTGTTCGCCGCCGCCTCCGGCTCGGGCACGATCAGCCGGGTCAGCACATGCTCGGTGATCGCCCGTGGGCTCGGGTAGTCGTAGGTCAGCGTGGCGGGCAGCCGCAGGTCGGTGGCGGCGGCGAGCCGATTGCGAAACTCCACCGCGGTCAGCGAGTCGAAGCCGGCCTCGTGCAGGTTCTGCTCGGGTCGCACACCGTCGGCGGCGTTGTAGCCCAGGGTGTCGGCGACAGCGCTACGCACGATGTTGAGCACCATCCGGCTGCGTTCGGCGCCGGTCAGCCCACCCAGCCGGTCCGCGAGCGAGGAGTCCCGCCGGGCGCGGGCCGGTTCGCGGACCAGACCGCGCATCGGCACCGGGAGGTGCTCGCGTCGGGCGCGCAACATCGCGGTGTCCACCCGCATCGGCAACAACACGGCGTGCTCGGCGGCGCATCCGGCGTCGAACAGCCGCATGCCCTCCTCGGAGGTCAGCGCGGTGACGCCGATCCGCGAGATTCGGGTGAGTTCGGCGTCGCCGAGACCGCGGGTCATGCCGCTGTCCTGGGCCCACAGCCCCCAGGCGAGGGAGACCGCGGGTAGCCCGAGCCTCCTGCGGTGGGTGGCCAGCGCGTCCAAGTAGGCGTTCGCGGCGGCGTAGTTGCCCTGCCCGGCGGCGCCGAGGGTGGCCGCGGCCGAGGAGAACAGCACGAACGCGGCCAGGTCCAGGTCGGCGGTCGCCTCGTGCAGGTGCCGGGCGCCGTCCACCTTCGCCGCGAACGAGGTGTCGATGCGTTCGGGGGTCAGTGCGTGCAGGACACCGTCGTCCAGGACACCGGCGGTGTGCACGACCGCGGTGAGCGGATGTTCGCCCGGTATCGAGGCGAGAAGTCGGTCCACCGCGGCGCGCTCGGACACGTCGCAGCGCACCGAGGTGATCTCCCCGTCGAGCAGTTCGCTCCCCGGGGCGGGCCTGCCGCTGCGACTGGCCAGGATCAGCCTGCGTACACCCAGGTTCCGCACGACGTGCTCGGCCACGAGTCCGGCCAGCGTTCCGGATCCGCCGGTGATCAGCACGGTGCCGTCGGGGTTCCACCCGGCCGGGGCCTGCCGCACGACGGCGGGGGCCAACCGGGGGACCAGGATCCTGCCGTCCCGGATCGCCGATTGTGGTTCGCCGGTGGCGATCGCCGCGGCCAGGGCGGGTGTCGCGGAGCCGGGATCGTCCACATCGATCAGCACGAAACGGTCGGGGTGCTCGGTCTGCGCGGTCCGGACGAGTCCCCACAACGGCGCGTGCACGAGATCCGGCTCGTCGTCGCCGATCACCACGGCCCGTCGGGTGACCAGCGCCAACCTGGCGCCGGTGTCGGCGGTCAGCCAGCGCTGGAGCAGGGCCAACACGCGGTGGGTGGCCGCGTGCGTGGCATCGGCCTCGGGCGCCGCGTCGACGTCGGCCTGGGGGGCGGTCTCCGTGTCGGTGTCGAAGCACCGCACCACCACGATGTCGCAGTCGTGCGCGAGTGCCTCCTCCGGCGTGCTCGCGGTGGCGATGCGCAGTCCGGAGCCGTCGGCCGCGGGCACCGGCGTCCAGTCGAGGCGGAACAGGGCATCGGATGTGCCGAGGTCGAGCGGCATGGCGGAGATCGGGCGCAGCGCCAGCGCATCGACGGTCAGGACCGGTCGGCCCGCGGTGTCGGTGACGTCCAGCCGGATGGCATCGGTACCCGCCTTGGAGATCCGCACCCGCACGGCCGTCGCGCCCCGACTCCACAGGGCCACCCCGGTCCAGGCGAACGGGAGGTACTTGCCGTCCGGCCGTTCGTGGAACTCGCCCAGCCGGGCGGCGTGCAGGGCCGCGTCGAGCAGGGCCGGATGCATGCCGAATCTCGCCGCCTCGGCGCCGGCCACCTCGGGCAGGGCGACCTCCGCGAAGATCTCGTCGGCCTGTCGCCACACGGCCCGCAGCCCTTGGAACAGCGGACCGTAGTGGTAGCCGTGGTCGGCCAGGCCGGGGTAGAAGTCGTCGAGGTCGACGGTCTGCGCCTGCGGCGGCGGCCACTGGGCGATCGACGGAGCGGGCTCCGGGGCATCCGCGGGAGCCAGCAGACCGCTCGCGTGCAGGGTCCACTCGTGCTCGACGTGCTCGTCGTGGGGCCGGGCGTGCACGGTGAGGGCACGTCTGCCGTCGTTCTCGGTGGCACCGACGACCATCTGCACCTGCGCCGAGCCCCGCTGCGGAATCACCAGCGGCTGATGGAGGGTCAGGTCCTCCAGGGCCGGGCAGCCGGCCTCGTCGCCGGCGCGCAGGGCCAGATCGACCAGTGCGGTGCCGGGCAGCAGCACCGAGCCCAGCACGGTGTGGCCGGCCAACCACGGGTGGGTGCGCAGCGACAACCGTCCGGTGAGCACCACCCTGTCCTCGCCCGCGATGGCGACGGTGGCGCCCAACAAAGGGTGCCGGGCGTCGGCGAGGCCGATCTCCGCCGGTTCGCCCGCGCTCGGGCCGGTGTGGATCCAGTAGTGCTGGTGTTGGAAGGCGTAGGTGGGCAGGTCGACGGCGCGAGCCTCGGCGAACATCGGTGCCCAGTCGACCGGATGTCCGCCGACATGCACCGCGGACAACGCCGACAACACGGTCCGCACCTCGTCCTGCCCCGCACGCAACGCCACCGTCGAGGCCACCTCGACGCCGGCCTCGTCGGCGCACTCGGCGACCGCCCCGGCCAATGCCCCCGCGGGCCCCAGCTCCACCCACGTCGAGACACCCGCGTGCAACAGGGTGTGCACGCCCGCGCCGAACAACACCGGCTCACGCACCTGGCGAACCCAGTAGTCCGGCGAACACCACGCATCCGGATCCACCCACGAACCCGTCACACCCGACACCGCCGACAACCCCGGGCGGTCAAAGCGCACCGACTCCAGGATCCGCCGGAACTCCGCCGACATCGGCTCCATCAACGGGGAATGGAACGCGTGCGACACCCGCAGCCGACGCGCACGGCCGCCTCGCGCCGACACCTCGGCGACCACCGCCGCCACGGCCTCCTCGGTACCGGAGACCACCACCTGACCGGGCCCGTTCACCGAGGCGACCACCACACCCGGCGTCAACAGCCCCTCGACCTCGTCCGGCCCCAGTCCCACCGCCGCCATCGCACCGCCCGACGGCAACTCCTGCATCAATCGGCCGCGTGCGGCCACCACCGCGCAGGCGTCCGGCAACGACCACACGCCCGCGACGTGCGCCGCCGCCAACTCGCCGATCGAATGCCCCACCACGTGCCCCGGCCGCACCCCGAAGGATTCGGCCAGCCGGTAGAGCGCCACCTCGATAGCGAACAGCCCCGCCTGGGTGAACACCGTCTCGTCCAGCAGACCCTCGGTGCCCTCGGCACCGAACACCACGTCCCGCACCGGATGCATGACGTGGCCCGTCAACCGCCGATCCAGCTCCGCCGCCGCCGCGTCGAACGCCTCGGCGAACACCGGGAATCGCTCGTACAGACCCCGGCCCATCCCCGGCCGCTGGCCGCCCTGCCCGGCGAACACGAAGCCCAGGGCGCCGGACCGCGCCGCACCCGAAACCACACCCGGCCCGGCCCCTCCCCCGGCCACGGCACCAAGACCCGCGAGCAGTTCCTCCCGGTCCAGGCCCACGACCACCGCACGATGCTCGAAGGCGCTGCGGGTCGACGCCAACGACCAACCCACGTCCGGGACGGCCGACTCCGGGCTTGCCGACAGATGCGCGGCCAACCGCGCCGCCTGCGCCCGCAACGCCTGCGCCGTCCGCCCCGACAACACCCACGGCAGCACGGCCGGCGTCGAGTCGACGTCCGGGACCGGGACCGGGGCGACCTCCGGCGCCTGCTCGACGATCACGTGCGCGTTGGTGCCCGAGATGCCGAACGACGACACGCCCGCCCGGCGCGGCCGACCGTCCACGACCGGCCACGCCTGCTCCGAGGTCAGCAGCCGCACCGCGCCCGAGGACCAATCCACCTCGGGGGTCGGCTCGTCCACGTGCAACGTCCGCGGCAGTACACCCGCCCGCATCGCCAGGACCATCTTGATCACGCCGGCGACCCCCGCGGCCGCCTGCGCATGCCCCACGTTCGACTTCACCGACCCCAGCCACAGCGGACGATCGGCGGGCCGGCCCTGCCCATAGGTGGCCAGCAGCGCCTGCGCCTCGATCGGATCACCCAGCGCCGTCCCGGTCCCGTGCGCCTCGACCACGTCCACATCGCCCGGCACCAGGCCCGCGTTGGCCAACGCCTCGCGGATCACCCGCTGTTGCGACGGTCCGTTGGGGGCTGTCAACCCGTTCGACGCGCCGTCCTGGTTCACCGCCGTGCCCCGCACCACGGCCAGTACCCGATGGCCCAGCCGCCGAGCGTCCGACAGCCGCTCCAACAGCAGGATCCCCAGACCCTCGCCCCAGCCCGTCCCGTCGGCGGCGCCCGCGAACGCTTTGCACCTGCCGTCGACGGCCAGACCGCGTTGCCGGGAGAACACCTCGAACAGCCGCGGTGTCGGCATCACCGTCACCCCGCCGGCCAGGGCCAGTTCGCACTCCCCGGCGCGCAACGCCCGTGCCGCCAGGTGCAGTCCCACCAGCGAGGACGAACAGGCCGTACTGATCGTGATCGCCGGCCCCTCCAGGCCCAGCGTGTAGGAGATCCGCCCGGAGAGCACACTCGCCGACGCGGCGGTGGCCAGGTAGCCGTGCGACCGCTCGTCCGCACGCAGCAACAGGGTGCCGTAGTCCTGACCGTTGCTGCCGACGAACACGCCGGTCCGGCTGCCCTTGAGCGACCGAGGGTCGATCCGGGCCCGCTCGATCGCCTCCCACGAACACTCCAGCAACAACCGCTGCTGCGGATCCATCACCAACGCCTCACGCGGCGAGATCCCGAAGAACGCCGGGTCGAACTCCCCCGCGTCCCGCAGGAATCCGCCCTCGCGGACATACGACTTGCCCGGCGCGGCCGGGTCGGGGTCGAAGAGGTTCTCCAGGTCCCAGCCGCGGTCCTGCGGGAACTCCGACACCGCGTCCACACCCGCGTCCAACAGTTCCCAGAACTCCTCCGGCGAGCGCACACCACCGGGCAGCCGGCAGCTCATGCCCACGATCGCGATCGGCTCGCGATCGCCGTCCTCCAACTCGCGCACCCGCTGCCGTGCCTCGTGCAGGTTGGCGGCGGCCTGCTTCAGATAGTCGAGCAGCTCTTCGTCGTTAGGCATTGGTGGATTCACTTCCGGTGCGTCCGTCGAGTCGGTGGTCGGCCTGCTACCTGCGCCGGGCATCCGGCAGCGGTCGAAGACGGTCAACTGTCAGCGGGAGATTCCGAGTTCGTTGGTGAGGAAGTCGAGCACCT
The DNA here is from genome assembly GCF_040629175.1 of Embleya sp. NPDC005971. NCBI lineage: Bacteria > Bacillati > Actinomycetota > Actinomycetes > Kitasatosporales > Streptomycetaceae > Embleya > Embleya sp. NPDC005971. The sequence continues at coordinate 3,061 of NZ_JBEXUX010000101.1, read as the reverse complement.
CGGCACGGGACGCCGACTGGAGGTCGCGTGCGGGATCCGACCGCGGCGCACAGGCGGACTGGATCTCGTTCAATCTGTGCGTGATCCGGGAGCGTTCGTCCGCGTTCAGCTCGGCGACCGCGAGCTTGGCGCCCAGCGTGTCCAGTTGGGCGAGCAGGCCGTCCACGCCCCGGTCCTCGAAGGCCAGGTGCTCGTCCAGGTGTTCGGCCAGCGACGCGAGAGTCGGGTAGTCGTAGACGAGGGTCGCGGGCAGTTGCACGCCGACCCGGACGACCAGAAGATTGCGCAGTTCGACGGCGGTGAGCGAGTCGAAGCCGATGCCGTGGAAGGAACTGTCCGGTCCTATCGCGGACCGCGACGCCTGGCCCGCATCCGGGGCCGAATCGTGTCCCAGCACGGTGGTGACCAGTTCGTGCACCAGCTCCAGCAGAGCGGGTCCGCGCTCGTCCTCGGGCATCGCGGCCAGCGCGGCGGGCAGATCGGTGCCCCGCGTGGCCGGCCCGAGCTCGCCCAGTGCGCGCACCTCGGGGAGATCGGCGATCAGCCGGCTCGGCCGCGATGCGGTGAAGTCCGCGGCGAACCGCGACCAGTCGATGTCGGCCACGATGTGCGCGGCCGCCGGTTCGGTCATGACGTGTCGCAGCGCGGCGATGGCACGATCCGGCGCCATCAGCGGCAGGCCGTAGCGGCGGGTCCGGCTTGCGACGGCATGATCGGCGACCATGCCGTCGCCCTGCCAGGCACCCCAGGCGATCGAGGTGGTGGGCAGTCCGGCCGCGCTGCGCTGCTCGGCGAACGCGTCGAGGAACGTGTTGGCCGCGGCGTAGTTGCCCTGTCCCTTGGTGCCGACAGTCGCGGCGAGCGAGGAGAACAGCACCAGATGCGAGTCCTCGATCGACTCGTGCAGGTTCAGCGCACCCTTGATCTTGACGTCCAGTGCGCCCGCGAAACGTTGTGGCGTGAGCGAGTCGATCAAACAGTCGTCCAGCGTGCCCGCGGCGTGGATCACCGCGCTCAGCGGGCGGTCGGCGGGGATCGAGTCGACCAACCGGCGCACCGCGGCGGCATCGGTGACGTCGCACGCCTCGATGGCCACCGGCATGCCGGACGCGGTCAGCTCGTCGAGCAGCGCAGCCGCCCCCGGGGCCTCCGCACCGCGACGGCCGACCAGCAACAACCGCTCGATGTCCTGGGTGACCAGCCAACGCGCGATATTGGCTCCGACGCCGCCGGTACCGCCGGTGACCAACACGGTTCCGCCGGGCTGCCATTCCCGGGCGGTGGTCGATGCGGACGAACGCACCATGCGCCGGACGAACACACCGTGCTCGCGCACGGCGATTTGGTCCTCGCCATCCGGCGCGGCCAGCACGTCGGCGACCAGTTCCCGAATCCGGGCGTCGGCACGCTCCGGGAGGTCGACCAGCCCGGCCCACAGTTGCGGCTTCTCCAGCGCGGCGACCCGGCCCAGGCCCCAGACCTGTGCCTGACCGGTCTCCGCCGCAGGATCGGCACCGCCGACGCAGACCGCCTGCCGGGTGGCGACCCACAGGCGTCCGAGGTCGAGTTCCTCGCAGACCTGCACGGTGTTCGCGACGGCGGCCAGTCCGCTGGGCACCGCTTCCGCGTCCGGGTGTGGCCGGTCGTCGAACGCCAGCAGGCTGAGTACGGCGTCGATCCGCTGCCCGGCGACCGCGTCCCGCACGACGGCGGCTTGCGCGGTGCGATCCGCTGCGGCCGGAACCTGTACGCGGATCACCGCACAACCGCGCTCGGTCAGCATCTGCTCGGCGCCGGCCACCCACACGAAACGCTCGTCCGACTCGGGCACCAGCAACAACCAACGACCGGAGAGGCCGGCCGACGTCCCGGCCGAGCGCCGGCGCCAGTCGATCCGGTAGTGCCAACCGTCGCCCGGCGTCTGCGGCCGAGCGGTGAACAACGGGTCGACGTCCAGCCAGTAGTGCCGATGTTGGAAGGCGTAGGTGGGCAGGTCGGTCAGGGTCGCGGCGGTCCCGGTGAACAGGCGGGACCAGTCGACGGTGTGGCCGGCGGTGTGCAGGTGGGCCAACGCGGTCACGGCGGTACGCACCTGCGGTCGGTCCCGGCGTTGCAGCGCGGTGAACGACGCGTCGGCCACGTTCTCCGGGCCCATCGCGGTGAGCACGCCGTCGGGACCGATCTCCACGAAGCGGGTCACACCCGCCGCGCGCAGTCGGGTGACGTGATCGGCGAACCGCACCGGCTCGCGCACGTGATCCACCCAATACCGGGCCGAACACACCTCCTCGGCAGTCGCGGCCATCGGAACGACCGGCTCGGCCAACTCGACCCCGGCCAGCACCGCGGCGAACTCGTCCAGCACCGGATCCATCAACGGCGAGTGGAACGCGTGGCTGACGGTGAGCCGCCGGGTCTTGTGCCCCCGCTCGCGCAACTCCTCCGCGATCGCGACGACGACGTCCTCGACGCCGGAGATCACCACCGCCGACGGCCCGTTGACCGCCGCGATGCCCGCCTCCCTCTCGCGGCCCTGCAACAGCTCGACGACCTCGGCCTCGGTCGCCTGGACGGCGAACATCGCCCCGCCCGCCGGGAGCGCCTGCATCAACCGGCCGCGCGCGGCGACCACCCGACAAGCGTCGTCCAAGGTCAGCACCCCGGCCACGTGCGCGGCGGCCAGCTCGCCGATCGAGTGACCGGTCACGAAGTCCGGCCGCACACCCCACGACTCGAGCAGCCGGAACAACGCCACCTCGACCGCGAACAACGCGGGCTGGGTGAACCCCGTCTCGTCCAACCCCACCCCGTCGAACACCACGTCCCGCAACGACCGGGACAGGTGAACGTCGAAACAGGCACAGATCTCGTCGAACGGCTCGGCGAACGCCGCGAAAGCGTCGTACAGCTCCCGACCCATCCCCGCCCGCTGCGCACCCTGACCCGTGAACAGGAACGCCGTACGCCCCCCACCCGCGACCCCGGAAACCACCCCGGCCCCGGCCTCACCCGCCGCCAACCGCCCCAGACCCGCGACCAGTTCGTCCCGGTCCGCGCCGAC
>NZ_JBEXUX010000100.1:0-26726 GCF_040629175.1 Embleya sp. NPDC005971 | reverse complement strand
GTCCGCCCCCGGATCCGGGGGCGGACCCGACCCCGAGCGGAGACCGGAACCCGAACTCGGCGGGTGCTTCGGCGCGTTCGGCCGGGGGACCTCGTGCTATCGAACGCCCTCGATGCTCAGCCAAGTGTCGCCGTGCCGGGGCCCGCGAGACCAACCGACGGTCTCGAAGGAGTGCAGTCGGCCGCGAAGCAGCGCGTGGCGGGGCAAGGTGACCCCGAACTCCTCGGCGATCGCCCGGAGCATGTGCTCCTCGCCGGGGCAGCGCTCGCGCTTCGCCGACCCGACCGCCGCGACCTCGGCGAGCATCGGGTCCGGATCGAACGTCCGGGGCAGCGTGCCGACGCGGTCCACGATCGGCGCGCGTGGCGGCCTGTCCTCGGTCGACCCGAAGTCCGGCGGCATCGTCACGGTGAGGGCGTACCCGATCTCGCCGTCCCGGGCCATCGAGAGGTGGAAGGCCGGCGGCTCCCAGGGCCCGCCGTCCTCCCGGCGGGAACCGGGGACGCACCACACCACCACGGCCCGCGCTCCCGAAGCGGACCGCGAGGCCCGGGCGGCCGGGCTCCGCAACCGGTCCGCGTCGGGACCGGCGGACTCGGGAGCGAATGCGAAGCCCCACCCCGGCGCCCCCGTCCGGCCCACCACCATCACGGCGCGGTCGTCCCAGGGATCGGCGGAGCGCCGGTGCTCCGACTGCCTCCGGCGCTCGTTGAGCTCGTTCGAAGTGGCGGGGGCGGCAAGCCCGTTCTGCTCCTCGTGGCCGAACAGGTCCACGAGCCGCGCCGGTTCGATGCCCTCGACCAGCACGAAGCGATAGCCGCCGCGGAAGGGCCAGGTCTCCCCGGCGAGCCAGTCCAGGCCCTCGGGGTCCCGGTCGGGCACCGGCTCGGGCGGCACACCCGCACGGCCCGCGCGGGGTGTGGCGAGCAACTCCCGGCCGCGCTCCGGCGTGATCACCGGGGCGAGCAGCGGATCCGCGAGCAGACCGACCGGCGCCACGACGTCCCCGGCGGGCGGGATCCACTGCGTGAGGCCGTCGCGCAGCACCCGCCAGGCCCCGTCGGTGTCGCCCCACCGGGCCGCCTCACGCGCCCGCAGCACCACCGCGCCGAAGGGGCCGGCGGGCTCGTAGACGAAGCCGCCGTCGGCGATGCTTCGGGCCAACTCGCGCACCTCGACCGGTTGTTCCTCGACCACCTCCAGTGGCCGTCGCCACGGGTGGCGGATCTCCCGGGCCAGGCGCGCCGGTAACGTCTCGGTCCGATGGGCCGGGTTCATCGGCAGGTGGTACACCCTCGACCAGGCATCGTCCCGTCCGAGGAACGCCTCCAGTTGGCCGCCGAGTTCGCACGCGCCGGGGCGACCGAACCGCTCGGCGCGCGCGAAGACGTCGACCGTCCGCTGCCATTGCCCGGCGAGCAGGTCCTCGCGAGCCTGCTCCAGCTCCGCGTCCAGCGCTCGGGTGGTGTCGTTGACCATGCCGCCGTCGGCCGCCAGGGCGTGGAACTCCCGATATTTGTCGTGCATGAAGGCGCGGAAGGAATCGAAGCGCTCCGCGGGCATGGCCTTCCAACTGTGCCAGGAGTAGACCGCCCATTCGCCGTCCGGGCCGACGTCGCCCGGGTCGAGCATCAGGATGCCCGCGTCCGCCTCGGCGTCGATGTGCAGGGCCCGGTGCCACAAGCGGGAGCGGTGGATGTCCTCCTCGGTGGGTTCCTCGCCGTCCCCGAGGTAACCGTCGCAGCCCGTGTACCGCTCGGCTTCCGCCTCGTCCAGCGGCGCCACCTCGGCCGTACCGGCCAGTCGCATCACGAAGTCCCCCGCGTTCAGCCACCCGTCGGTGAGCGCGAGGAACGAGCGGTACGAGGGCGGCAGGCGTCGACCGATCCGCGTCTCCAGCGCGGTCAGCCGCTCCTCGTCGGCGCCGGGGAAGCCCAACCACCGACCCCGGCACGCCGCCAGATCGTCACCTTCGAGCTCGTCGGGGTCCTGCGCGTCCGCCCACTCGGCGCTCCAACGCGCGAGGAAGTCGAGCCAGTCGTCCTCACGATCACGTTCGGTCATGGTCATGCACCCGATGGTCGCAGTCGCCTCCGACGCCGGACCGCCCTCCACCATCGGACCGTGTGCAGAACGCCTCTTCGCTAGACGCGCTCCAAGGGGTGGTGCGGGGTGGGTGGGAGTTCGACCTCGATGGGGTCGTGCGGACGGACCGGTCCGCCATGGCGGACCACGGCCATGATTCCGGACTTGAAGGTGAAGTCTCCCGAGATGGGGTCCAGGGCGAAGACCTCGCCGAGCAGGCCCTTGCGGAAGTCGTTGATCTTCGCGCACGGGTTGCGCAGTCCCGTCACCTCGAGCACCGCCTTGTCGCCCAGGTGCAGGAGGGCGCCGGTGGGCAGGCCGAGCAGGTTGACGCCGCGGGTGGTGATGTTCTCCCCGAGTTGGCCCGCGGCGACGGCGAAGCCCTTGAGCGCGAGTTCGTCGAAGAGTTCGTCGTGCATCAGGTGGACCTGGCGCAGGTTGGGCAGATCCGGCTCGTAGGTCATCCGGAACTGATGGCGGATCGTCTCACCCGCGTGGACATCCCCCTCGACGCCGAGGCCGGCGAGCAGGGTGACGGACTCGCGATTGGGTTTGCCGAACGAGTACGTCGCGTTGGAGCTGACTGCCGTGACCCGGCCGGCCATCCCTCACCCCGCCTCTTGCCCACCCGTCTGCCGAGCCGATCCTACCGGCAGGGGCCGTCACCGACGGTCCCCGGTCGTCGGCTCACGCGCCGACGAGCGGGGAGACCGAGGGGTGCGGGGCCGGCAAGTGGCTTACGCGGCAGGGTGATCGGCCTTGCCGTGGTGGGTCAGTCGACGAGGTAGTCGTCGAGGTCCGGTCCCTTGGTCCAGTTCCAGTAGTCCACGAGGCGCCAGGGGCCGGCGGTGTAGACCTCGCCGTCGGCGTTCTTGAAGTAGGAGTGCTTGATGGTCGGGTGCGACCAGACCAGTTGCCGGATCGCGGCGCGGTGTCGGGCGACGTAGTCCCCGTGGGCGGTGTGGGTGGGTTCGAGGGCACGGGCGCCGCGCTCGATCAGGATGTCGAGGCAGGCCGAGATGTACTGCATCTGGCATTCGGATTGGAAAATCAGGCTGCCCCCGTGGGCAAGCGCGGTGCCGGGGCCGTACATGCAGAAGAAGTTGGGGAAGTTCGGCACCGTGATGCCGAGGTACGCGGTGGGTGTCTCGCCCCACTGCTCGGCGAGGACGACGCCGTCCCGGCCGACGACGTGCATGGGGTAGAGGTATCGGTTGGCCTGGAACCCGGTGGCGTAGACGATGATGTCGACCTCGTGGCGCGTGCCGGCCGCGGTGACGACGGCGTCCTTGTCGATGCGCGCGATGGGGTCGCGGACCAGGTCGACGTCGTCGCGCTTGAGGGTGCGCAGCCAACTGCCGTTGTCCTGCAGGGTGCGCTTGCCGGTGGCCGGGTAGTCGGGCAGGACCTTGGCGAACAGTTCCGGGTCGCCGCCGACCTGGCTGCGGATCCATTCGGTGAAGATCTCGCGGGTGCGGTCGTTGCGTTCGCTGACGGAGCGGTCCTGGTGCGGCCATTCGGGGTCGATGCGGGCACCTTCGAGCGCGCCGTCGCTGCCCGGCCAGAAGATCATGAAGCGGTACCAGCGGCCGTAGAACGGCAGATGCCGCATGGCCCACCGCACGCCCGGGCCGACCTTGCCGTGGTAGTTCGGGTTGGGGAACATCCACTGCGCGGTGCGCTGGAAGACGGTCAGGTGCGCGACGTCCTCGGCGATCGCGGGGGCGATCTGGAAGCCGGACGCACCGGCCCCGATCATCGCGACGCGCTTGCCGCGGTGGTCGACGCCGTGGTCCCAGTGGGAGGAGTGGAACGTGGGGCCGGCGAAGTCCTCGGCACCGTCGAAGTGCGGGATGTGCGGCCGGTTGAGCAGGCCGACCGCGGAGATCACGGCCCTGGCGGTGATCGTGGTCTCCCTGGCGTCGGGGCCGCGGGTGGTGACCCGCCAGGTGCCGGTGGGCTCGTCCCACACTGCCCGGGAGACCTCGGTGTCCCAGCGGACGTGCTCGGCGATGCCGTAACGGTCCATCACATCGCGGAAGTAGCCCTGGAGTTCGGGCTGACGGGCGTAGAACTCGCTCCAGTGGTCGGAGGGTTCGAAGCTGTAGCAATAGAAGTGGTTGCCGACGTCGACGCGGCAGCCGGGGTAGGTGTTCTCGTACCAGGTGCCGCCGACGTCCGGGTTCTTCTCGATGATCGTGAAGGGGATCCCGGCCTGCTTGAGGCGGATGCCCGCGAGCAGGCCGGACTGGCCGCAGCCGATGACCAGCACCGGGAACGCCTCGCGGACCGCGGCGTCCCCCGGGGCGGGCACGGACTCGGCAGGCCGCTCCCCGAGTTGCATGTCCTCCAGCATCATCGGCACGTATTCGGCCGGGATCTCCGCGCAGGCGACCCAGTTCATCATCTCGTGGAGCAGTTCGGGGCCGGGCTGCGGGGGCAGGGCGCAGCCGTTGTCGCGGTGGGCGCGGATGGCGTCCAAGGCCTGGGCCCGGACCCGGGTCTTCTCGTCCTCGGTGAGGAAGCCCTGCACCTCGTTCAGGACGAGGCCCCGTGGGCGGATCGGCCCGCGGATCCACGACGGGTCGCCGGTCAGATGCACGAGCGACAACATCAGGGCGGGGATGCTGACGTCTTCGAGTGCGGCGGCGATGCCGGTGTCGTCGTCGGTGAAGGGAAGTCCGGCGTGCGGGTGTTGTTCGGACATGCTCGTGTGCTCCTGCGCGTGGGGGGTGCGGACAAGGTGCCCGGGGCCGGGCGAGGCGGCCGGCGGGCGTGGCGCGGCCCGCACCCGTTCCCTGTCGAGACAAAGTTCAATCTGAGACAATGTCTCGCAGTGAAGCGCAGGGCCTTCGAAATCACAAGAGGCGTACGACTGCGGCCCGCATCCCCGGCACCGCGCCCCGACGCCCGGGAGGGTGCTCGCTCCGGGTGCGGGCAGGACGCGCGGCGTCGGGTCCGCGTCCCTGCGGTGTTTGGCTCGTCGGGAGATTCCGGTCATCGGTGGTCGGTCCCGGCGACCGACACCTAGGCGGCGCCGCGGAGACCCGAACGCACCCCGGTCGGCACCCTCGTGGTCGGCCGGCACCGTGTCGAAACCGTTGACAGCTCCGGGTGGGAACGGTTTGGGTGGGCGCGTTGCTGTCCGTTTCGTGAGCGACCGGGGGTCGTTCGGGGGAAGGGATCGGTCATGGCGCGTATTCGTAAGGGGTATCGCGGCGAGGGGCCCGGGGCGTTCACGCCGGACGGGTGTGCCGTGGACATGTGGGACCGGCTGAAGGTGCGCGAGGAGCCGGACATGATCGCGCTGGGCGCCCGTGAGGGGGCCCGCACCGTGCTCGAACTCGGCTGTGGGGCCGGGCGGGTGACCCATGCGTTGGTCGAGCGCGGGTGGGAGGTCACGGCGGTGGACGAGTCGCCGGAGATGCTCGATCGGGTGCGCGGGGCGAAGACCATACTGTCCACGATCGAGGACTTGCGGCTCGAGGAGCGCTTCGACGTCGTGTTGTTGGCCTCCTATCTGGTGCACACGGTCGAGCCCGAATCCTGCCGGGCGATGCTCGACGCCTGTCGGGCACACGTCGCGGACGGTGGGGTGGTGCTGATCCAGCGCGAAGGCATCGGCTGGCACGACGAGTTGCCCCGAATCAGCCGACACCCCGGCGGTTCCGTGAGCATCCTCGCCTCCGATCCGATCGGGGACGGGGTGCGCGCGGTGCGCATCGAATACGAATTCCCGGACGCGCACTGGGTACACGAGTTCCGCTGCCGCCCGCTGACGGACCGGGAGTTCGAGGCGATACTGGCGGAATCGAACCTGGCGGTGGACGAACACCTGGACGAACACCGGACCTGGGTACGCGCGTTGCCCCTCGACTGAGCCTCCGTCCGCCGGGGCGGGCCACCGACCGCTCGGCGACTGCCGCGGTCGGGCAGGGTCCGGAGTCGCTCGCGGGGACTCCGGACCGGCCGTGTCGGCCGCAGGTGCGGCGGGCCCCGCCCGCGACACCGTGGTCGGGTGACGCCGTGGCCGGGACCGGGCCTATGTGGTGAGGTCGGCGAGCAGGTCGTCGAGGGTCGTCGTGAGGGCTTGGGAGTTGGCCGGGTCGAACCAGGTGGTGCGGATGCGTTCGTTGCTCCCGTTCGGTGTCTCGTGGTCGGCCGCGAGTTCGTCCAGGGAACGGGTCTCGTCCCCCAGGGAGCGGCCCACGCCTTGGAAGAGGCCGCGGACGTAGCGTTCGGCGTCGCCGGGGGCTATGCCGTGGCCGGCGGCCCACGAGGCGAGCGTGGCGAGATACGCGTAGTGGGTGGTGAGCGTCCCGGTCAACGCGGAGAGGACGTCGAAGGCGGCCTCGTCCGCGACGGGGAGCGCTCCGCCCATCCGGGCGAAGAAGGAGTCGACCGCCGGGTGCGAGGGGTGCACCACCGTGACCGAGCGGCGTTCGCGGATGGTCGGCAGCGGGATGGCTCGGACCAGCGGGGCGCCGGTGCGGAGCGTCCGGCGCAGGTCGTCGTTGCCGACCCCGGCCATCACGTTGACCACGATCGTGCCGTCGTCCACCTCCAGGCCGGCGAGTGCCTCGTGCCGGTCGTGGCGACGTACGGCGATGACGATCATCTCGGAGTGGTCCACCACCTCCTGGTTGTCGGTGCACACTCGTACACCCTCGAAGCGCTCGGACAACTCCGCGGCGGCTCGGGCGCCGCGTGGGGAGAGGAACACCTCCGGCGACTCGTCGGTCCCGTCGCACAGGCCCGTCACGATGGCCCGGCCGATTTCGCCTACCCCGATGATGCCGATGCGCTTCACTGTGTCGTCCTCCTGGGTGCGTGGTGGCCATGGCCCGTGTCGGTCGAAGTCTGTGGTGTCGAGGCGGTGCCGGTCGAGTCCGCAGCGAGGTGTCCCGCTCCGGGCGGCCGGGGTGCGTGTTTCCCGCCCGCTTCGCCAGGGCGCACGCGGGAACGTGAGGACCTCCGCCCGGCGGCCTCGGCCTGTGGGTCCACACCGGGGATGACGAGGAACGTGTGCTTCGTGCCCGGGAATTCCGTATCACGGCGGCAACCGCACGCCTGCCGACCTCGCCCCGCAACACGGTCGCCGGACTCGATGTCACGCCCGCGGCCCGGGCGGTGTCTTCATGTTCGACCGGCAAACGCCGGCAGAGATCGTCCCAGGAGGACATCATGACGCTACGCGTCCCGAAGGCGGAACTCCCCGACGAGCTCCGCGAGAACATGGTCCGGCAGCTCGGCACGGTCGCCGAGCCCGTCGAGGTGGTGTGGCACAGCCCCGCGGTCGCGACCGCCAACCTGGAGTTCTCCGCCAAGCTGGCCGCGTGGGACGCGGCCGACGCGGGCCTGAAGTCGTTCGCGCACATGGCCGTCGCGGCGCAGGTCGGCTGCGCCTGGTGTCTGGACGTCGGCTACTTCCAGGCCCTGAACCAGAACCTGGACCCGACGAAGGCGAGCCAGGTGCCGCGCTGGCGGGAGTCGGACGTGTTCACCCCGCTGGAGCGGGACGTCCTGGCGTACGCCGAGGCCATGACCACCACCCCGCCGACCGTCACCGACAACATGCACGCGAGCCTGATCGACCGGCTCGGTGCCCCGGCGATGGTCGAACTCACCGCCTACATCGCCTTCGTCAACATGGCCACCAGGAACAACGTCGCCCACGGGATCAGGTCGCAGGGTTTCTCCGACACCTGCGAGATCCCGCTCGCCACCGCCCCCCAGCCGTCCGGGGTAGCGTCGAACGCATGATCGACGACCCGTTTGTCACCCACCGCAGCCTGCTCTTCACGGTCGCCTACCAGATGCTCGGGTCGGCGTCCGACGCGGAGGACGTACTCCAGGAGTCCTGGCTGCGGTGGGCCGATGTGGACCGGTCCCAGGTGCGCGATCCGCAGGCGTACCTGGTCCGGATCGTCACCCGGCAAGCCCTCAATCGTTTGCGGACGTTGTCGCGCAGCCGCGAGGAGTACGTCGGCGAGTGGCTGCCGGAACCGCTGCTGACCAGCCCCGACGTGGCCGAGGACGTCGAACTCGCGGAGAGCGTCTCGATGGCGATGTTGACCGTGCTGGAGACGCTCGGGCCGACGGAGCGGGCGGTGTTCGTACTGCGCGAGGTTTTCGACGTGCCGTACGGCGAGATCGCCGAGGCCATCGGCAAGACCTCGGCCGCGGTACGGCAGATCGCACGTCGGGCCCGCGACCATGTGGCGGCCCGGCGACCACGCGTACAGGTGAGCCGGTCCGAACAGCAGGCGGTGGTGGCCCGTTTCCTGCGGGCACTCCAGACCGGGCAGTTGCGGGAGCTGATGGAGGTCATGGCGCCGGACGTGGTCCTGATCACCGACGGCGGCGGAATCGCGGCCGCCGCTCTGGCCCCGATCCACGGGGTCGAGACGGTGGCGGCGGTGCTCGCGCGGGCGAACCGGTCGGCGCTGCTGGAGACCACGGCCGTCTGGCTCAACGGCGAGCCCGCAGGCCGTCTCGACCTCGACGGCGAGCCGTCCACCGTGAGCCTGGTGGTGGAGGACGGGCGGATCACCCGGGTCTACGTGGTGCGGAATCCGCAGAAGCTGACGCGGCTCGACCGGCCGGCCGAACTCGCCAGGTAGGACCGTGTCTCGCCCACGACCTGCGCGGTGACCTGCGGTGCCAGCCTCGGCCGAGACGGCGACCGAGCCGTCTCGGCCGGGTGGGCGCACCGATCACGCTTCGTCGATCACCGCCACGCACCCGGGCGCGTGCGCCGCGCCCGCCGTGTCGCCCCGGGCCGCCGGGGCGAATCCGGCGCGAGCACGTCGTGATGCGTGTTAGGGGGCGTGTCCATCGCGGGTGATCGGCGGCTGTACCCGTCGGCCTCGGCGTCGACGCGGATGCCGGCAATGGGGCGGGAGTGGTTTCATTCGTGGCGAGGTTTCGGTCGGCGTCGGGTTCGGCCTTGGCCGGTTCCGTTGAGGGCGGCGAGTCGGGCGAGGGGTGTTCCCTGGTTCCACAGCCCGAAGAAGTCGCGGTGGACGGCCAGGATGCCGTTGTCCACGGCGAAGGTTGTCGACTGCTTGCTGAACGTACCGGTGGTGACCAGGACGGCGACGTCGGCGGCGAAGTGGGTCTTGGCGCCGAGGAGATCGCGGACCTCCTTGGGGGCGATCCTGCGGGTGGGCGCGTAGCGTTTGCACTGGATCACCGCGAAGCGCCCGTCGGGCAGGCGGCACAACACGTCCGCCCCGTTGTCCCCGGAGCCGCCGACCCGACGCACCTGCGTGCAGCCGTCGTTGCGGCACAGGTCGGCCACCAGTTCCTCGAATTGTGTCCCGGTGAGGGCGTCCACCTCCGCCAGGGTCCGCCGTCGTCCGGCGGCCACCGCGTCCTGGTGTCGCCACCGCTCGTCCGCCGCCCGCGCGGCACGGTGGGCACCCCACAACCGCCGCCCCACCTCCGCGAGGCCGACGACCACCGACACCGCGACGGCCACCCCGCCGCCCCCGACGGCGAACGCGAGCGCCACCACGATCAGCAGCGCGACGATCACCGCCACCCGCGTCCCCGTCGATCGCGGCACCCCTTGCGTCGAACCACGCTTCTGCGGCTGCGTCATGGCGATCCCCCGCGTCGTCGACATCCTCGATTCCAGTGTGGACGCCGACGCGCGGCGCCGGGGCCGGTATGGCGTTTCGTGTGGTTTCGCGGGAGTGGGTGATCGGCGGCGGGCGGGGCGGCGGGCTGTCATCCTGGCGGCCGGGATCACGGGCTCGAGTGGAGGTGGGTCGTGCACGTCGGGGGCGCGTTGGTGGTCGGGATCGGCGGGACCGCATCCACCGATCGGGTACGCGCACTGGTGTGCACCCGGATCGGTGGGCGGGCCGTTGCCGTCACCGGCGGTACGAACGACGAAACGGTGCGGATCTGGGACCTGGTCTCCCGGCAGGCAACGGTGTTGTCCTTCCCCGACCAGGTCGATGGAGTACTGGCGGTGACCCCCAACCGGGCGTTGGTCGTCGGGTGCGGGAACGACGTCGTCGTGTTGGAACACAACCAGGATTGGTGACGGACCGAACCCCGGGGTCGCCCACGACGTCTCGGTCCCGGTTCACATCTCCCGGTACGTCTCGGCCCGTTGGTCAGCGCTTGACCGGCGGGCAGTAGCCGGTCTTCTCGCCGATCGAGTTGATCTCGGCGTTGGGACGCGTATCCCCCGCGTAGTTGATCTGGTCCGTGCACTTCACCCCGGCCTTGTTGGGGGTGCCCGACGGCGTGCCTTCCTTCTTCGGTGCCGGGCAGTGACCCGTCTGCTCGCCGATCGAGTTGATTTCGGCGTTGGGCCTCGGGTCCCCGGCGTAGTTGATCTGGTTCGTGCACTTGACCCCGGCCTTGTTGGGGGTGCCCGGCGGGGTGCTGTGGGAGGAGCCGGAAGGGGTGTCGGCCCGAGCGGAGCCGGGGGTGGCATCGGGTACGGAGGTTCGGGATTGCGGGGTGCCGGTGGAGACGGACGAGCCGGTGGTGGAAGAGGGCGTCTTGTCGCCACCGCCGTTGTCACAAGCCGTCAGTGCCAGGCCGGCAGCCACGATGGCGAGGGTGAACCCTGAAATCTTCCGAACGTGCATGCTCTCGTCCTCCGAGTCGGGCACCGCTCCTGGTGAGCGGGCTCTCGGAGGTTTCAGACACGGGCGCCGTCGGCCCAGTTGCAAGGCGGCGCACGTCAGGACACGTTCGTGACACATCCGCCTGCTTCGTCACGTCGGACCGGACGGCGCGGACGATCACGTCCGTGTCCTCGACGGCCGAGGCCCCGGAGCGCAACGACCACGAGGAGCCGTCGGGCCCGGGGCGTCCCCGGACGCCGCCGTCAGGTGTCCGTCGCGGTCAACGTCGCGAGGCGGAGGGTGAGTTCGCGGTCCTGCTCGTCGAGGTTCCACTTGCCCTCCCGTGCGACGTGGTTGGTGACCCAGAAGACCATGACCCGATCGGCCGGGCGGATCAGGAATCGGGCGTAGGACAGGTCGTTGCCGCCGCTGTGCGTGGCGATCGGGCCTGGAACGCCGGGAGCACCGGGCAATATGGACCAGCCGTAGCCGTAGGACTGGGTCGTGTCGGGGCCTTCGGGCACGTGCGGAGCGAACATCTTCGCCTTGGCCGCGGCGGGCAGGATCGACTCGCCGTCCAGGGCGAGATACCAGCGGTACATGTCGTGCGCGGTGGAGAGCAGGCCGCCGTTGCCGCGCAGGTTCCAGTAGGGGCCGTCGGGCGCCCACGGATGGTCCAACGGGGTGCCGTGGCCGCGACCGTCGGAGTCGTATTCGACGGCGATGTCGTCGCGTCGCGGGTCGGCCGCACGATAGCCGGTGCGGGTCATCCCGGCCGGCTCGAACAGGTTCCGGGCAAGGAACTCGGGGTACGGCGTGCCGGACGCCCGCTCGACGATCGCGGCCAACATCGAGTATCCGACGTTGGAGTACGCGAACATGACACCCGGCGTCGACTCCAGGGGCGCCGCGAGCGCCCGGGTGAGCAGGGCGTCGCGGCTCAGTGGTGCGTAGTCGTCGCCCAGGCTCTCGGGCAGGCCCGAAGTGTGGGTGAGCAGGTGATGCACGGTGATGCCGCGCTTGTCGGCGGGGACCGGCCCCAGGTGGTCGGAGATCGGATCCGTCACCCGCAGCGCGCCGGTCGTCTCCAGCTTCAGGATCGCCGCGGCGGTGAAGGACTTGGTGATCGAACCGATGTCGAAGACGGTGTCGCATCCGGCGTCGATGCCCGCCTCCCGGTTCGCTCGGCCTCGGCCCCGACAACCGACGAGTCCGCCGTCCTTGGCCGTGACCACCGCCCCTCCCGCACCGGACGGCCAGTGTTTGTCCAGGTACGCGGCAACGGCCGCCGCCCGCGCGGGCATCGGCGCGCCGGCCGTACCCGTGGCACCGGCCGTGGCACTGCCCGCCGCCCCACTGGCCCGCACGGAAGCGGAAGCGGAAGCGGAAGCCGAGGCGGAGGCGGAAGCCCCTGCCCTCTCGTGGTCCTCCCTCCCGCCCGAGCAGCCCGACAACGCCAGCGCCGCAGCCGACGCCCCCGCCACGAACGCGAACCGACGTCGACGCACACATGGGATCCGTACCACGGCGTCCCCCCGAAGTACCGGACGCGGACCTCCCGCGTCGTCCCCACCACGCTACGAATCGGCGACACCGGGCGTCTTCCCACACGAGAGCCAACTTCGGTTCCCCGCATGGGGGAAAACAAGACACCCGCCTCCCCCGCCCGAGGGACCGCCGAACCGGTGACCTGCGCGGCGGTTGCCATGTCGTACCGCGCCGCCGGCCCGACCGCGGAGGACGCTGATCGGATGGTGGCGCCAGGAACGAGACCGGATCCGAACGACGAGCCGCCGTCCGCCGAACCGGCCCGATCCGAAGGCCCGCCACACCCCACGGGATCCCACGCCGCCCCACCGCCCCCGCCGCCCGCCTCCCGAATCCGCCGCCTGCTCGCCCGCCCCTACCCGACCACCCCGCCGAACACCCGCCGCGTGGTCCGCCGTTGGCCCGACCTGATCGGCATGTGCGTGGCCACGGCGTTCCTCTGGCTGTCGCTGACCCCGTCCCTGCTGCCGCGTCCATGGCCCTGGCAGGGCCTGATCGGTGGACTGGCCGGAATCGCCGGATACGCCCTCGGCGTGCTCGCGGCCACGGCGATCCGCGCGTGCGTCGCGCGCCGCCCCGGCGAGCGGTTCCGGGTGCGCGCGTGGTGGGCGTACTACCTGGTGGCCGGCATCGGGACGGTCGCCGGCCTGGTGTGGTCGGCGCAGGCCCAGCGCCGGCTGCGCGCGCTCCAGGGCCTGAACCCGTCCTCGCCCTGGAACGGCCTGATGATCGTGGTGATCACCCTCGGCACCGGGCTGCTCCTGCTCACCCTCGCCCGCGGCCTGCGGCTGGCGGCCCGCACGTCGATCCGCTGGTTGGGCCGCCGGCTGCCCCGCCCGCTGGCCTACGTACTGGGGCCGGCCGCGGTCACCCTCCTGGTCGTGGTCAGCCTGCACGACGTGGTGTGGGAGCGCGGCTTCATCGGATTCGTCGACCACACCGCGAAGGCGATCAACGGCGCCATCGACCCCAACCTCCCCCGCCCCGACTCGCCGCTGCGCTCCGGCGGCCCGGGCTCCCTCGTGTCCTGGCACAGCCTGGGCGCCAACGGCCGCAAGTTCGTCGCGCAGGCCACCGACCCGGCGCTGATCACCCGGTTCACCGGCCGACCCGCCGCCGTCCCGATCCGGGTCTACATCGGCGAGAACCCGGAGGACGAGGACTTCCGCGAGGCCGCCGACCTGGCCGTCCGCGAACTCGACCGCACCGGCGCCTGGACCCGCGCGGTGCTCGCCGTGCAGGCGACCACCGGCAGCGGCTGGGTCGACCCGAACCTGGCCGCCCCGCTGGAGTACATGTACGCCGGCGACACCGCGACGGTCGCGATCCAGTACTCGTACCTGCCCAGTTGGATCTCCTTCCTGGTCGACCGAGGGCGCGCCGAACGTGCCCAGCGGGCCCTGTACCACGCGGTCCGGGCACGGTGGTCCGCGCTGCCCGCGGCGGATCGCCCCAGGCTGGTGCTGGGCGGCGAATCCCTCGGCGCGTACGCCACCGACGCCGTCTTCGCCGACCCGGCCGAACTCATCGCCGGCGCCGACGCGGTCGTGCTGGAGGGACCGCCGTTCGCCAGTCGGCTGTGGAATCGCATGGAGGACGACCGCGACCGGGGCAGCCCGGTGTGGCGGCCGGTGTACGACGGCGGCCGGCACGTACGCTTCGGCCAGTTCCCCGCCACGGACCTGCGCCGCCCGCCCGGCCCGTGGGAGCGACCGCGGATCGTCTACCTCCAGAACGCCTCCGATCCCGTGGTGTGGTGGAGCCCCGACCTGTTGTTCGACAAGCCCGCGTGGTTGCACGCGCCGCTCGGTCCGGACATCACCCGCGAGGTGCGCTACTACCCGATCATCACGTTCTGGCAGACCACGGTGGACCTCGCGGTGTCCTTCGGTACCACCGCCCCGCACGGCCACCGCTACGGAAACGGCGCCGCGGTCGCCTGGGCGGCCACGCTCCCACCCCCGAACTGGACGGACACCGACACCGACCGACTGCTCGCCTTCATGGCACAACACCCGCTCCGCCATTAGGCATCGGGGGCGGGGAACCCGAACGCGTCCGGGCCCGCAACCAAGGCGTCATGTACCGCGTTTCCCGAGAAAAGTGCCTTGGTCGGCGGAATCCGGGGCGCATACGCTGGCTTCGCCGCGCGCGCGGACAAGCGGACACCATGTGCCACGTGGACGGACCAAAGGAACCGAAAGAATCCTCGGGAGCCTCCAGTGAGAAGCACGAGAACTGTGCTGTGCGCTCTGCTCGTCACCTGCACCGCCGGCCTCTCGCCCGTCGCCGCCTCGTCGGCGGCGGCAGCGTCGGCGTCGCCGGCGGGTCGGAGCGCGTTCGCCCTGTCCAGCACCGCCTTCGTCGACGGCGGCCTCATCCCCAAGATCCACGAGTGCACCAGCGGCGGCGGCAACGACCCCGCGAAGAAGAACGAGTCCCCGCCACTGGCCTGGTCGGGTGCTCCGGCTGGCGCCAAGAGCTACGCCGTGGTCATGCGCGACCTCGACAACGCCGACCTCATCCACTGGGTCGCCTACGACATCCCGGTGAACACGACCTCGCTCCCGCAGAACGTCGAACACGCCTACCGGCCGTCGGTCCCGGCCGGAGCCCGGCAGGTCTACTACCGGGGAAGCGCGAGTCTCTTCGGCTACCAGGGCCCCTGCTCGCCCTCGACGATCAACACCTACGAGTTCGTCGTGTACGCCCTCGACCGCACGTCGTTGACCGAACTGAACTCCGCCTCGTCCACCCGGACCGCCGCCCGGACGATCACCGCCGCCTCGATCGGCTCGGCCGGGATCAGCGGCGAATCGTAGCCCCCGCCGCCCCGCCCCAACGACCGCGGTGGGGCGGCGGATCGGGCCACGATCCGTCGAACTCGTGGGGGTGCGGCGGTGGTTGCCGTCCGTCGGCGGACGGGCGGCTCACCGCCGTGCGGCGTCGTAACGCCAGAACGGGCGTACGGCGAGGGCGCCCACGACGACCAGCAGGATGCACACCAGCGCGCTGCCCGACCAGGCGATGACCAGTGTCGTGCTCGCCGCCATGGCTCCCGCGCGCAGGTCGCCGAGCCGGGGGCCGCCGGTGACGACGACGGTGAAGACACCCTGCATGCGTCCGCGCATCTCGTCCGGCGCCCACGTCTGGAGGATCGTCTGCCGATAGACGGCGCTCACCAGGTCCGCGGCGCCGGCGAGCACGAGGAACAGGACGGCGAGCCACAGCGTGTGGGTGAGCCCGGCCAGCGTGATGGCGGTTGCCCAGCCGACCACCGCGAGGGTGAGCGCGACGCCCTGACGACGGATGCGCGCGATCCATCCACTGCACAGGCCCGCCGCCAGGGAACCGATGGCGACCGCCGAGTACAGCACGCCGATGCCGCCGTGGAAGCGGGTGGCGGCGGCCTCGGGGAAGAGCGCGTTCGGCATGGCCAGCACCATGGCGGCGATGTCGACGGCGAACGACATCAACAACACCGGACTGCCGCCGATGAAGCGAAGTCCCTCGACCACGGCGCGTATTCCGCTGCCGATCGCCGCCCCCGTCGGTTCGATGGCAGGCAGCCGAAACGTCGAGTACAGGGAGAGGGTGAACAGGACCGCGTCGGCGGCGTAGGCGTAGCCGAAGCCGTGCGGGAGGGTGAGCAGGACGCCGGCGACGAGCGGCCCCAGGATCTGGCCGATGTTGCCCACCGTGAAGCTCAACGTGTTGGCGGCGGGGACCAGTTCGGACGGCACGATGCGCGGGATGATCGCGCCGCGCGCCGAGGACGCCGTGGCGAAGCCGGCCGCCTGGACGGCGACCAGGACCAGCAACAGCACCTCGGACCGGACGTTCAGGAGCGTCTGGGCGAGCAGCGCGATCGTCACCACCCAGGTCACGAGCGACGACCACAGGCAGAGCCGGCGACGATCGACCCGGTCGGCGATCGCTCCGCCGTACAGGCCGAACACGAGGATCGGCACGAATCCGGCGAGGCCCGCCAGCCCCACGTACAACGACGAATGCGACATCTGGTAGATCTGCACGGGGACGGTGACCTCGGTGACCATCGTGCCCACCAGCGACGCGCCCTGACCGACCAGCACCCGCCGATAGGCAGGCACGGCCAGCGGGCGGGTGTCCACGGCCGCGCGACGAATGCCCCCGGCCAGGCGGCCCGCCCGAGCCCGCGGCTCGTTCGTCGACTGGCGGTCCGGGGCCTCCGGTGCGGTGCTCACGACGTCACGCTGTCACGAGTCCCCGCCGGCCTGCTTCCATTAATCTGCCTATTCATGTCGCAGAACCGCCGGCACCGGTCGATCGCCCCCGCCACCGCGCACGCGCACGCCGCCGGCGAGTTCATCAGCCGCCATCGGCACCCCTACCACCAGCTCATCTACGTCAGCGCCGGCGTGCTCGCAGTCCGCACCGGGCAGGGTGCCTGGGTGGCCTGCCGGGACCGTGCCGTCTGGATCCCGGCGAACACGTGGCACGAACACCGGGTCTACGGGCACAGCTCCGTACACACCCTGGGCTTCGCGTCGGACGACACGCCCCTGTCCGTCGACTCGCCCACCGTCGTGGCCGCGGACGGTCTGCTGCGCGAACTCTTCGTCGCCTGCACCGAACCGGACCTGCCGACCGCCGAGTCACGGCGGCTCCGGGCGGTCCTCAACGATCGGCTGCGCCGCGCCCACGTACGACCCCTGACCCTGCCGACGGCCCGGGACCCGCGACTGGCGCACGCCTGCCGGGTGGTCGAGGAGGACCTGAGCCGGCCCCGGACCATCGCCTGGCTGGCCCGCCACGTCGGTGTCGGCGAACGAACGCTCACCCGGCTCTTCCGCACGGAGTTCGGCACGACGTACCCCCGGTGGCGGACCAACACCCGGGTCTTCCACGCCATGATCCAACTGGCCGAGGGAGCCGACGTCACCACGACGGCCCGCCGCTGCGGCTGGGGCACGACCAGCGCGTTCATCGACACCTTCGCCCACACCATGGGCCAGACCCCGGGTGCGTACCGAAGCGTGGCGCTGCACGAGGCCGACACCGGCCCATCGACGGAGGACCCGGCCCCGAGCCGCCCGACGCCCGACCGATCCGGCCGGGCCCCCGGTGCCGACCCTGCGCCCCCGACCACGACATCCGCGCCCGATTCACACGGACCGGCATGAACGGCACCCACGGGAGGAGCACGCCGGGGTGACGACCCGTTCGGCCCGCCGGGACGACTGTCAGCCCTGGCCCAGCACCAGTCGCTGAGCGGAGCGCACCGGTCGGCCGAAGTGGGCGCAGCGCTCCTCGAAGCCCGGCGGGAGCCACGTGCCGCCCAGGAGCCGGGGGTGGGACGGGAAGGCCGCGAGGGCCGCCAGCGCGAAGACCAGGGACGCCCAGGGAGTGGCGAGGCGCACGTTCATGTAGCCCTTGCCGTACATGTCGTGGTAGCGGGCCTCGAACACGCCGGCCTCGGGCAGGTCGATCTGGTCGAGGCCGGTGAAGCCGAGGCTCAGCGGATTGCGGGGGTGGGCGAGGTACGCCGACATCCGCGTGATCGTCAGTTCGCCGCCGCCGTCGTGCACCCAGCGCGGGACGGTGTCCTGCTGCGCGCGCTTGCGACGCGCGGAGTTGCTCAGGGCGGTGAGGGCGAGCGCACCGACCACGAACCCCGGCCTGCCGACCGCCGCCACCCCGGTGGTGCGGTAACTGCCGTTGCCCACCGCGCGCAGCCTGAACTGCTCCCCGGTGCCGGTCGCGAGCACCCGCTCCCCCGGCTCGATCCGGGCCGTACTCGCCACGAGCGGGCGGCGATCGGCCTGACCGGTGACGACATCGGCCACGATGTCGCAGGTGTGCCACAGGTATTCGTCGGTGTGCGTCCACCCCTCGGCCGCTGGTGGCCCCGTCCGGTTCCGCATGCTTGTCTCCTCGCTCCACGAGCCTGGCACCATGCCCAAGTCTAGGGCCGCGTCGAGCAGTCGGGCCTGGATGCGCTACGGGGTGGTCAGCGTCGGCCGGGCGCCGAAGGCGGGCACAGCTCGGCGAGAACGCTGTCCACCAGAGCCGCCGTGGAGTCCAGGACCGGCAGGATCCGCTCGGCCTCGGCCATGACGAGGGGTATCTCCGTACAGGCGGCGATCGCCATCCGGGCGCCGCGGTCGAGGAGTTCGCGGGCCGCCGCAGCGATGTGGCGGGCGGCCACGGCCGAGTCGCCACCTTCCTTGACCAAGGCGATGGCGCGGTCCACGTGCTCGCGCTGCGTAGCCGTCGAGACCTGGACGACCGTCAGCCCGAGGCCCTGCCCGGCGATCTCGTAGAGGCGGGCGGTACGGGTGCCCCGGGTCGCGAGCACACCGATGCGTTCCACATCCGGCCGGCGTGCCCGACACGACCGGAGTGCGGCGGTGACCATGTCGAGGATGGGCAACTCGGTGTGCTCGCGCAGTTCCCGGACATAGGCGTGGGCCGTGTTGCACGGAATGGCGACGCAGGACACCCGGGCCTGGGCCAGCCAACGCAGGCCCCGGAGCATCCCCGGGACCGGCGAGGGGCCCCGGCCGAGCAGGGCTTCGGTGCGATCGGGGACCGTGGGGTCGGCCCAGATGGCGACCCGGAGGTGCTCCTGGTCGCGCCGAGCCGGCGTGCGTTCGACGAGGCGGCGATAGAAGTGCGCGGTGGCCAGGGGACCCATCCCGCCGAGCACCCCCAGCAGGGGAGGTTCGCCGTCGTCGTGCGTCGGCCCACTCCGCTGCTCGGTGGGCCCCTTCCCCCGCCCCGGGGTGAAGTGACCGGCTCCGCGCCCGAGGTCGCGTGGGCCCTCGTCACAACACCCCGTCGCGCTCCGCGTCATCGTGTCGTCCCGGCAGTTCCCGCCTGCGTTCGCATGGTCGCCAGTCTCGGGCGGCGCCATCCGCTCCCGCTTCGTCCGCGACACCGAACGGCCCGACGCATCTCCGTCCCGGGCTCCGAAGCACCCACCACCGACGACGCCGTATCCCGTCGCGATCGGACAAGCATCGTCCCGGTGCCGTCGAGTGCGGTGTACGCGACGGGTCGCTCGCCCCCGTCACGCCGAGGTGCCGACGGCATCCGGGACGGAAGGTCACTTCATGGATTCCACGCCCGCGATGAGCATGGTCAGGACCGATTCGAACAGGACGTCCGGGGATTCCGGGTCGGATTCGGCCGCGAGGCGTCGCAGGTTCGGGAGTTCTTCGACCGACGGCGTCGTCGGTACGCCGATCCGTCCGGCCGGGTCCGCGCCGGGCGGCGGTCGGTCGTGCCAGGCGTCCCAGACCTCGGTGAAGCCGGAGACTTGGAGCACGGTGATCGACCAGGCCCGGTAGGCGTTCTGCGGGGGCATCCCGAGGTCCAGGAAGAACCCCACGAGTACGTCGTCGGGCCGCAACAGGTCGGCGGACGCGAACGGGGTCAGGTCCTCGGCGCGGGCGAGCGCCAACATGCCCGGGTGGGCGCGGTACCAGGCGCGCTGGACGACGGCCTGCGATTCCTGCCCGCCGCCACCTGCGCGGCCCTGGTCTTCACCACGCTGACGGTCTGGGACCTGGTCGTTCTCGACTGGATCGTCTTCGCGGGCCTGCGTCCTCGCCTGCTGACCCTTCCCGGCACCGAGGGCATGAGCGAATACCGCGACTTGCGGTTCCACCTGGTCGCCGCCCTCAAGGGCAGCCCATTGATCGTCGTCATGGGCGTGCTCGGCGGAGGCATCGCCACTCTGGTCGCCTGACGCCGGCGGCCGGCGCCGACGTCGCGCCCCTTGCGCACCGTGTGGTAACTCCGTTGCCCCGGTGGCGGCTTCCGTCCTAGTGTCGTCCCAGGTCGGCAGCCCATCGCCGACACACCACAACGTGTAGCTCAGCCAGTGGAGCACCGGGCTTGGGACCCGGAGGGCGCGGGGGCGGAACCCGCCACGTTGGCGACATCGGAATGCGGCGGGCGTGGGGTTCGACCGAGAGGGTTCCGGCCGAACACCCGCACGGAGCGGGGCGGTTCCTCTCGTGCGGACCGCACCGACCCACCGACCACGACGTGTGGCTCAGTCAGTGGAGCACCGGGCTCTCAACCCGGAGGGCGCGGGGGCAGGGCCCGCCACGTCGGCATGAACGAGATTCACGTGCGACCCGTCCCCAACCCCGGTTATGCGGATTGGCAGTTGGCCAAGGCCTTCCACACCGCCACGTCCCACGAGAGCGAGGCGACCCGGCGTCGCGCCGAAGAGCGCGTGCACCGCTGGACGCAGGTCGCTCGCGGCATGGCCGACGGCTCGTTGACCATCGGCTCGCGCACACCCGTGCGTGGGCTTCCCGCGTGGGTCACCCCGGAGGTCGTGCGGGGCGGATTCGCCACCGGCGACGCCGCGGCCGGCGGGCCGTGGACCGAGCACGAGGCCGAGGCCGCCGCCCGCGCCGGACTGCGGGCCGGCGATCGGCTCGCGTTGTTCCGGTACTTCCTCACCGACGCGGGCATGGCCGAGCTGCACACGCTGCTCGACAGCGGCCGGTATCACGTCGCGGTGCCCGAGGAGGCCGCGCTGCTCACCATCGCGTGGCTGCTGCGTGCCGGGGACCGCTTCGCGGCGCTCACGCTGCTCGACGAGATCACGCCGTACGCGGACCGCCTCCGCTTCCTGCCGCGCGCCGCCGACACGGTGGTGCCCGACGGTTCCGCCGTGCACCGCGAGTCCGTGGGCTCGTTGCGGACCACCCTCGGCGCGCGGCGGCCCAAGCCCGCGGTCGAGGCGATGAACGAGGCGCTGACCGTGTGGAACCCGTTCGCCGACCAGCTGCTCGCGCACTGGCTGGAGACCGTCGAGGACGGCCGGCTCGGCGCGGTCCGACCGGCGGGCTGGACCGAGCGCGGCCGCGAACTCCTGGAGCGCCACCGGCGTTTGGCGATGCGGCACACGTTGTGCGGCAAGCACCGCAACCCGAGGGAGAACTCCGCGATCCTGCTGGCGGCCCTGGCCGAGGCACTCGGCGACCCGCCGGCCGGTGACGTTCGCGGCGCCGGCACTCGCATCTCGGCCCGCGCCGCCCGCGCCGCCGGACCCCGCGCCGACGTGCGTGCGCGTGCGGCGGCCCGTCCCGGCCTGCTCCGGCACGCCGTCGACTCGATGGTCGCCAAGCGCGGCG
Organism: Embleya sp. NPDC005971; assembly: GCF_040629175.1. Taxonomy (NCBI): domain Bacteria; kingdom Bacillati; phylum Actinomycetota; class Actinomycetes; order Kitasatosporales; family Streptomycetaceae; genus Embleya; species Embleya sp. NPDC005971. The sequence continues at coordinate 5,362 of NZ_JBEXUX010000100.1, read as the reverse complement.
CGCCCGGTTCGCCGACGCACACCGAACTGCGGGCCCGTCAGGCCGCGGACGCGTCGACCGCGACGCTCCACGAGTTGGCGCGCGTCCTGATCACCCGGTTGGCGAACCTGCGCGACGACGCGGGCCTGCCCGACACCGCGTGGCTGCTCGTACCGGTGACCGACGAGGAAGCCGCCCGCACCGGCATGCGCGCCGGCAGCCCGATTCCGGACGGCCTGCGTCACCCGGTCGAGCGGGCGCTCAGCGCGCCCGTCGCGACGCTGGTCGAGCGCGGCATCGTGCCGTCGGCCGAGGTGTTGGCCGAGCTGGTCCCACAACTGGTTGCCGCGACGACCGCGTTGGCGTACCACGACCCGGCACTGCGCACGCTGATGACCGCGGAGTACGGGGCGTTCGCCGAGCGTCGGTCGCTGCTGCTGCTCAACCTGGAGCACCAGGTGCGGCTGGAGGAGTTGCCGTGGGTGCAGGCGGTGTCCGCCTACCGGCGGGTGTCGACCGACACCGCGGGGAACGCGCACGAGGCGCTGGTCGAGCTGGGCACGCTGACGGTGCGCGCCTTCCCGGGCACGATCGTGCCGAACCCGCTGCTCCAGGAGCTCGGTTCGCTGGCGCGGCAGGCCAAGGTCGGGGCGGTGTTCACCGAGGAACTCGCGGCGGACATCTTCATGGGCACGTTCTCCGCGAAGTTCCTGCGCGCCGCGCAGAGCGCCGCGGAACTGCTCGAAGGGTCGTTGTACGCGCGGTACTACGACATCGACTACGCCATGATTCGGGGGATCGACGACGTCAAGCGCAAGCGCGGGCTCGCCGCGAACACCTCGGCCGACTTCGCCGCGCTGTGCCGGGAGCGGGCCGGCACCGACCCCCGCAACCGCTGGTCGATCGCCGCGAACGGGACGGTCATCGAGCAGGCGCAGATCCTCACCACGCACAACCTCGCCGCGCTGGTGCACCCCATCGGAGTGGAGCCGGCCGAGGGCTGGGCGGAGCCGGCACGGGGCGCGTACCGCACGGTGTGCCGGCTGGTGCAGCAGATCGCCGGGAACACGCGCACGCTCGGCACGGTCAAGGACGCCGCGTACGCATGGCGGCAGACGCTGTTCTTCCTGTCCCTGTGCGGGGTGGAGGACCAGTTCGCGGTGATCGCGTGGATGGCGCAGGAGACGGCCCGGCGGCCGGAGCACACGGCGCGCCGCCTGGCACCGGTACTGGCGGGCCTGCGCCACGTGTTCACGGGCGGCAGCCTGGACGACCCGGCGGTACCGAACGTCCGACGCTTCGTCGGCTGGGCCACGGACGGCCACTGGATGCGCGACGCCTGACGACCGCACGCCGCGGACCGCGAGCACCTGCCTCGCGGCCGCGGCGCCCCCCATGCCGGGCCTGGCGAGGCCGCCCGAGTGGAACCGAACCACCAAGCCCCTACCGGGGTGTTGCCTGCATCGTCCCGGTGGCATCCGAGTCGGCCCCGTCACCACCGACGGATCGGCTCACACCTACCGCGTGTCCCGACGGTCACCCGCGATCCTGGCCACCACCTCGGCGACGGGAACCCAGTGCCCGCCTCGCCGCCGCACCCACACGTCCCGGATGGCGTGCACCTCACGGCTCGGGTTCGTCGTCTCGACATCGTTCAGATTGGGAAGGTCGTATCGCCGCCCCATCGAGTCGTACAGCACGACCACCTGCGTCGGCTGGTCGTCCAATCCCCCGCGCGTCCCCTCGATCTCGATGCCCTGCACGTCCGGCCAGGCCACCACGCGGGTACGGAACACCCCTCGAATCGTCACACCATCCCGGTCGACGATCGTCGCTCTGACCGCGTACAGGCGGAAAACCCCCACCGACGACAGCCCGAAGAACACTCCCATCCCCAGCGGCCCGACCGAGAACCAGCCCTGCTCCGCGGCCATCCCCACGGTGACCAGAGCGCCCATGGCGAGCATCAGGACCGCGAAGAAGATTCCCAGCCGGAAATCCGCGCGGTACTCCCGCCCGTCCGAACGATCGGCTACCACGACGGCGCGGCGCCGGCTCCCCCCGGGCCGACCGGGCACCGGGCCATCGAGGCGGGGGCGGCGAGGACTACGGCCACGGGATGCTCCACGACTGCTCCTTCGACGGGTGCGACAGCGCCTCGGGACACCGACATCGCGGGAAGCGTCGCGCACGAAAACATGCGCCGACGAGCACGCACGAGGGATCGTCACCAGGCACCCGCAGCCACCGCCGGCATCCACACCCGTCCGCACCCCGGCACCGCGAAGCGAACGGCTCGGGGCAGAGCCCCGGGCCAGCCAAACACACGCGACACCCGCCACGGAAGCTCCCGGCAGTCGACATCGAGAAGGCGCGAAGGTTGCGAACATTCGCGGAAACCGTGCCGCCCGGGCCGACTTCACCCGGCCCGACCGATCCCGTACCGCAGCCCGCGCCAAAGACCACTCGTCGCCCGTCGGGGCGCCGAACGGGGTGCACAGGGTGGGCCGGGGCCGGGTCGGCCGGGTCGGCGCTACTCGGCGGGCGCCTCGGGTCGGACGAGACGGTTGCCGGACCATGCCCCGAGGGTGATGGCACCGGTGCAGGACAGGCCGGCCGCGTTCGCCTCTTCGGCGATCTCGGTGCGATCGACGTGACCGGGCCGGCCCGTCGTCGGCGTGAGGACCCAGATCACACCCGGGTCGGCGAGGGGCGCCACCACACCCGTGAGTTCGTCCGCCAGGTCGCCGTCGCCTGCCCGCCACCACAGCAGGACGACGTCCACGACTTCGTCCGTTTCGTCGTCCACCATCCCGTGGCCGATCACGTCCTCGATGTCGGCGCCGATCCCGTCATCGGTGTCGTCGTCCCGGCCCAGCTCCTGCACCACCATGGATCGCCCGATGCCCATCCTTCGCGCGTGGTTCCGCGCGTCCTCCTCGCGTTCCGACGAAGAGCACCGGCAGGAAGGGGATGGAGACGACCCCGCGGGTGGAATGTGCATTTCCCGATCCCCGATCCTCACTTCGGACGACGAAGTCGACGGGGAAATCGTCACCGGACATCCCCGCGCGAGTATCCACAGCGTGGCCCGGCCGGTGGCAACACTCAAGAGGGCCCGCCTCGTCCGACGTTGCGAAGCCGTGATCCGCCCCGCCGTGCCGCCGCGCTACATCGCTATCCATTCGCTCGAGACGGTCACCTCCTGGAGAAGGTCGGCGAGGGGCTCGACGCCCAGACCGGGGCCGGTGGGGACGTCGAGGTGTCCGTCGGAGAGGACGAACGGCTCGGTGATGTCGGTGGCGAAGTACCGGCTGGAGCCGGACGTGTCGCCGGCGAGGGTGAAGCCGGGCAGTGCGGCCAGGGCCACGTTGGCGGCGCGGCCGATGCCGGTCTCCAGCATCCCGCCGCACCAGACCGGGATGCCGTGGGCACGCGCGATGTCGTGGATGCGGCGGGCTTCGAGGTAGCCGCCGACGCGGCCCGGCTTGATGTTGATCACGGAGCAGGCGCCGAGGGAGATGGCCGCCGCGGCGTCGGCGGCGGACTTGATGGATTCGTCCAGGCAGATCGGGGTGCGCAGCAGCTTGGCCAGTTCGGCGTGCTGGACCATGTCGTCCTTGGCCAGCGGCTGTTCGATCAGTTGCAGTCCGAAGTCGTCGAGCCCGGCGAGTTGTTGGACGTCCGACAGCGTATAGGCGGCGTTGGCGTCGACCTGTAGGACCAGATCGTCACCGAAGCGCTCGCGCACGGCGCGTACCGGGCCGAGGTCCCAGCCGGGCTCGATCTTCAGCTTGATCCGGACGTAGCCCTCGGCGATGTACCCCGCCACCGCGTCGAGGAGTTCGGGCACGGAGTCCATGATCCCGACCGAGACACCGCAGGGGACCCGGTCCCGGGCGGCACCCAGGTAGGAGCCGAACGACTCGTCGGCACAGCGCAGTTGGGCATCCAGCACCGCTGTCTCCAGCGCGGACTTCGCCATCCGGTGGCCGGTGTAGGGCTGTAGCACCCGGCCCACCGCGTGCACGTCCAGGCCGTCCTCCGGCAAGGCGGGGATGAGGAACCTGCGCAGTACGTACTGGGCGCTGTCGACGTACTCGGAGGAATAGCGCGGCTCGGACATGGCCCCGCACTCGGCCCAACCCTCGTGGTCGGCGGTGACGACGCGGACCAGCAGCACATCGCGGCGGGTCTCCACGCCGAAGGAGGTACGGAACGGGGAGACGAGCGGCATCGCGATCCGACGCAGCTCGACACCGGAAATCTTCGTCTTCACGACTGGTGGCTCCTCAAGTACGGGTGGTCAGGCAGAGGTTGTGGTCGTGGGGCGTTGCACCACGTAGCGGCGGCGTTCGTGGAAACCGACGACCCGGGCGCCCTCGGCGAGCAGGCCGCCCAGGCTTTCCCGTACGGCCAGCCGCCAGGCCCGGGCGGCGCCGGGATCGGCGAGGCGCAACGCCTCGATGTCGTCGGGGAGGTCGATGAGTACGGTCTCGGCGTCCGTCGCGGCGGTCTCCGGACGGCCTCGGTCATTGCGGACGCTGTGCTCGGCGCCGGCGGGCAGTTCGATCGCCCCGGGCGGGGCGGGCGCGGTGAGATCCCAGGCGACCAGGACCCGGTCGGACTCGTCGCCGCCGTTGATGACGTCGTGCATCGCGCCGTAGAAGGACCTCAGGTACTCCTCCGGCCGAGCGCCGAGTTTGGTCAGGTTGAAGTAGGCGTTGCGGCGGATGAGCGGGTCGTAGGTCCAGGTGATCCGGCTCAGTCGGTGGGCGAGCGCCCACTCCCGCTGGTGCATCTTGAGGGCCAGGCCCACGCCGCGCCCGACCACGGCGCCGGTGATGTGCGAGTGCAGGCTGGTACCGATGGGTTCGCCGAAGAAGGCGACCGACGCCCCTACCAGGCGTCCGTCCTCGTAGGCTCCGGCCACGTAGTTGCCGGCGTGGGCGAGCGCCCGCATGACCTCGGCGGAGATGGGTGAACTGCCGGGCCGGGAACCCCAGATGTCGGCATAGAGCAGGCTGGCGGCATCGAAGTCCTCCATCATGTGCAGTTCGCGGATCGTGGATTCGTTCATCACAGTGCCTCCGACGGGATCCGGGTGGGCCACGGGCCGGGCGCGGGCCGCCTGCGGGCGCAGGCGCCGATGATCGTGCGGCACGGTCGGGAGACCTCCGGGGTGGGCTGAGGGTCACGCTAGCCACGCGGCCCGGGGCCGAGTTGGTAGCGCGGTGACAACCTGCGCCGCCGATTCGTGCCCCGGACCGAAACGCGGGCGGCGCTGCCCCCCCCCCGTTACCTTTTTCGTGGTCCTGAAATGGGGCTCCTGGCCTCCGGGTCCGGCATGGCTTTTGCCCCCTGTCGAACGCATGACCTGGGG
>NZ_JBEXUX010000099.1:0-26927 GCF_040629175.1 Embleya sp. NPDC005971 | reverse complement strand
ACCACCACCACCCCGACCACCACAACCGCCATCTTCCACACCTGCGACACACCCCACCCCCGAACCACCACAGCCACAGCCACCGCCACCGTCACAGCCACCATCACCGTCACGACCGGCCCAACGAACCGCCCCCGGCGCCCACTTCCCAGAACTACCAGACAAATCGACCCATCATGCCGCAACGACCCCATCCGGCACGTGTCCCCATCCCGTCACCCTCGCCCCGTTCCGCGCGACCGCGCCCCAAGCGAACCGCCCTCACCCTGCCCCCTGTTGCAACAGCGCGCCCGCTCCAGATTCGCCCGCACCATCACAATCATCGGATGCCCCGCGCTCAGTACCCGCTCGCAATCTTCCAGGGCACGCTCGAACAGCGGAACCGCACGGGCCGGGTCACCCACCGAACGGTACGTGTACGCAAGGTTGTTGCGGGAAGTGAGCGTGTGCGGGTGGTCGTCACCCAACACCCGCTCACAGTCCTCCAGGCAGCGCTCGAACAGCGGAACGGCTCGGCCCGGATCACCCGCCCTCCGATACGCGCCCGCGAGATGACTGAGGGAGATCAGCGTGTCCGGGTGGTCACCGCCCAACATCCGTTCCCGGTCGCGCAGGGTCCGTTCGTACAGCGGGACGGCACGGGCCAGGTCCCCCAGCGACTGGTAGACACTCGCCAGGTTGTTTCGGTACACCGACGTGTCGGGATGGTCGGCGCCCAACACCCGCTCGGCGTCCTCCAGGATGCGCTCGAACAACGGAACCGCACGGACCGGATCCCCGGCCGACTCATACGCGCCCGCGAGGTTGTTCCGAAAACCGAACGTGTCGGGATGGTCGGCGCCCAACACCCGCTCGGCGTCCTCCAGGATGCGCTCGAACAACGGAACCGCACGGACCGGATCCCCCATCGATCGGTACGCGTCGGCAAGGTTGTTCCGGGAGTTCAACGTCTCCGGATGATCACGGCCCAAGATGCGTTCGCGGTCCTTCAGGGTGCGCTCGTACAGGGGTACCGCCCGAGCCGGGTCCCCCACCGACTGATACGTGTAGGCGAGATTGCTGCGGTAGCTCAAGGTCCTCGGGTGGTCGCCGCCCAACACCCGCTCCGCGACTTCCACGGTCTGTTCGTGCAGCGCCAGCGCGCGGGCCAGGGCGCCCGTCTCCCGGTATCCGTGCGCAAGGTTGTTGCGGGCGATCAACGTGTCGGGATGATCACCACCCAACACCCGCTCGGCGTCCCCCAGTACGCGCTCGAACAACGGAACCGCACGGGACAGATCCCCCACCGACTCGTACGCGCTCGCAAGATTGCTCCGGAAACCCAACGTCTCGGGATGGTCGCGACCCAGGATCCGCTCGGCGTCCCCCAGCACTCGCTCGAACAACACGACCGCACGGGACGGATCACCCATCGACTGGTACACGTACGCGAGGTTGTTGCGCGACGACAACGTCTTCTGGTGGTCGGCGCCCAACATTCGCTCCCGGTCGCGCAGGGCCCGTTCGTACAGCGGCACCGCGTGGGCCGGATGGCCCACCGACTCGTAGGCGCCCGCAAGATTGCTCCGGTAGGTCGATGTGTCGGGATGGTCGGCGCCCAACACCCGCTCGGCGTCCCTCAACGCGCGCTCGAGCAGCGGTACCGCACGGGACAGGTCACCCACCGACTGGTACACGATCGCAAGATTGTTGCGGGCTGCCACTGTCGCGGGGTGGTCGGTGCCCAACACGCGCTCTCGGGCGGTGAGGATCCGTTGCACGGCCGGGGCAGCGGCAGCCGGCGCGCCCTGTTCCTGTCGGTAGACGGCCGCGCGGTCGAGGACACGGGTGGTGTCGACGGTGTCCTGGTCCGGGGGGTGCGAACGCGTGAGGGCATCGGTGTGCGGGAGCAGGGCCCGGCAGCGGGGCCAGTTCGCGGGCAGGTCGACGGCTCCGGGGAAGCCGGCCGCGAGCAGGGTGGTGGCACGGTCGCGGGCGTCGTCGACGGCTTGCGGCCGGCGGTGCGGGTCGTCCGGGTCGGGGGTGCGGGCGAGGGCTTGGAGGAGACGGTGCACGCTCAGGGTGCCGTCCTGGTTGTCGGTGATCATGCTGTAGGCGACGAGTCGGCCGATGGCGGCGGCGAGTCGGGGTGGTTCGGCGAGGGGGTGGAGGAGGTCGCGGGGGATGTGGTCGGGGGCGTACCAGGCCAGGATGCGCAGCAGGTCGCCGGCGAGCGGGGTGTCGGTGAGGCGGTCGAGGGTCAGGTGCCAGATCCGGGCGATGGTTCGAGCCGAGTCGCCACCCTCGCTGGTGGCGGCGAACATCGTGGCGGGCCACTTGGCCAGCATGTCGAGGTAGGCGCCGGGGGTGGTGCCGGTCTCGGCGCAGTACGCGGCGGCCTGTTCGACGGCCAGCGCCAGGTGCCCCAGTTCCGTGCACACCGCGTCGGCGTGGTCGGTGGCGCGTGAGCCGTGATGGGTGAGGATCCGGGTGAACAGGTCGACGGCATCGGCGGGTTCGAGGGTGTCCAGCCGGATCGTGGTGGCGTGGTGATGCCAGCCGGTCGCGCGGCGGGTGGTGATCAGCACCCGGCCGCCCGGCGCGCGGTCCAGAAGCGGACGGATGTGGGCGGGGTTCTCGACGTTGTCGAGTACGAGCAGCCACCCATCGTGATCGGCGAGCCACCGTACCGCGCGTTCGATCTGCAACTCGGCGGGTAGTGCTGCCAGTCCGGGTTGCAGAGCCCGCGCCAGCGCGGCAAGTCCCGTATCGACGGCGGTCGCGTTGTCGGCGGTGATCCACCACCGCACCGGCTCGCGTCGTCCCGCCGCCCAGCGCGCGGCGAGCGCCGACTTGCCGACGCCGCCCAGGCCGTGCATCGCGCGAACGACGACCTCGCCCGTACGGGCAAACGCGCGCTCCAACGCCGTGAGTTCGCTCTCGCGGCCGACGAAGAGATCCGTCCGGGGGATATTCGACACGCCTTGCGCGGCAGTGGCAGCGCCGTCGGGGATCGGCGCGTACGCCCCTGCGGGCAGGGCGTGTTCGGCGTACACCGCCACCGAGCCGACCACATCACGTCCCGCCGCGATCGACCCCTGAACGGCGGAAGTGACCGGTCCCGACGCCGCTCCCGACTCCGAAACCGGCCCCGGACCCGGCGTCGGACCGGTTCGGTTCGGGCCCCCTCGTCCCCGGTGCCCGTCCGTCACGGGCCGTGTTGCGCCGTTGCGCCGTCGATGTCCCCGCCGGCGGCGATCGACCCGCCGGTCGCGGAGATGCCCGGGCCGGCCGCCGGCGATGTACCCGGGCCCGCTGCGCCCCCGGGCGCGGTGTCACGCGCCTGCGCGTTGCGTACGCTTCCGCGCGCCGCCACCGACCCGTCCCGCGCCTGCACGGACTCCACGGCCGGACCGGGCGGCGCCGTCATCGCCAACTGCCGCAGCGCAACACCCAGCGCCGCGAGCGCGAGCACCGAACCGATCACGCCCGCCACCTGACTCGACCGCTCCAGATCCGCAGCCGACACCCACACCACCAACCCGACCGCCACCACGACGCCGACGCCGGCCGTCCCCCACCAAAACGCCTTCATCACACCATCCTCCACCTCCTCCCAAGATCACGTCAGCCATTCCACACACCCCCTCCCACCCCGACGACACGGCAACCGGGGTCAACCGGCGACGCGACGGAGGACGGCGGCGACGGCGAAGGTGGCGGCGAAGGCGACGGCCCTCTTGAACGGTTAACGCATCTGCGTTAACGTCCGACGCATGGAGAGTCCGGTTACCGCGACCCGGTTGCGCTTGATGGTGACGGCGGAGCGTTTGTTCGCCGTGCAGGGGATCAACGCGGTCTCGGCACGCGAGATCGCCGTGGCGGCCGGACAGCGCAACACCAATGCGGTGAAGTACCACTTCGGTCCGCAACAGGCGCTCGTCGACGCGATCTTCGAGTACCGCATGTCCCGGATCGACGCACGCCGAACCGGGCTCATCGACACCTACGACCGAGCCGGACGCGCCACCGACCCATACGCCCTGGCCGAGGCGTTCGTGCTGCCGCTCGCCGAGCTGATGGACGAGTTGCGGGCCGGCGAGGACGGGGCGAGTCACTACCTGCGGTTCTGTGTACAGGCTGCGTACGCCGTCCACCCCGACGTGGCCACGCCCGGCCCCGAGGGCCTCGGGACAACCCCGTGGGCCACCGGGTTGAAACTGCTCAACGACCGCGCACTCGCGCTGTCCGAGGGCGCGCCGACTCCCCGGGTGGCCCGCCGCCGCTGGGAACACTTCGCCGGATTCGCCATGCACGCGCTCGCCGAACGCGAACTGCGCCTGGAATGCGACCCCGCCCACAAGCCCGACCCGACCGACCTCTACGTCGCCGAGCTCGTCGACGCCGGTGCGGCCATGCTGACCGGCCCCAGCCGCCCCTCGACCCTGGCCCTGGCCCCGGCCGACCGCTGAACCCCGGGGAACCGGCCGCCCGACCGGCGGCCATGCCGTCTTGCGCCGAACCGAACCGTCCCCGCGCGCAACGTTCCTGCCGTCGCCCCGACATCGCCGCCCGGTCCGTCCCGAAACCGGAACCGGAACCGCAACACCATCGTCCAGCCCCGCCAACTGGCCGCGAACTCCCGTACGCCGTAGGTCGGTTGGACCCCAACCCGGGACGGCCAACCGCAGCGAACGCCGAAGTGCCGTCGCCGCACTCGACTGACACACCATCACCACGCCCGACCGAAGCCGGAAGCTCAACCCACCACCACCCACCACCCGGAGGAAAGGCATGACCAACACCACCCCCACCCGCCCCGTCTTCGACAACGGCGTCTCCGCCGTCCCGGTGCGCGAACTCAGCCCCACCGGCGACTTCGCCCCCAGCGCGCCATACGAGCTGTTCGCCCTCGCACCCTGCACCCCGACCATCGGCGCGGAGGTCTCCGGCGTCGACCTCGCCCGGCCGCTGAGCCCCGAACTGCACACCGAGTTGCACCGCGCGCTGCTGGAGTGGAAGGTGCTCTTCTTCCGCGACCAGCAGTTGACCGCAATCGAGCACCGCAACTTCGCAAGCCACTGGGGTACCCCCGAGGTGCACCCGTTCCTGCCCAAGGCCGACGGGACTCCCGAGGTGGTGCGGTTCACCCGCGGTGCGGACTCCCCGACGGTGGAGAACGTATGGCACTCGGACGCGTCGTTCGAGACGACGCCGCCGATGGGTTCGGTACTGCGCGCCGTGCACATTCCGCAGGTGGGCGGCGACACGTTGTGGTCCGACATGGGCGCGGCATACGACGGATTGACCGCCGCGACGAAGGAGCGCCTGGTCGGATTGCGGGCCGTACACGACTTCACCAAAAGCTTCGGCACCCGCCTCAACGCGGAGGAACTGGCGCGCAAACAAAGCGAGTTCCCCGCCATCGCACACCCGGTCGTGCGCACCCACCCGGAAACCGGACGCCGACTCCTCTACGTGAACCGGATCTTCACCGACCACATCGAGGGCATGCCCGAGGACGAGAGCCGCGAACTGCTGACCTTCCTGTACGACCAGGCCCGGCACCCCGAGTACCAATGCCGCCTGCGCTGGCGCCCGAACACCGTCGCGTTCTGGGACAACCGGGCGACCCAGCACTACGCGAGCGGCGACTACTACCCGCACCGACGCGTCATGGAACGCGTCACCATCCTGGGCGACCGCCCGCACTGACCCTCGCGCCGACCCCCCGCGCCGCCCCCGCTTGGCCCCCGGCACGGGCTCAATCGGCCGACTGCCGAAAGCTCAAGCACACGATCCGAGTGGTGGGCTCGACCCGAACGCCCTGGGCGCCCCAATATCGGGCGTGCCCCTCCCGCCAGTGCTCGACGTCCCGAAATCCCTCGCCCTCACTGTCCACGAACTCCCACTCCACCTCGCCGAACGGTCGGATCTCCACCTTCGTGACGACGATGTCGACCAACCGGCCCCCGGCGTTGTCGACCACGACCAGCCGTTCACCGACGTGCTCCAACTCCTCGCCCTCGGTCCGGTAGTCGTCGAGCAGTCCCGCGGTCCCGGTCTTCTTCCCCGCCAGGACAAGAGCGTTGAGGTCGTCCCGAAACCGCCCCGGCGTGCCGAGTTCCAGCACCCGCAGTCCATCGATGCGTGGCCACATGGTGGCTCAGAGTAGGGCATCTCGGCACGTCCGGCGGGGTGGCGACGGTTCGGCGGGTCGGCCGTGGGGCGAGGAGATCGACCGGCTGCCCACCGACCCGTGGTTGCGCGTACACGTCAAGGCCGGCGGCACCATCGAGCGCATCGCCCCGCCTCCATGACGGTCAGCGCCTCCCCCGCCCAATGGCACCAATGGACCGGCGTCCCCTTCGACCACGACGGCGACATCGAGGTCCCGGGCGCCCTCGTCCCGGTCCACTGCAACCTCACCCACGACCACGCCGTCTACGTCGAACCCAACGTCTGGGGCCGACACACCACTTCCACACCCACCACCTGAGCACCCGCCCGGCCCGCAGTGCCCACCGTGCCGCCTTCCACCGAGCCGCCAGTGACAGCCCGGCTACAACCGGTCCGCTAAGGTCATCGGATCTACGTTCGATTGAGCACTTGGGGGGCGGCCTCATGGCCGAGGCACCTGACAGTGGCGGCGGCGGCTTCGAGGTCACCACGGACCATTTGCGGAAGACCGTGGACCCGTTGATCGCGACGCTCCAAGTGGCGGATCGCATCTGGAAGGACGACGGTCGGATCGCCGCAGGGGTCGAGCGCTGTGGCTCGGATCCGGTGACCAACGGTGTGCGGCGCTTCGTCCACGACTGGGGCCACGCCATGGGAGTGGTGGTCAAGCAGGGATCCGCCATCGCGGCTGCCCTCCAACAGACAGTGGCCAACTACGAGTTGGCGGAGCTGCGGGCAAAGCAAGGCTTCGTGCCGGCGCCGCCCGGCGCCGCCGAGCAGATATCCCGGAGCGCGGGCATCACGCAAACGCCGAACCCGCTCGCGCCCAACCGGCCGGTGGTACCGCCCGCCGGCACGGTCCCGCCGCCCACCGCGCCCGTCGCGAGGTAGGGGATCCGCTCAGGTGGGTGGCAACAGCATCCCCGACTGCCCGGTCGTCACAGACCTGATACCGGGGGACCCGAGTGTCCTCGAAGTGCTCGCCGAATCCTTTGCGTTGTACTCCTCCTCGTCCGCCGAATCGGCCGCTCGGATGCGACCGCTGGCCAAGGTGGAGGAGTGGGGAGGACCTGCGGCAAAGGGCTTTGTCGGCCAGATGGAGGATCTGCCCAAGACCATGGACAAGGCGGTCCGCCACTTCACCGACGCGGCGAACGCCCTGCGTGGCTATGCGAGCGCGTTGCGACAGGCGCAAGCCGACGTCGCGGCGCGGGTGATCCCCGAGGCCAACGCGGCACGGGCCTGGTCAGCGCAGTGGCAGGTCGATCGTGCAGCGGCGGCGAACGGCGCCGTGGGCTTGTCGCTGCCTGACAAGGATCTGGGCCGGGAACGCCTGAAGGACGCCGAGGACGAACTCGGGCGCATTCGTGGACGGCTCAAGGACGCACAGCACGAGTTCACCGAGCGCATCGACAAGGGCATCCAAGCCGCACCGTCCGGTGGCGACCCGGTCAGTACCGCGCTCGCCGGCTTCGGCGGCGGTGCCAAGGACAGTGTCCTGGGGCTGGTGCAAACAGCCGCCATGTTGAATCCGGGCCGGGCGTACGCCGAACCCGGTGCCTACCTGACGGATCTTCAGCAGATCGCATCGAGCTACGGAAAAGCGTTCACCGACCCGCTGGATTTCGCGAAGGGCGCGCTCAACTGGGACGAATGGCGCAAGGATCCGGCGCGGGCGCTCGGACTCACCGCGCCCGACCTCCTAGTCGCGGCGCTCACCGGAGGCGGCAGCAAGGCGGCGACGATCGCCAAGGTCGCCGAACCGGACGCACCGAACCCGATCGACTTGAGCAAGAAGGATCGTCCGAAGAACACCCGCGAGGACTGCGGGGATCCCGTCGACCCGGTCACCGGCGAGGTGTCGTTGCCGCAGGTCGATCTACGGCTCGACGGTGCGCTCCCGCTCGTACTCGGCCGGGAACACCGGTCGGCCTACCGGCACGGTCGACACTTCGGCGTGTCCTGGGCGTCTTTCCTGGACCAGCACGTGGAATTCGACGGGGAGGGCGTCGTCTTCCGCTCCGCCGACGGGGCGATCCTGCACTACCCGATGCCGGAGCCGGATCGCTTCGTCCTCCCGCACGGCGGCTCGCGGTGGCCACTGGCCTGGGACGGCGAGCCGGAGGGCACCGTGGTCATCGGGCAGCCGAAGCTCGGGGTCGGGCTCACGTTTCGCCCGATCGAGCGATCGAGCATCTTCGTCCTCGAATCGATGGTCGACCGTAACGGCAACGCGATCGCGCTCGACTACGACGACGCGGGCACGCTGATCGGAATCCGGCACAACGGCGGCCGGCACATCGGTGTGGACACGAAGTCGGGTCGAATAGTCGCCTTGCGACTCCTCGACACCCATCCCGAGAGCCACTTGACCGCGGCGGGCGAGGAGGTGGTGTTGGCTCGCTTCGGGTATGGAAATCGAGGCGACCTGACCGAGGTGTTCGACTCCTCAGGGGAGGCTCAGCGCTTCACCTACGACGACGAACATCGGATGACATCGTGGCGGGACCGCAACGGTGGCGAGTATCACTACGAGTACGACACGGCGGGGCGATGTGTTCGGGCGCGGGGATCCGACGGGTACCTGAACGGATCGTTCGCCTACGACGAGACACGTCGCGTCACCTCCCACACCAACTCCCTGGGCGACGTCACCAGGTACACCTACAACAAGTGGTCGCAGGTCGAGCGCATCACCGACCCCCTCGGCCACAGCGTTGTTCGGGAGTGGGATCGTAGCCATCAACTCTTGGCCGTCACCGACGCCTGCGGGCACACGACCCGATACACGTATGACGGCTTGGGGAACGTGTCGGAGGTCGTCCGTCCGGACGGCACGCGAGTATCGGCGGAGTACGACGACACGCTCTGCCTTCCTGTACGCCTGATCGGCCCGGACGGTTCGGTGCGATCCCGGTCGTACTCGGCCCGTGGAACGTTGCTCGCCTCCACGGACGCAGCCGGCCACACCACCACGTACGACGAGGATCGACACGGCAACGTCGCCGCGATCACCGACGAACTCGGCGCGACGACCACGTTGACGCGCGACGACGCGGGCATGCTCGTCCGGGTGATGGAACCGTCCGGCGCCGTCACCTCGTACGAACACGACGCGTGGGGACGGGTGGTCGCGGTGATCGCCCCCGATGGGGCGGTGACGCGCCAAGGGTGGACCGTCGAGGGCAGACCTGCTTGGCGCGAGCGGCCGGACGGTACCCGACAGACATGGACCTTGGACGGCGAAGGCAATCCTGTCGAGCAACGCGACGCGGCAGGAGGACTCACCCGCTTCGAGACGACTCACTTCGACTTGCCGACCGCCCGCACCGGTCCCGACGGCGTGCGGTACGAGTTCGCCTACGACACCGAACTGCGCTTGACCGAGGTCACCGATCCACACGGGAACACCTGGACGTACGAGTACGATCCCGTCGGACGGCTGATCGCCGAGACCGACTTCAACGGCCGCGAGGTGACCTACCGGCACGACCAGTCGGGCCGCCTGACCCTGCGCAGCAACGGGACGGCCGAACCGATCTCGTTCACGCATGACGCGATGGGGCGCGAGCTCTCCCGTCGGCACGAGGCGACCGGCCGGGTCACCACCTTCGAATACGACTCCTGCGGCCGACTGGTTCGAGCGACGAACCCGGACGTGGACCTCGTGCTGGAGCGCGACGTGCTCGGTCGGGTGGTTGCGGAGCACAGCAACGGCCGGGTGTTGGCCAACACCTTCGACGCGGGCGGCCGACGAACCCGGCGCGAAACCCCGACCGGGACGCTTGCCGAATGGCACTGGGATACCGGCCGTCGGCCGACCGCGCTGACCACGGCGGGCGAGACAATGGTCTTCTCCTATGACCAAGCCGGTCGGGAGGTCGGCCGGGACTTCGGGGCGAACCTGCGTCTCGACACGACCTGGGACATCAACGGTCGGCTGAGCACGCGGTCCCTCAGCGCGGGTGAGTCACGACCGCGCATGGCAGCCGTACTGGATCCCGCCGGCGCGACGGCCGACCGGCTGACCCACCGCGAATACACCTATCGGGCGGACGGCTTCGTCACATCCGTGGACGACCAGGCCACCGGCCTGCGCACCTACGACCTCGACCCGGTGGGCCGAGTGACGGCGGTACACGGGCGCAACTGGTCGGAACGCTATGCGTATGACGCCGCAGGCAATGCGACGGACGCGATCTGGCCCGGCACGGACACGGACTCCCAAGGCGAACGGGTCGTCCGGGGCACCCTGCTCCATCGCGCGGGACGCACCCGGCAGATCCACGACGACCAGGGACGCGTGGTCCGTCGTACCCGCAAGACGCTCTCGGGCGGGACGAAGACGTGGATCTTCGCCTGGGATGCCGACGACCGCCTCACGAACACCACGACGCCGACCGGCGAGTACTGGGAGTACGTGTACGACGCACTCGGCCGCCGGACGGAGAAGCGGCGGCGCGTCGAGGCCGGCGGCGACGTCGTCGAGAGGATCACCTTCACGTGGGACGGCACCCGACTGGCCGAGCAGTCGACCGACACCGAGATCATCACCTGGGAACACGATCCGGCCGGTCACCACCCCTTGACCCAGACCAACCGCACGATCCGGGCTCGCACCGACCCGGGGAACGAAACACAGGACGAGATCGATCGGCGCTTCCACGCCATCGTCACCGACCTGGTGGGTACGCCCACGGAGTTGGTGTCCGTCGACCGGGAGATCGTGTGGCAACTGCGCTCGACGCTCTGGGGTGTATCCACCGCGACTGTCGACACGGTCGACTGTCCGTTTCGGTTTCCCGGTCAATATCACGACACGGAAACCGATTCCAGCTACAATCTATTCCGGTATTATAAACCGGATTCGATATCTTATCAGAGCACCGACCCCTTGGGGTTGGCGGTGGCTCCCAACCACCACGGTTATGTCGTCAATCCGCTCACGGGTTACGATCCGTTCGGGCTTGCACCCTATGAACTCGGCGATCATTCGGATGCAGCCGAACAGGGAGCGGCCCATCTCCAGGACGAAATCGCACGCGGAAACGACAACCACCGCATACCCGGCGTGGATATGGCGAATCGGGATGCGGTCGCAAAGTATCTCGACGACGTCCAGAACAGCAGCCCCGGCTACAGTGTGCGAGGCGGGCAGAGAGCCTGGTACGACCCGGATTCGCGACTGGTGATCATCTCCAAGAACAGTTATTCGATGACGGCCCGCTCCATGACGCCCGGCGAATGGCAAGAATGGCTGAGTAAATACAAGGACTGATAGGAGCAGCGGATGGACGCTGAGTTTCGTGACGGCAGGTACCTGCTCTCCGTGGATCCGATCGAACTGAGGACCATTTCGAGCGTCCTGCTGCTTTTCCCTGGCAGCGTGACGGACCAGGCATTCGAGGATCTCGTCGGGATCACCAAGGAGGAGTCGGAGAAATTCCGCTCGCAGTTGAATCTCCGCACCCGGAGTGCGCGGCGGGAGGTCATGCTCGCCGAACTCGAACACGCCGGGCGGGTCGACGAGTTCGTGGCGGGACTGCTTCCCGGGCCGGCCGGGAGGTCGCTCCCTGAGCTGCGCGAGTCCCTGTGGAGTGCCGCGCGTACCCACGTGAAGGCCGTCGAATTCGGAACATTGGAAGAGGACGTACTTTCCGAGGCCGGCGTTGGTCGGATCATCGCAGCGATATCCGAACTGCCCGGCGGAGAGGCGCTGCTGCGACAAGCAGCCGAAGCCGAGGATGCCGCCGTCCGGTTCGCGGTGGCCGGGCAATGGCGGGAACTCGACCGAAGCACGGCCCTGCGCGTCCTTCATGACTTCGAACTCGACAACTCCCGTCCTCTCCTCGGCTATCCCGCGCGAATGGTTGCGGCGTTGCTTCGTGGCGAGGACGGCCAAGCGACCAAGGACTGACAGGAGTAGCGGATGGACGCCGAGTTTCGTGACGGCAGGTATCTGCTGTCCGTGGATCCGATCGAGCTGAGGACCATTTCGAGCGTCCTGCTGCTTTTTCCCGGCAGCGTGACGGACCAGGCATTCGAGGATCTCGTCGGGATCACCAAGGAGGAGTCGGAGAAATTCCGCTCTCAGTTGGGTCTGCGCACCCGGTGTGCGCGACGGAGAGTCTTGCTCGCCGAGCTCGAACGCAGCGGGCAGGTCGACGAGTTCGTGGCGAGGCTGCTTCCCGGCAGGCCGGCAGAGAGGTCGCTTCGGGAGTTGCGGGAGGCGCTGTGGAGTGTGGCGCTTACCCACGTGACGGCCATCGAATCCGGGCCCCGGGACGGGGACGTACTCACCGAAGCGGGCCTCGGTCGGATCATCGGGGCGATATCCGAGCTACCGGGCGGGGATGCGCTGCTGCGCGAGGCAGCCGAAGCCGAGGACGTCGCCGTCCGGTTCGCGGTGGCCGGGCAGTGGCCCGAACTCGACCGGGTCGAGGCTCTACGTGTTCTTCGTGACGTCCAACTCGACCACTCCCGCCCCCGGCTCGGCTACGGAGCGGAGATGGCTGCGGCGTTGCTTCGTGGTGAGGGTGGTTGACGGTGTGCCGATGCCGCCGGCCACCGCCCCGGGACGAAGGGCGGTGGCCGGCGGTGGGTTGCGCGGTGTGCGTCAGTCCATCCGGACGATGGCCGCGACCGGGCCACCGCCGGAGGGGCCCTGGTGCACCGCGGCGACCGAGACGAACACGGCCGGGTCGCCGGTGACGGACGCGGTCACGCCGCCGACGGTGGCCTTGATCTGGCGGTGCCAGTGCACGTCGGAGTCGTCGAGCATGATGTTGCGCCGACCGCGCACGCTGCCGCTGGGGTCCGCCTCGCACTTGAGGAACACGTTGACCAGGCGGTCGTCGAGGTCCGAGGTGCGCGGGCGCTCGGGGAGATCGAGGCCGGCCGAGCGGATCGCCGACCAGATGCCGTCCGCGTCCAGCGCGTCCCGCATCACGTCGTGGCCGACCCGGAAGGGACCGCCCACGCCGCGCACGTTGCCGACCACGACGATCTGCGCGCAGTCCAGCTCGACGCCGGAGGAGCAGGACGCCACCGACGAGTACAGCGACAGGTCGCGGTGGATCTGCTCGGCCGTCGGCAGCTCGATCTCGCCGAGCGCCACCGCGATACCCAGTGCGGTGGTGGAGTTGGAGACGTCCATGGACTTGAGGGTGTCCTCGGTCCACACGTCGAACCCGCGCGCCTTGGCGTCGTTGATGGTGTCCAGCACCAGCAGCGGCGTCTTGGTCTGCACGTAGTGCACGTCGGCCGGGTCGGTGATGCCCGCGACGGCCATCGCCTTGCGTACGCCGGCGGCGACCTTCTCCACCATCGGCACCCGGCCGATGTCCTCGGGCAGGATCTGCTCGCTCATCGCCACGCCGACCGACACACGCGGCTCGTCGGTGGGCTGGTAGCGGTTCTCCGGAGCGTACGCGAACACCGTCGCGTGCGGGGAGATCACACCGTCGGTACCGCCGGACCACACCAGCGGGACCTGCTGCGCCTCCTCGACGGAGCGCTTGCCCTTGGCGACCAGCACCTCGCGGAAGGCGCGGTCGGCCAGGATGCGGGTGTAGTCGTTGACCCCGCCGTTGCCCTCGGTCTTGCCGATGACGGCGAGCACGTCGTCCGCGGCGAACACGCCGTCGTCGATCAGCTTGGCCAATCCGGACGCGTCGGTGACGCTCTCGATGGCGACCTTGTGAACCTCGATCGGCCTGGGCACTCGTTCCACCTCGTTCATTGGAGTTCGCTGAGTTCTGTGCGGATCGCTGCCGCGCACGACACGCGATCGGTTGCCGCGTACGCCACGCGGTCGGTTGCCGCGCCGGTCACGCGGTCGGCTGCCGCGCCTGCTGTGCGGTTGTCTTCCCTGTTTGTACGCCGTCGACCCCGGCCGCCCCGATACGCCGGGCCGGGCCGCCGGGCCGCTACGCGCCCGACTCCACGACCGTCCCGGACTCGCCCGCCACCGCGGCGGTGATGCGATCCAACGACGTGATCACCGAGCGCCGGCCGCCCTTCTCGACGAAGCGCACCGCCGCCTCGACCTTGGGCCCCATGCTGCCCCCGGCGAACTGGCCGGCCGCGGCATGCTCGCGCAGTTCCTCGGGGGTGACCCGGCCGATCACCCGTTCGTTCGCGGTGCCGTAGTCGAGCATCGCGTTCGGCACGTCGGTGGCGATCACCAGCACGTCCGCGCCCACCGACGCGGCGAGCAGGGCCGCGGTGAGGTCCTTGTCCAGGACCGCCTCCACGCCGCGCTCGGCGCCGTCCGGGTCACGCACCACCGGGATGCCGCCGCCACCGGCCGCGACCGTGACGAAGCCCGCCCCGACCAGGGTCGAGATGGCCGAGGCGTCGAGCACCTCCAGCGGATCCGGCGAGGGTACGACCCGCCGCCAGCCCTTCGCGCCTCGGTCCTCCCAGTGCTGGCCGAGCGCGACGAAGCGTTCCGCCTCGGTCTGCGGCAGATGCCGGCCGACCGGCTTGGTGGGGTGCGCGAACGCCGGGTCGGCGGCGTCCACGAGCGTGCGGGTGACCAGCGCCGCCACCCGCGCCGTCTGCCCACGACGCCGCAGCGCGGCCTCCAGGGCGGAGACGATGGTGAAGCCGAGGGTGCCCTGGGTCTGCGCGCCGCACCAGTCCAGGGTCACCGGCGGCACGACGTGTGCGGTGAGTTCGTTCTTGACCAGCAGGTTGCCCACCTGCGGGCCGTTGCCGTGGGTGAGCACCACCTCGACGCCGGAGGCGATCAGCTCGGCCACCGCTTCCATCGCCACCGCGACGGCGGCGCGCTGGGCGTCGGGAGTGGCGCTGCCGTCCGGTCCCGTCATGGCGTTGCCGCCGAGGGCGATGAGTACTCGCCCGGTGTCGCTCCCGGTGCGGGGAGTTGGCATGTGTCGAACTCTCCTGTTCCTGTCGTACGCGGGAGTCCCGGCGTCCCGTCCGGGACTTGGGACTCTAGGCGGATGACCAGGTCGATGGCTTGGGAGTCTATTGACCACAAAACCCGATCGATCTGGCAGAACTTGCCGAGCGGTACGCGCCACGGGCGGGTCGCACGCGAGCGGCTCGGGCGTCACGCTCGGGCCGCTTGGCGTCGGACGAGCCCAGACGGGTCCCGAACGAGCCCCAGAGGAGCCCCGGACGGGCCCGAAAAGCTCTCGCGGCCCTCAACACCCCAGTCGTGCGTACCGCTCCAGCCGCGCCGCGCGCCGCTCGGCCGTGGGTCGGCGCAGCAGGCCGACCAATTCGTACTCCAACACCTGGGCCAACCGGGCCAGGAACGCGTCCGGCTCGTCGGAGGCGTCCGGCCGCTCGGCCACGATCCTGTCCACCACCCCGTCGCGCAGCAGGTCCAGCGACCGGATGCCCTGCGCGGCGGCGATCTCCGCGCCCCGGGTCGGCGTGCGATAGCGCAGCGCCGACGCGCCCTCGGGCGGTAGCGGCGACAACCAGCCGTGCTGGGCGCACAACACCCGGTCGGCGGGCAACAGCGCGAGCGCGCCGCCCCCCGCGCCCTGCCCGAGCAGCAGGCACAGCGTCGGCGTCGGCAGGGTGACCAACTCGGCCAGGCAGCGGGCTATCTCGCCGGCCAACCCGCCCTCCTCGGCCTCCCGGCTCAGCGCCGCGCCGCCGGTGTCCACGACGCTGACCAGCGGCAGGTCGAGTTCGGCGGCCAGCCGCATGCCGCGCCGGGCCACCCGCAGGCCGGCCGGGCCGAACGGGCCGTGACTGGACTGCCGGGCCCGGTCCTGGGCCAGCACCACGCACGGCGCGCCGCCGAACCTGGCCAATGCGAGCAGCAGACCGGGGTCGCTCTCG
The DNA here is from genome assembly GCF_040629175.1 of Embleya sp. NPDC005971. NCBI lineage: Bacteria > Bacillati > Actinomycetota > Actinomycetes > Kitasatosporales > Streptomycetaceae > Embleya > Embleya sp. NPDC005971. The sequence continues at coordinate 10,943 of NZ_JBEXUX010000099.1, read as the reverse complement.
CCCTGGCCGGTGCCGTGCAGCGGCACCACCGCACTCGCGGCGTGTCGCAACAGGGCGCGGGCGCCCGGGCGTTCGGCCCGACGGGAGAGTTCGACCGAGGTCCAGGCCGGTACGTCGGCCAGGTCCTCGACGGGCAACGGCGCGACGTCGGGCAGTTGTTCGCGTGGGGCGGTGACGATGTCCAGGACACGTGCGGCCACTTCGCCGAGCCGATCGGGCTCGACGACGGCGTCCACCAGGCCGTGCGCGTACAGGTTCTCCGCGACCTGGACACCCTCGGGGAAGGGTTGCCCGTGCAGAGCCTCGTACACGCGCGGGCCCAGGAAGCCGATCAGCGCGCCGGGTTCGGCGGCGGTGACGTGGCCGAGCGAGCCCCACGAAGCGAGCACACCACCGGTGGTGGGCCCGCGCAGGTAGACCAGGTACGGCAGGCCGGCGCTCTTGTGTGCGGCGACGGCGGCGCTGATCCGTACCATCTGGAGGAAGGCGACCGTGCCCTCCTGCATGCGGGTGCCGCCCGAGGTCGGCGAGGCGACCAGCGGCAGCCGTTCGGCGGTGGCGCGTTCGATCGCGGCGACCAGGCGCGAGGACGCGGCCACCCCGATCGAGCCGGCCAGGAAGCCGAACTCGCAGGCCACCACCGCGACTCGGCGGCCCCTGATCCGCCCCTCCCCGGTGACCACGGACTCGTCCACACCGCTCTTGGCCTCGGCGGCGCGCAGTTCGTCGAGGTAGCCCGCGTCCAACCGTTCCGGACGGTGCGGCGCGGCGTCCCAACTCGTCCAGGTGTCGGGGTCCAGGACCAGGCGGATCAGCTCGTGCGCACCGACGCGGGGGCGCCGGGTCGATCCGGGTGCGGTCGCCGGCCCGGGCGCGGTGTTCACGCGCGCCGCGCGGCGTGCAGGGCGCGGGCGTCCTCGGCGTCGAGCCACGCCTGCACGCTGTCCGTGTGCTGGCCCAGCGTCGGCGGAGCCTCGTGCCGGCGCCGACCGCCGTCGGCCGGGCCGTCGCCCACGCCGTCGAGGCGGATCGGCGGGCCGGGCAGGGTGATCGGTCCGAGCGTGCTGTGCATGACGTCGAGCAGCAGACCCTGCGACTTGGTCTGGTCCCACTCGTAGACCCGGTCGATGGTGCGCACCTCGCCCGCCGGGATGCCCGCGGCGGCCAGTTCCGGCAACAACTCGTCCACGGCGCGCTCGGCGAACGCGGCGTTGATCGCGTCCGCCAGTTCGGCCCGGTTGACCACCCGGTCGGCGTTGATCGCGAAGCGCGCGTCGTCCACCGCGAGGCCGACCATCGGCGCGAACCGGGCCCACAACTTCTCGCTGCCCACCGCGACCTGGATGATCGCGTCCTTGCAGCGGTAGGAGCCGTAGGGCTGGAGCGAGGGATGCAGGTTGCCCTGGGCGTGCCCGACCTGGCCGGCCACGGTGTAGTTGGTGCCCTGGAAGGCGTGTACGCCGACGATCGCGGCGAGCAGCGACGTGCGCACCACTCGGCCCAGGCCGGTGCGTTCGCGCTCGTGCAGCGCGGCGACCACGCCGTAGGCGCCGTACATCCCGGCCAGCAGGTCGCCGATCGGCACGCCTATTCGGGTGGGGTCGTCCGGGCCGGGGCCGGTCAGGCTCATCAGGCCGGCCTCGCCCTGGGCGATCTGGTCGTAGCCGGGTCGGCCGCCCTGCGGACCGTCGTGCCCGAAACCGGTGATGGACAGCACCACCAGGCGCGGGTTGAGCCGGGTCAGCTCCTCCATCGGGAAGCCGAGTCGATCGAGCACGCCGGTGCGGAAGTTCTCCACGAGCACGTCGCTGTGCCGGATCAGGCGGGCCAGCGTCTCGCGGCCCTCCTCGGTCTTCAGGTCGAGGACGATCGATTCCTTGTTGCGGTTGCAGGACAGGAAGTACGTCGACTCGCGCGCGTCCTCCGCCCCGACGAACGGCGGGCCCCAGCCGCGGGTGTCGTCCCCGCCGTCGGGGTTCTCCACCTTGATGACCCGGGCGCCCATGTCGCCGAGCATCATCGCGGCGTGCGGGCCGGCGAGGGCGCGGGAGAGGTCGAGCACGACGAGGTCGCAGAGCGGTCCGCTCACGTCGAAACACCCCTTTCTGCTGTGTGCGGCATTGCGCGTCCGCGCATCCCGGTGGCGTGCGGTGCGTGACGCGTGGTGCTGGTGCGTGGTGCTGGTGCCTGGTGGTGGTGCGGGTGTGCGGGCTTCCGGTGCGCGAGGCGCGCAGTCGTGTTCGAGCGCGCCGCGCGGTGGTCTGCGGTGTTCCGGGGCGGAACGCGGGTCCGGGACCGGATGCGTCCAAACTAGGCGGCCCGGAGGCATTGCTCGCCGTCAGTTACTGCCCAACGAATCGCGCTCGCTTGGCAATACTTGGGGTTGGAAGCCCGGCGCGTAGTGCGCGTCGTCGGGCCCGAACACCCGGTGGGCGAAGTCCACGAAGCGGGTCGGCGTGCGACCGAGCAACGCGGCCAGGGTGCGCGGGTTGCCGGTCAGGCCGTGCCGGTCGTAGAACGCGAACATCGCGGTCAGGGTGTCCAGCGCATAGCCGGACAGGCCACCGGCACGGGCACTCTCGCACCAGTCGCGCGGGTCGATCCGACGCGCGGTCACCGGGCGGCCCAACACCTCGGCCAGGTGCCCGGCGATCTGCCGCGGCGTCAACGCCTCGGGGCCGGCCAGCTCGTACACCGCGTCCTCGTGCCCGTCCTCGCACAACACCGCGGCCGCCGCCTGCGCGACATCGCGCAGATCGACGGCGGCGAACGGCGCGTCCACCCGGTAGGGCACCGCGAAGTCGCCGATCCGAACGATCGTGTCCCGGGCGTCGAGGGTGTTCTGCTGGTACGGCCCCGGCTGCAACACGGTCACCGCGAGGTCCGACTCGAACAGCGCCTCCTCGACCCGCGCCTTCGCCTCGTGATGCGGCATCGCCCGCAACTGCGGTCGCAGCACGGAATGGAACACGAACCGCCCCACCCCGTTGCGCCGGGCCGCCGCGATCACGCCGCGCCCGATGGCCGGCTCGTCCGGATGCACGTTCGGCGCGATGTGATAGACCGCCGCGCACCCGCGCAGCGCCGCGTCCAGGTCCGCCGACACGGCCACGTCCCCCACCACCGCCTCGGCCGCCCCCGCCGCCAGCGCCACGGCAACCTGCTCGGGCCGCCGCACGAACGCCCGCACCCGAGCCCCGCGCTCCGCCAACGCCCAGGTAAGCGCCCGCCCGGTCTTCCCCGCCGCCCCGGTAATCAAGATCATGCCCTCAAGCTAGGCACGGCCCACCCCCCGCTGCACCATCCCCCTCCCCCAACCCACCCCCCGAACCTCGTCACAACCTGCCAAAGTCAAAACCCCCACAACCGTCCGCCGAGGCGCAGGTTGTGGGGGTGGGCGCCCCGCCGGGCATCGGCTCGGCGGGGCGCTTCGTTCGAGGCGTTCCGGGCGTCAGGCGGAGTGGTTGCCGCGGCGCTTGCGGAGGAGGAGGCCGCCGCCGACGAGGGCTGCGGCCACGGCGAGGAGGCCGCCGACGGCGATGCCGCCGGTTTGGGCGAGCGAGCCGCCGCCCCCGCCGCCGGTGGTGGTCGCGGGCTTGGTGGCCGTCGCGGTCGCGGAGGAGGTGGCGGACGAGGACGCGGACGACGACGGGGTTCCGGTCGACGGCGTCGTGGTGGTCGGGGGCGCCGTGGTCGCCGGGGCCGAGGTCGACGGCGTGCCGGTCGTCGGGGGCGTCGTCGTCGGCGGAGCCGTGGTCGGCGGCTGGGTGGTCGGGGGCGTGGTGGTCGGCGGGGTGGTGGTCGGGGGCGTGGTGGGCTTCGTCTTGGCGGGGCAGGTGTGGGACAGGTTGAACCAGTCGACGCTGCCGCCCTTGACCTCGGCGACGGCGGACGTCAGCTTGGCGCCGGCGGGCGATGCCACGTACGCGTGCTTGCCGGTGGGGGGACCGAAGTCGGTGATCACCTGTTGGCCGCCCGGCTGGAACGTCACGGTCAGCTTGACGAAGACCGTCTGGTTCGCGGGCAGTACGAAGTGCCAGCCGTCCTGGTCGGTCGGGATGGTTTCCGGGCAGGAACCGTGCGAGACCCCGTTGCCGTTGGCGGTCTGCGGGAGCGACTGGTGCATGTTCACGGTGTACGTGCCGCCGGCGGCGAACACCGGCGCCGCGCCGGCCGCCACGACGAGCGACGGTATGGCGAACACGGCAGCCCAGCGGGCAAGCGTGGAGGACGAAGACATGGTGATTCCTCTGGCGCAGGACTGAATCGCATCCCGGAGGATCGCTCGGGTCACCCGATCCGAGAATCGCCACCGAGACCGTTCGACGTGCTCGCCCGAGAGACCGCTTCGTCCCCCCCGGGACCGAAAAGACCCTCGATGAGGGCAGCCGAGATTCCCACCCCGCCGAGCCCCTCGTCAAGATCGAACTGTCCCGAATGGCAGTCGTTCTCCGCTTTGGACACCGGGCTCGGATATAACAATTTCCACCAACACGGCGATAGCCGGGTGGGTGCGTCATGTCGGATGTGCACCTCGGGTGATCAGCAGATCGCGGGCGGTCAGGGCGGCGCGCAGCGGACCCTGGCGATCGGGCGCGTCGGGGCTGACCCGCAGCAGGGATTCGATCAGGGCAAGCCGTTGGTGCACCGACTGGCGCCGCAGGAACAACACGCCGGCGGTTTCGGTCTTGGAGCAGCCACAGCGCAGGTACGCCTCCAGGGTGTCCACCAGCCCGGTGCCGCGGGCGGCGTCCGAGGCGAGCAGCGGGCCGAGTTGGTCCTCGACCAGATCGGCCAGCTCCTCCGGGGTCAGCCGGTCCAGCACCCGCTCCAGCGCCCACGCGTCGGCGAGCACGGTGTCCGCGACGACCCCGGACCGCACCGGCCGCAGCCGGCGGGCCAGCCGCAACGTGTCCCGCGCGGCGCGCAGGCTGTGCCCGACCCGGGCCACATCGCGCACCAACGGCCCGAGCGCGGCGGTCGGCTCGTCGCCCACCACCGTCGGCAGCCCCAGACGCGCGGCCAGCTCCGCGACGTGCGTGTCCCGGTCAAGCGCGATCAGCGCGTACGCGCCGCCCGGCCCGTCGCTGACCAACCCCCGGCCGCCGCACGCCCGCACGCCCTCGTACAGCGCCGTCACCGCGCGCACCGGATCCGACAGGTGCAGGGCCACGCTCGCCCAGGCCGCCGTCCCGGCCGGGACCAGGCCGCAGACCGTCAACCGCGCCGCCACCTCCCGCGCCGGCAGCGCGTCGCCCAGCAGGCCCTCGACGAGTTCGCGCCGCTCGCGCCCGACCCACCCGTCCCGATCCGCCAGCCGCAACAGCGCCGGCGCGAACACCCGCGCCGCGTGCTCCGCCACCTCCGCCACCACCTCGACCGCCGCCGCGCCCGACCACGCCCCGGCCTCCGCAGGACCGTCGCCGTCGAGCCGCGCCGAGTCGCACGGCCGCGCCGCACCGAGCGACAACCGCCCCCACAACGCCCCGCGCAGCTCCACCCCGGCACTCGCGACCGCCCCCGCAACCGCCTCGGTCGGCGTGTCCGTACCCGCCCACGCGGTGATCGTGCCGTCGATCCCCGCCAACACCACCGGCCGATCGGTGAGTCGGGACAACGTGCGGGTCAGCTCGTCCACCCCCGCGCCGCGCGCGAGCACGCCGGACAGGATCCGGACGATCTCGTTGACGTACCGCAGTCGGGTCACCGCCGAGTCGAGGATGGCCGCGTTGACCGCCTCGGCGATCTCCACGAACGGCACCACCCCACGCAGCACCACCAGCGGCAACCCCACCCGAGCCGCCGCCCGCAACACGTCCGCCGGCACCTCGCGGAACGTGCGACCGACCTCGAACGCCACCGCGGCCACCCCCGCCGCCGCGAGGTCGACGATGTAGCGCCGCCGCTCCCCCGCGTCCCGACCGGCCAGGCCCAGACCCGTGGTGAGCAGCAGTTCGTCGCCGCGCAACAGTGGCGCGATCTCGTAGATCTCACTGGAATGCACCCAGCGGACCGGCCGATCCAATTCGGCCCGCGGATCCGGTACGACCGGGTCGGCCCGGCGCATCACCGGATGGTCGAGGACCTCGCGTAGACCCAGGGTCATGGACACTCCGTCCGGAAGATGCGCCAGTATCCCGGTCACCGTGTCCGTTGTCACGACCTCCCGGGCCGAGGAACCTTCGGTGATCGGCCCGGCCCGCCGCCGCTCGCCGGCACCCACCACCGTGCTCCGCTCCGCCCCACCGGAGGTCTCCGTGGCAATCCTCGAAGAACAACCCGCGCAACCGCCCCGCCCCACACCGGCCGCCCTCGACCACACCCAGTCGCTGGAACCGGTCCCCGACGAGGCCCGCGACTCGACCCCCGCGCACCAGTTCTGGATCTGGGCCGGTGCCAACATCGCGCCGATCAACTGGGTGCTCGGTGCCCTGGGCATCGTGCTCGGCCTGGGCCTGCTGGACACCGTGCTGGTGCTGATCGTCGGCAACCTGGTGGGCATGGGCGTCTTCGGCCTGTTCGTGCTGATGGGCCAGCGCACCGGGGTGACCCAGATGGTGCTGGCCCGGGCCGCCTTCGGCAGGCGCGGCGCGTATCTGCCCGCCGCCGTCCAGGGGGTGATCTCGGCCGGTTGGTGTGCGATCAACACCTGGATCGTGCTCGACCTGGTGATGGCCCTGCTGGACAGCGTCGGCTACGTCGGCGGCAACGGCACCAAGGTCGTGGTCGTCCTGGTGGTGATGGCCGTCCAGATCGCGATCGCCGCGTCCGGCTTCGGCGCGATCGCCGGCTTCGAGCGCTGGACGGTGCCGGCCACCCTGGTGGTGCTGGCCGCGATGACCGTGGTGGCCTGGACCCGGCTGGACATCGACTGGGGCCACACCAGCACGCTGAGCGGCGGCGACCGCTGGTCGGCGATGAGCACGGTGATGACCGCGATCGGCGTCGGCTGGGGCATCACCTGGTTCGCCTACGCCTCGGACTACTCCCGCTTCGTCCCGCGCACCACCTCCCGACGCAGGCTCTACGCGGCCAGCGTGCTCGGCCAGTTCCTTCCGGTGGTCTGGCTCGGCGTACTCGGCGCCTCGCTGGCCACGGTCAACGCCAAGGCCGACCCGGGCCGACTGATCGTCGACTCGTTCGGCGGCCTGGCCATCCCGGTGCTGCTCCTGGTCCTGCACGGGCCGATCGCGACCAACATCCTCAACCTGTACAGCTGTTCGCTCTGCGCCCAGACCCTGGACATCAAGATCTCCCGGCGCGTGTTGTCCTGTCTGGTGGGTGCGTTCGCCACCGTCTTCACCCTCTTCCTGGTCTTCCGGGCGAGCCTGGCGCACACCCTGGACACCTGGCTCGCGGGCATGGTCACCTGGGTCGCGCCGTGGGCCGCCGTGATGCTGGTGCACTTCTACGTGTTCGCCCGGCAGCGCATCGACGTACCCGCCCTGTTCGCCGCGCCGCGTCGCGGCCTGTTCGCCGACGTGCGCTGGTCGGCGATCGTCGCACTGGTGTGCGGCATGGTCGCCACCTGGTGCTTCGAGTACGGCGTGCCGCAGGCGCTGCAAGGCCCGGGGGCCGAGGCGATCGGCAAGGTGGACCTGTCCTGGCTGGCCGGCTCACTGGTCGCGGGCGGCCTGTACCTGCTGCTCGGCCGCCGCGAACGAGCCGCGCAGTGACCGGGAGCGGGGAGTGACCGGGAGCGGGCAGTAGCCGAGAACGGGCAGTGACCGAGAGCCGGCAGTGACCGAGAACGGGCAGTGGTCGACAGCCGGCAGCGACCGAGAACGGGCAGTGGTCGACAGCCGGCAGCGACCGAGAACGGGCAGTAGCCGACAGCGCGCAATGACCGAACGAATCCACCGTGACCCCCTGGAGCGATCCGACATGCAGGGCAAGGACGACATCCGCACCGTGACCGACTGCCGACTCCCGGGCCGCCCGGAACGCGTGGACATCGCGATCGAGGCCGGCGTCATCACCGGCATCACCCCCACCGGCGGCACACCCCCGTCCGGCCCCGTCCTCGATGCCGCCGGCGCCCTGATCACCCCGCCCTACGTCGAGCCGCACATCCACCTCGACACCGCGCTGACCGCCGGTCAACCACGCTGGAACGCCTCCGGCACGTTGTGGGAGGGCATCGAACGCTGGTCCGAGCGCAAGGCGATGCTGACCCGCGAGGACGTACTGGCGCGCGCCGAACAGGTGTTGCGCTGGCAGGTCGCCAACGGCGTGCTGCACGTGCGCAGCCACTGCGACGTCACCGACCCCGAACTGACCGCGCTGCACGCCCTGGTGGAGTTGCGCGAGCGGGTGCGCGACGTGCTCGACCTCCAGGTGGTGGCCTTCCCACAGGAGGGCATCGTCTCCTTCCCGGACGGCGAGCGGCTGATGGCCCGCGCCGTCGAGGCGGGCGCCGATGCGCTGGGCGCGATCCCGCACTTCGAGGACACCCGCGAGGACGGCGTGCGTTCGTTGCAGATCGTCTTCGAACTGGCCGAGCGACACGGCCTGATGGTGGACGTGCACTGCGACGAGATCGACGACGAGCAGTCCCGCTTCGTCGAGGTGGTCGCCACGCTCGCGCACCGCACCGGCCTGAGGCAGCGCGTGACGGCCAGCCACACCACCGCGATGGGCTCGTACAACGGCGCCTACAGCCGCAAGCTCCGCCGGATCGTGGCCCGTTCGGGCATCCACCTGGTCTGCAACCCGATGGTGAACCTGACCCTCCAGGGCCGCTTCGACGACTACCCCAAGCGGCGCGGTCTGACCCAGGTCAAGGAAATGCTGGCGGCCGGGGTCAACGTCGCGTTCGGCCACGACGACGTGATGGACCCGTGGTTCCCGCTCGGCACGGCCAACCCGATCCAGGTCGCGCACGCCGGCATCCTGGCCGCGCAGTTGTCCGGGCAGGACGAGATGGACGAGGTGTTCGCGATGGTCACCGAGCGGGCGGCCCGGGTACTCGATGTGGGCGAGCGGTACGGCCTGGCCGTCGGTCGCCCGGCCGACTTCCTGCTCCTGCCCGCCGATTCGCCCTTCGATGTACTCCGCCGCCAGATCCGCCCGAGCCACGTGATCTCGCGCGGCCGGCTCGTGGCCGAGACCCCGGCCACCCCGACCCGCCTGACCTGGCCCGGCCGGGAGCCGGAGGACGTGGACTTCGGCCGACCCTGACGAAGTCGGCCCGGTCACGGCGGCCGGGCCGATCCGGGCCGATCGCACACACCTCCACCCATGATCACGCAATGCGTTGATTCGGCGACCATGGGTGAGTTTCGGCCAATAGCATGACGGCGGAATCACCGGGACGAAATGCTCCGAAATTGCACTCGTGCACGGTAATTCCCGCTGTGGCGCAGAACGTTCTTGCCGGGGCTGGACGTTCGCCGAGACACTGAAATCGTGTGCGGAGGAACGAAAGATGATGGAAGACATCGAATCGGCCACACCGGCCCTGTGCCGTCTGCAACTCGGCGCGGAACTACGCCGGTTGCGCCGTGACGCCGGCCTGAAGTCAGGCCAGGTGGCGAAGCGACTCCTGTGGAGCCCGTCGAAGCTCACCCGGTTGGAGAGCGGGGACAACGTGGTCGTCGAGCCGGACGACACTGCGGCGCTTTGCGCCCTGTACGGGGCGGATCCCGACACGCGGTCCCTTCTGAACACCTACGCCACAGTGACCAAAACGAAGCAGGACCGGTGGGACGAGCCCAGGGATCAGCCCAGCGTCCGACCGGGGCTGCACGCCTTCATCGGAATCGAGGCTTCGGCGGCCTCGGTGCGTGTCTACGCGTCGGAGTATGTGCCCGGGTTGCTTCAGACGGCGACCTACGCCCGGGAGACCCACAGGGCAGCGCCGATGAGGTTCAGTTCCGAGGAGATCGAGGTACGGGTAGCGGCCCGCACGGCACGCCAGGGACTGCTGCTCCGAGAAGAGAAGCCCTTGGAGTCCTACTTCATTCTCAACGAGTCCCTGCTTCGTCGCCGGGCAATGGGCCGGGAGGCGACGCGTGAACAGCTCCGACACATCGCTGAGGTCTCGACCCTCCACAACGTGCGTGTGCAGGTGCTTCCATACAGCGCGGGACTCCACAACAGCATGGCCTGTTCGTTCAGCCTCTTCCGGTTCACCAAAGTCTCCGCTTCGGAGCCGATCGTCTACCTGGAGAACATGCCCAGCCGTGCGCTGATCGGATACGCGTCTGTCGTCGATGAGTACGAGCGCGCTTTCAGCGACCTCCTGGGTCTTTCCCTGAGCCCCCACGACAGCTTGGACATGATTCGCATGACAATCGAGGAGCTTTGATCCATGCCCACGAGTAGTTGGTTCAAGTCCACCCACAGCCGTCCTGACGAAGCTTGCGTCGAAGGATCCCACACCCTCCACGACGCCATCTCCATACGCGACTCCAAGGCCCCTGCCCAGGGCACCTTCCTCTTCCGCAAAGCCACCTGGACGCCCTTCCTCGCCACCCTGAAGACCACCAACCCACCGCCCCACGCCTGACAAGTCGGTGGCGTGTTCACGGCGGGCGTTGGGCTTTTGGTTGCGGGGTCGGGGCCGGGCTGATTCGTGGGGTGGGCCGCCGCCGGCGTAGTGGCTGCCGGGGGTGGGGGTTCCCGACGGGACGTGCGCTTTGGTCGGCGGGAAGGCGGCTGGCAGCGGCGGGGAGGGGTGGGGGTCGGGTTGGGTTTGCCGGGGGGCCTTTTCGGGTGGGTGGGGTGTTCGCGGCGGGCGTTGGGCTTTTGGTTGCGGGGGTCGGGGCCGGGCTGATTCGTGGAGTGGGCCGCCGCCGGCGTAGTGGCATATCGGGCGGGGATTCCCGACGAGACGGGCGCTTTGGTCGGTGGAAAACCGGCTGGCAGCGGCGGGGAGGGGTGGGGGTCGGGTCGAGTCCGCCGGGGGGCCTTTCCGGGTGGGTGGGGGCGAGAGCGCGAAG